>DATJTL010000363.1:0-15041 GCA_035503415.1 Xanthobacteraceae bacterium
AGCGACCAACCGGTTAACAGCCGGTTGCTCTACCGCTGAGCTACCGGGGAACAGGGCTCAAAGGTAATGTGCAGGCGCATATAACAAAGCTGCTGCGGCATTGAAAGCGGGAAGGAGCCGAATATCCGGTTGCTGGTCGGCTCGGTGTCGCGGCGGCGAGCCCGCCGGGCCGCGGCAGGTGCGGCGGTCAAGCCTTGGCCCACGAGCTTCGACGGCGGCTTCTACGACGCTCCGCCTGAGAAGGCTGGAGGCCACGCCCGGAATTGAACCGGGGTACACGGTTTTGCAGACCGTTGCGTAACCACTCCGCCACGTGGCCGTTCGACGCCGCCGGTTGGCTTGCTTGGTCCAGCGGCGTCAAGCTTGGTCTATAGAGGATGCTCCGGCTCCCGGCAACGGTAGGGCTTAGGCTCCTCGCCAAAGTCAAATCTCCAGGGCTAAAGCTCCGCGACATTGCCGCGCGGTGTCGCCATCTTGGCGCCCGGCCATCGAGCGGCGTGCCATCGTCCTCGCCCTGAAAGCCGCGCTTGCGTTTTCCCCAAGGCTGCCGCAAAACGCGCGCGTCAACGAAAAAGCGCCGCATCGAATATAGGGGTCGAGGACATGTTCGACAGCGCTACCGCGCGCCGGATGATGGTCGATGGACAGGTCCGCACCGCCGACGTCCATAATCCCGACTTGATCGCGGCGATGCTCGCCGTGCCGCGCGAGCACTTCGTGCCGCCGCGCCTGGCCGCTCAAGCCTACGTCGATAGCGATCTGGAGATCGCCAAGGGCCGCGTCATTCTCAAGCCGATGGTGCTGGCCAAGCTGCTGCAGGCCGCGCAACTCCAAGGCGACCAGCAGGTGCTCGATGTCGGTTGCGGGTTTGGCTATTCCTCCGCCATCATGGCGCGATTGGTGGGCTCGGTTGTGGCGCTTGAAGAGGACGCGCAATTGGCCAGCCAGGCTAAGGAGGCACTTGCGCAAAACGGCGCCGGCAATGTCACGGTCGTGACCGGGCCGCTGGCCGCAGGCTGGCCTGCCGCGGCGCCCTACGATGTCATTCTGCTCAACGGAGCGAGCGAGATCGCGCCCGAGGCGCTCGGCCGTCAGCTCAAGCCGGGTGGGCGGCTCGCCGGCATTTTCGGCCGGCCGCCGGCCGCCAAGGCGACGATCTTCCGGCCTGTCGAGGGCCATCTTGCCGGCCGGCCGATTTTCGACGCCGCGGCACCGCTCTTGCCCGGGTTCGTGGCGCCACCTGCCTTCGTTTTCTAACATTATTCGGGCATCGGCGGCTGCGCCCGCCAGGGATTTCGCCGCTTGGAAATTTACGCGGCGTTACCTGTGGCGCTTATGTGCCATTGTTGAGAATTCGTCATCGAAGCCGCTTGTCGGGGGTTTTTCGCCGCTGCACGGGCGCATAATCTCCGCGGTTCGGCTCTGCCGCCAACGCAGCGGCGGAGAAGGGGCGTAATGCGCGCTCGGCGATGGTCGAACGTCAGCAGTGCGGGAGTTGCGGGGGTGCGTGGGGTCATAGCCGGTCATGCGTCGTAACGGGGTGCGGGCGTTTATCCTGAGAGTCGCCAGCCTCGCCCTGAGCGGCAGCGCTGTTGCGTTCGCTCCCGGCGGTGCTTCAGCCGACACGCTCGAGTGGGCGCTGGTGCAGGCCTACCAGAATAATCCGTCGCTCAACGCGCAGCGCGCGGCGTTGCGCGCGACCGACGAGAACGTTCCGCAGGCGCTGTCGGGCTATCGGCCCAAGCTCAGCATTGTCAGCACCGGCGGCGACAACTACACCGACATTAAGACGCGGACCTTTGGCGCGAACGGCACCCCCGCGGCCGGTTCCGTCATCGGCACCACAAGCGTCAGTACGGCTTATGTCTCGCGCGGGGTCACCGCAGACGCGACCGAGACTCTCTATAACGGGCTTCAGACAGCAAATCGCGTGCGCCAGGCGGAAAGCCAGGTGATGGGGGCGCGCGAAACCCTGCGCGTAACCGAGCAGCAGGTGCTGCTCGACGCCGCCACCGCCTACATGAATCTGCTTCGCGACGGAGCCATCCTCGAACTCAACCGCCGCAACGTCGAGGTCCTTACCGAGCAGTTGAAACAGACACGCGACCGTTACAACGTCGGCGAGGTCACGCGCACCGACGTCGCGCAGGCCGAATCGCGGCTGGCCGCCGGACGCTCGTCCTTGCTCGGCGCGCAGTCGAACTACATCACCTCGCTCGCCAACTATCGCCGTGTCATCGGCGTCGCGCCGGGCAAGCTCGCGCCGGGCACCCCGGTCGACCACTTTTCGCCGCCAAGCCTCAACGGCGCCATTATACAGGGCGAGCAGCAGAGTCCGTCGGTGCTCGCCGCCGCCTACGGCGTCGACATGGCCGAACTCGCAGTCAAGATCAACGAGGGCTCGCTCTATCCCAACCTCACGTTGACCGCGAGCGCGGGCGAGAACTGGTATCCGGTCTATAGTACCACCAGGCAGTTTCTCGCCTCGGTGGTCGGCCAGCTGACCATCCCGCTTTACCAGGGCGGCGGCGAATATTCGGCGATCCGGCAGTCGAAAGAGACGCTGGGGCAGCAGCGGCTCAACCTCGACGTCAACCGCGATCAGGCGCGGGCAACGGTGGTGCAGAGCTGGGGGCAGCTCGACGCCGCCAAGGCGCAGATCGAGGCGACGACCGCGCAGGTCAATGCCGCCGAGATCGCGCTCGACGGCGTGCGCGAGGAGGCGCGAGTAGGCGAGCGCACGACGCTTGACGTGCTCAACGCGCAGCAGGAATTGGTCAATGCGCGGGTGGCTTTGGTCACCGCGCAACACGACCGTGTCGTTGCGTCCTACACGCTGCTCGCCGCTGTCGGAGCGCTGTCGGTGCAGCACCTTGGTCTCAACACCCCGATCTACGATCCGCAGGTGCATTATCAGCAGGTGCGCGATGCCTGGTTCGGCCTACGTACTCCCGACGGCCGTTAATACGGCACCTTGCGCAGACAGATTTGTACACGCTGACTTGCGTTGTAGTTCCGCCATGACATACTTAACGGCAACTTAACGTCCTGCATCGCAGAGTAGACTTCCCGTGATTCGCCGGGCGGCACGAGGCGTAGGGACGGTATAAGGGCCGCCGGTGGGGAGAGGGACAAGGCATCAAGCCTTGTGGGGCGGCACAGAGCAGAGCACACGAGACGTGTAGCAGGCAGCGGGGATGCGGGCATGACGCAGCCGGCGAAATCGAACGAACCTTCGATGGAGGAAATTCTCGCCTCCATTCGCCGAATTATCGCCGATGACGACGCGACCAAGTCGGCGCATCAGGCGCCGGAAGCGCCTAAACCGGTCGCTCCGGTCGTAAGGCCCGCGGTGCCACCACCGCGGATGCCGGCGGCTCCGCCGCGCGTAACGCCGCCGCCGGTGAGCCCGGTCGAGGCGCCGGCCGCGGTCAAGAACGCGGCCGTGGATGAGCAATCGGCCGACATTCTTGAACTGACCGAATCAATGGCGGCGCCGATGCCTGCTCCGGCAGCGCCGCCTGCGGCTGCGCCAGCGCCGGTATTCCGCACGATCGATGGTGGTTCCGACGTAGGGTTCGACGACGAACCCGAGAAACCGGCGCCACAGGCCGCCGCCGATATCACGTCGCGCCTGCTGTCGCGGTCGACCACCGCGGCGGTCGATTCGGCGTTCAACTCGCTGGCGCAGACTGTGCTGGTGCAGAACGCCAAGACGCTCGAGGATTTGGTGCGCGAAATGCTCCGCCCGATGCTCAAAGCGTGGCTCGACGAGAACCTGCCCGCCATGGTCGAGCGGTTGGTACGCGCCGAGATTGAACGCGTCTCGCGCGGCCGTTAGAGCGCGAACGATTTTGTTGCTTCGACTGCGTCCCAGCCTTCGGCCGGAGCACGATCTCGTCGGATGGCCGGATTTCTGCCTCTTTGGGTAAGGATCTGTCTCATCGGATAAAGATCCGGCAGCAATCCCCTATTCGTTACTTCCCATTCAGCGCCGCCGAGAGCCGAAGTGCCTGGTCGGATAATACCGCCTGCTCCTCCTTGACGCTCGCCGGCGGCTTGAGCGGCACGCCGTTCTTGCGCGGCATGACGTGGATGTGCAGGTGAAACACCACCTGACCGCCGGCGGGCTCGTTGAACTGCTGGATGGTTAGTCCATCGGCATCGAACACCTTCACCGCCGCGCGCGCGATCGTCTGGGTCACCTTGATCAGGTGAGCGAGATCGTCCGCGGCGATATCGAGAAAGGTGCGGGCAGGGGCCTTCGGGATCACCAGCGTATGACCCGGCGCCCGCGGCATGATGTCGAGAAAGGCGAATGCCTTCTCGTCCTCGTAGACCTTATGGGCGGGCAGTTCGCCGCGCAGGATTTTGGCAAAGACGTTGTTGGGGTCGTAGCTCGGCATCGTTGTCTCCGGCGCTAATGCTGACCAATCACCAAATCCTTGCGGTAAGGCGCGGCAGCGGCAAGTTCGGCCCCGACCGATTCCACATAGGCGCGCTCGCGCACGAGATAATCGGCGATTGCCCGCCGCAGCCCCGGATTGGCGATGTAATGGGCCGAATAGGTGGTTCTGGGCATATAGCCGCGGAAGATCTTGTGTTCGCCCTGCGCGCCGGCCTCGACGTAAGGCAGCTTGCGGGCAATCGCGTAGTCGATCGCCTGATAATAGCACAGCTCGAAATGCAGGAACGGGTGGTGCTCAACGGCGCCCCAATGGCGGCCGAACAACGTGTGCGAGCCGATAAAATTGATCGCGCCGGCAATCCAGCGCCCGGCGCGCTTGGCCATCACCAGCAGGATGCGGTCGGCCATCTTCTCGCCGATCAGCGAATAGAATTCGCGCGTCAGATACGGCCGGCCCCATTTGCGCGAGCCGGTCTCCATGTAGAAGGCGAAAAACGCGTCCCAAACCTCCTCGGTAAGATCGCTGCCGGTGAGCCAGTGCACGCTGATGCCACTCTCCAGCGCATCGTGGCGTTCGCGGCGGATGGTTTTGCGCTTGCGCGAGGCTAACGCGGCGAGGAAGTCGTCGAAGCTCGCGTAACCCTGGTTCTGCCAGTGGAATTGCTGGTCCGTGCGCTGGAGGAATCCGAGTTCGCCGAGAGAGCGGAATTCCGGTTCGATGGCGAATGTCACGTGCACGCCCGAGGCGTCGTCGCGTCGGCAAAGTTCGATCAAGCCGCGCGCCAGAGTTTGGCGGATCACCGGGGCCTGAGGCCCCGGCCGGACCAGAAGCCGCCGCCCGGTCGCCGGCGTGAACGGCACGGCGACCTGCAGCTTCGGGTAATAGTCGCCGCCGGCGCGCTCGTAGGCCTCGGCCCAACCGCGGTCGAAGACGTACTCGCCGCGCGAATGGCTCTTGATGTAGCAGGGAGCGGCCCCAACCAGCGTGCCGTCCGCGGTGGTGGCGAGGAGATGCTGGACCTGCCATCCGGTGCGTGCTCCGACCGAACGGGACTCCTCCAATGCCGAAAGAAAATCGTGGGAAATAAATGGGTTATAGACAGATTCTTGATGCTGATCCTCGGCTGCGGGCGGCGCGCTGTTTTCGGCGGTTTGCTGAGCCGCGGCACTGAAGCCGCTGCAATCGCGAGCATTTGCCTCCGGATTGGCGCAGGCGTCCCACGCCGCTTTGCCGATCTCGGCAATGGCGCCGACTGCACGCAGCGGTACCGCACAGCCCGGTTCGGCTTGTGAATTTGTCAGCGTTGGCATCGGCTTGCTGCACAGATCGTTCATGCGCGCCCCATGGGCTGCCTAGTGGACGGCCTTATGGACGGCCCTATGGACGGCCTCATGGACGGAAGCCCTCAAAGATCATCTGATCTGCCCAGCGTTTGGCCACCTGCTGCTCGGCCTCGGTGCGTACCGCCCAGGTTAGCAGAGGGATGCCAAAAATGTGCCGGGCCAAGAGCGGCGCCAGCGCCGGCAGATCGGCGACCGCATAGGCCACGAAACTCGGCCGGCTCGTCAAGGCCGTGACCAGATAGCCCATGCCACGGCGCATCCAGCCCGGCATCTGGTCCCAATACGGGTGTGGCCGGTATTTGGCGGCAACGATCCCGCGGGGCAGGCGGGGGGATTTTTCCCTCAGCCATGCGAGCTGGCGCGGGTCGAACGACATGGCAGCAACCGGGCCACGATACCCCGCAAGCACGGTGGCGACGCGGTTAGGCAGGCGGGCGTCACCATCGAAGCGGCTTTTGAGTTCGACCAGCATGGCCACGCGTCCGCCGACAAGGTCGCAAAGGTCGCCCAGCGCCATCATGTGTTCGGCGCTGCCGCGAAAGGCAACCCGCTTGAGTTCCGCGGCGGTGAATTGATCGAGCCGGCCTTCGCCTTGCGTCAACCGGCCGAGCACATCGTCGTGATGCACCATGGCTTCGCCGTCACCCGTCAACTGTACGTCGACCTCGATGCCGTAATCGGCGGCAATCGCTGCCTGAACGGCACCCGCGGTGTTTTCGATGATGCCCCGGCCGGAATCGTGTAGCCCGCGATGGGCGATCGGCCGGGCGGTCAGCCAGTCGAGCGAGGTCGACACTTTCAGGACACTTCGAACAGGCCCTCGACTTCGACGGCGGCGTCGGCCGGCAGGGCGGCTACGCCTACGGTTGTACGCGCGTGCTTACCCTTGTCGCCGAAGGCTGAGACCATCAGATCGGAGGCGCCGTTCATCACCTTGGGGCCGTCGAGGAAACCCGGCGCCGAATTGATAAAGCCACCCAGGCGGACAACACGCGAAACCTTGTCGAGATCGCCGAGCGCGGCTTTGACCTGCGCCAACACGTTGACCGCGCAGGCGCGGGCCGCCTTCTGGCCGTCCTCGATCGAGACGCCGCCGCCGAGCTGGCCCCTGGCGGCGAGCTGGCCTTCGCCGACGAAGCACAGTTGGCCGGACACCATGAGCAGATTGCCGGTGCGCACGAACGGCACGTAATTGGCGACGGGCGCCGGCGCATCCTTGAGCACGATGCCGAGTTCCAGCAATTTCTTCTCCACCGTGCCGGCCATGTCGTCCTCCGTCCGCCGCATCAAGCGCTGTGCGAAGATTCGCCGCCAGTTTTCGCCGATGGCCGCGGGCCGCGCAAGCGCCAGTCCGGGCTGCCGTTGCCGATGAGCGCACAGGTCCCTATCTTCGCCGTAATTGAAGCCATGAAACGTGCGCGAGCGCGCAACAGTCGGTTCGGGGCTGTCTATTGGCAGAGCGCAGGCAAGGCGAATAGGACTGTCGATAGTGGACCGCATGAATGCAACGCGCGGCGCGCTTGTCGCCGTCAGTTTGGTCGCGGCGGCGTCCTCTGCCGCGGTGTGCGCGCAGGACGCGTCAGTCGGCCACGCCGCGACGCTCGCTCCGGCAGCCGCCACGCCGGTTGTGCTCATCCCGCACCGGGCGATTTACGACCTTTCGCTGGCGCAGTCCCGCGAGAACTCGTCGATCGTCGCGGTGCACGGACGCATTCTCTACGATTTCAGCGGCAGTGCCTGCGACGGGTATTCGCTCACCTTCCGCCAACTCTCCGAACTCGACAATAGCGAAGGCAAGGTGTCGACCAGCGACATGCGTTCGACGACCTGGGAAGGAGCCGACGCTAAAAGCTTCAAATTCAATTCGGAGAACTTCGTCGACCAGAACCTCGTCGACACGGTCGACGGCCGTGCCCAGCGCGGCGCCGCGAAAACCGCCGTCGATCTGCGTAAGCCTGAGCAGAAAATACTCAATCTGGACCCCGGCGTAGTGTTCCCGACCGAACACATGGTGCGGGCAATCGAGGCGGCTCGCGCAGGCCAGAGCATTCTGACTTTCCCGGTCTATGACGGTTCGGAGACCGGGCAGAAGGTGTTCAATACGCTCACTGTGATCGGCAAGAAGATCTTGCCCGGCGAGCAGCAGCACGACGATGCGGCGGCGCATGAGCCGAAGCTCGCCAACGTGCCGCGCTGGCCGGTGACGATCAGCTATTTCTCCGACGACAAAGCCTCGCAAAGCGGCGAACAAACACCCGACTATACGATTGCCTTCGAGCTTTACGACAACGGCATCTCGCGCGCGCTCACGCTCGACTACAACGATTTCGTCGTGAGCGGAAAGCTCGTCTCATTGGACATCAAGACGGCAAAGCCCTGCCGTTAGCGCAGGTCTCGGAATAGCGGGCTCGGCTGAAACGGGATCCGCTCTAGGAGCGCGGCATTTGCGCCTTATCGCTCGACGAAGGTGGCAAGCTTGCGCGAGTGCGAGGGATGGCGGAGTTTTTCGAGCGCCTTGGCCTCGATCTGACGAATGCGCTCGCGGGTGACGCCGAATTCCTTGCCGATTTCCTCGAGCGTGCAGTCGGCGGCGCCGCCGATGCCGAAGCGAAGCCGCAGGATGCGCTGCTCGCGCGGCGTCAGGCCTTCAAGCGCTTCGCCGACGATCTGTGCCAGCGCGCTCGCCTCGGTGGCAGCGTGCGGATCGACCGAGTCGGGCGCCTGGATCAGATCGCCCAAGCTTGCGTCGCCGTCCTCGCCGACCGGGGCATCGAGCGAAGTAGGCTCCTGCACCAGCGAGAGCACCTGCTCAACCCGGGCGAGGGGAGTCCCCACGCGCGCGGCGATTTCGGCTGCGGCCGGCTCACGGCCTTCCTTCTGGTAAAGCCGGCGGCGTTCGCGCATGACCTTGGCGGCGTGCTCGGACATGTGCACCGGGATGCGGATCGTGCGTCCCTGATCAGCGATCGCACGCACGATCGACTGCCGGATCCACCAGACGGCGTAAGTCGAAATCTTCACGCCGCGCCGGTAATCGAATTTTTCGATCGCATGCATGAGGCCCATGTTGCCTTCCTGGATGAGATCCAGGAGGTCGAGGGAGCTGCGGCGCTGGTATTTGCGCGCAATCGAAACGACCAGACGCAAATGGGCCTTGACGATGCGCTCTCGGGCGGACGCAATGTCGCGGCGTGCGCTCGCCACTTGTGCGATCGCGTCCCGAAGGTCAGCGGCGGGCAGGCCTGTCCGCTGGGCGAGCGCCGGGGCTTGTTCTGCGTCCGGCGCCAAGGTCGTGCGCGCGCTCTCAAGCGCCCCGATCAAATTGGAAAGGCGGTTGGGATGCAGCCGCAGCGCCGTCATCTCGTCGGCGAGGCTTGACGTCAGTTCGCTCAGGCGGGTTCGACGGCTTTTGGGCAAATCGCGACCACGGGTCAGTGCCGAAGACCGCTTGCGGCTGAGCGCGGCGATTTCGTCGCCAATGGCGATGAAGGCCTGCAGGCGAGCCGTCGGAATTGCGGAGTTTTCGCTGGCTTCACTTACAGGAGTCTGAGAATCCTGCTCCTCCGCACCGTTAGCGGCAGCATCGCTATCCTGCGCCTCGCCTGATGTGGCCGCTTCGCCGCCGGTGACTGAAAGATCGAACAGGTCGGCCAGGCGCATTTGCCCGTTAATAGCGTCGCGGGCCCATCGGCCGACTTGCTCGACCAGCATCGGCACGTGGCAGAGCGCCACAAGCATCGCTTGCTGCGACGCCTCGATTCGCTTGCTGAGCGCGATTTCCTCGTCACGGGTGAGCCAAGCGGCTTCCCCCATCTGGCGGAAGTAGGTGTCCATCAAGCCGCGCGAGAAGGACGCGGTGTCGCGAACCGACGCGGTTGCGACCGCGGGGCGGCTTTCCTCGGCATCGGCGGAATCGCCAGGAAGGCTCGCAGGCGTAACGGTCGGGGCCACAGGCTTCGGTTTCACCGACCCGGGCGCGTGGAGTTCCATCTCGTCGTCGAGAAAGGTCGTGTCGAAACCAGCGTCGGCCAGCGCACGGTCTTGCCCTTCGGTCAGGGTTTCCTCGGCGTTGCTCTCGACCAGCATGTTCAGCTCTAACGTCATAGTGTCATCGTCTCGCAAATAGCGGTTTCTCTGCCTGTCGCTGCTCCGGTCCGACAGGCAGGCCTGAACGTCGCGGGTCTCTGCAATTATGGGGATTTGGCGGCCCGGCCGAGGCCAAAAGGCGCTGGCGGTACTTCCCCGGTGCGCAGATGGTACCCGCAGGCGAAAGAATCAAGCCTTTTCTGGTGAATGCGGACGGGCCGTCCGCGGTCTCGGGGGCCTGGCAGGAAGTATCGGCCTGTCAGTGGAAGGGAACGACGCAGCCGCAGAGCAGTGGCGGCGCCGGCCGCTTGGTAAAATATCCTTGTAAAATATCCGGTTAACAGTCCTCCGGCCCCTCGAACGCCAATCCGCGAACCACCGCATCGTCGCCGAAGCGGGCGCGCAGGCGGTCGACGGCGTGTTCGGCCTCGGCGGCGCGGCCGCTCACGAGGTCGGCCGGATCGGCCTCCGCGGCGGCCGCAAGCGCGCTCAAACCCACGCCGAGCAGGCGAAAGCGCGCGCCGTCGGCCTCGCGCGCGAGGAGGTCGCGTGCGGTGGCAAAAATCCGTCCCGCGAGCTGCGTTGGCGTCGCCAGCGAGCGGGCGCGCGTTCGGATTTTGAAATCGGCCGTCTTGAGCTTAAGCGTCACCGTTGAGCCCGCCAACTCCTTCGCCTTCAGCCGCGCCGAAACCTCCTCGGTCTGGCCCCAGAGAATGCGTTCGAGCGCGCGGAAATCGGCAATGTCGCGCTCGAAGGTGGTTTCCGAAGACACGCTTTTAGCCTCCCGGTCGGCGTTGACGTTGCGCGCGTCGATGCCGCGGGCCAGCCGCGCGAGGCGGCGGCCCTCCTCGCCGTAACGGCGGGTCAATTCGGCCTCGTTCAGGCGCTGCAGGTCGGCGATGCGATGGAGTCCGTCGCGGGCAAGCCGCGCGGCGCTCGCCTTGCCGATGCCGAAAATGAAGCTGACCGGCTTTGGCGCCAGAAAGGCTTGTGCTTCGCTCTGGCCGAGCACCGCAAAGCCGCGCGGCTTGTCGAGGTCGGAAGCGATCTTGGCGAGAAACTTGTTCGCGGACAGTCCGATGGACACGGTGATGCCGATCGTCTTCTCCACTTCGCTGGCGAAGCGGGCGAGCGCCTTGGCCGGCGTCATGCGATGCAGCCGGGCGGTGCCCGACAGGTCGAGAAACGCTTCGTCGATCGAGAGCGGTTCGACCAGCGGCGTAAGCGCCAGCATCATGCGGCGCACCTCGCGGCCGACGCTCACATATTTGTCCATGTTCGGCCTGATGACCTTGGCCTGTGGGCAAAGCCGCAGCGCTTCGAACATCGGCATCGCCGATCTCACCCCGAAGGTGCGCGCCACGTAGCAGGCTGCGGCGACGACGCCGCGCTTGCCGCCGCCGACGATCACCGGCTCAGCGGCAAGCCGCGGGTCGTCGCGCTTCTCGATCGTGGCATAGAAGGCGTCGCAATCGATGTGAGCAATGGCCAGAGTGTCGAGTTCGTCATGGCGAAGCAGTCGCGGCGAACCGCAGGCGGCGCAGCGCACCGCAGTGGACGGGGCATCGGCGAGGCAGTCGCGGCAGAAGCTCACGGCAACACCTCAAGGCAGATCACGCTCCCAGTGGCCGCTGAGCGCGCGCGCCGCCCGCGGTACTTCGGCCGGATCTATCCCGGCGCTTTGCGCGAACGCCGCCAAAAGCTTCTCGTCGCCGAGCATATGGTCGAGTACGCCGGCGAGGAAGCCGGGCTGGCGCGAGGCCGCGCGAATCTGCTCTATTGTAATGCCCGTTATGCCAAGAAATCTTGCGAGCGATTCGGGCTCTTCGGCGATAAACGCAAATGCTTGAACCGCCAGCGTTTCTGCCGCTTCTAGTGTAGGTTGTGACCGGGGCTTCATTGGATTGTATTTGCCTTTCCGTAATATATGGGCACTAGCCTGAGCGCTGCTGGGCGGCGTGCAACAAGACAGGCCAGCGCCCTTGCCGCGGCGGGCATTTGCCGGAGGCAGGCGAAGGATCGGGGGATGGCCAAGACTGTCCTGATTGTGGAGGACAACGAGCTCAATATGAAGCTCTTCCACGACCTGTTGGAGGCACACGGCTACGGCACCGTCGGCACGCGCAACGGCATCGAGGCGCTCGACCTTGCGCGCAGGCACCACCCGGATCTGATCCTGATGGATATTCAGCTGCCGGAAGTGTCCGGATTGGAAGTGACCAAGTGGCTCAAGGACGATGCCGACCTTAAACGCATTCCGGTGGTCGCCGTGACCGCGTTCGCCATGAAGGGCGACGAGGAACGCATCCGCGAAGGCGGTTGCGAAGCTTATCTGTCCAAGCCGATCTCGGTGGGCAAGTTCATCGAAACTGTCCGCCATTTTCTCGGCAATCCGTAAGTGGTGCCGCGATGACCGCCCGCGTTCTCGTCGTCGACGACGTCGCTGCCAACGTCAAGCTGCTCGAGGCGCGGCTGTCGGCCGAATATTTCGACGTCATAACGGCGATGAACGGCACGCAGGCACTGGCGATCTGCGAACGGGCGGAGTGCGACCTCGTCCTGCTCGACGTCATGATGCCCGATATGGATGGGCTAGAAGTCTGCCGGCGGCTGAAGACCAACCCCGCGACGCAGCACATTCCGGTCATCATGGTCACCGCGCTCGATCAGTCGTCCGACCGTGTGCGCGGACTGGAAGCGGGCGCTGACGACTTTCTCACCAAGCCTATTCCCGATCTCGCCCTGATCGCGCGCGTGCGCTCGCTGGCCCGGCTCAAAATGGTCACCGACGAGCTTCGCATGCGGGCGGTGACCTCGCGCGACATCGGTATCGAATCCCCTGAACGCGAGGCAGTCGCCGACACCGGCCGCGGTGGGCGGGTGCTTATCGTCGACGATCGGCCGGCTTCGCACGAGCGCATCGCCGCGGTGCTCACGGCCGAGCACGGCGTGGAAGTCGAGGCCGATCCGCACGAGGCGTTGTTTCGTGCCGCCGACGGCGATTACGATCTCGTCATCGTCTCGCTGGCGTTGCAGAACTTCGACGCGCTGCGGCTGTGCAGCCAGCTGCGCTCGCTCGAACGCACGCGCAACCTTCCGATCCTGACGGTGGCCGAGCCCGACAGCGAGGCGCGCATGCTGCGCGGCCTTGAAATCGGTGTGAACGATTATCTGATGCGGCCGATCGACAAGAACGAGCTGTTGGCGCGAGTGCGCAGCCAGATCCGCAAGCGCCGCTACACCGAGCGGCTGCGCGACAACATGCAGATGTCGATCGAGATGGCGCTCACCGATGCGCTTACCGGCCTGTTCAACCGGCGCTACATGGAAAGCCATCTGTCGACCTTGATCGAGCAGGCGGTGGCTCGCGGCAAGCCGCTGTCGGCTCTGCTGCTCGATGTCGACTATTTCAAGTCGATCAACGACACCCACGGGCATGACGCCGGGGACGACGTGTTGCGCGACTTTGCGCTGCGCATCCGCCGCTCGATCCGCGGCATCGATCTCGCCTGCCGCTATGGCGGCGAGGAATTCGTCGTGATCATGCCGGAGACCGACATGGCGGTCGCCGCCATGGTGGCGGAACGCTTGCGCCGGCGCATCGCGGCCGATCCGTTCGCAATCCAGAAGGGCGCGCGCAGCGTACCGGTGACGATTTCCATCGGCATCGCCGCCTTGCGCGGTCGAGACGACAACGCCGCGACCCTGCTCAAGCGCGCCGATCAGGCGCTTTATCGCGCCAAGCGCGACGGCCGCAACCGCGTGGTTCCCGAGGCCGCTTGAGTGCCGACGGCGAGCGAAAGGCCGCCAGCGAGCCCCGATTCGAGCAAAAACGATAGGCACTCTGCAACTTAGCGGTGGTCGTTAATCACAATTCTTGTGGTTATCCCCCGAATCCCACTTTTGGGCGAAAGTTTGGCGATTGCTTTCTCCACAGGTTCCGCTAGCTTCCGTGCGGAAAGCCGAAATTGCCGGAAAATGGGGCAGAGACGCCGCGCGTTGGCGAAAGGGGACGCTTTATCTGGTTACACGATAACCCTACGGAGTGCTCAGGTCCGCCGCATCTCCTGGGTCCGTGGGGTTCGGCCGGCGCGGGAGCGGTGCGAGTGGCCTCCTCATGACACCGTATCCCGGCCGGCCACCTTTTCTGGCCGGTTTCTTGCCGGTCTTAATTTTTGCCGGTCTTAAGAAGCGCAAATGCCCGGCACTTTGGCCGGGCACGACGCAATTCAGATGGCAGCTGCGGCCCTTATTTGATTTTGCTCTCACGAAACTCCACGTGCTTCTTCGCCACGGGGTCGTATTTCTTCTTGACCAGCTTGTCGGTCATGGTGCGCGAATTCTTGCGCGTCACGTAATAAAAACCCGTGTCGGCGCTGGAAACGAGCTTGACCTTGATCGTGGTGGCCTTGGCCATGGTGGAACCTCGAAATAGTCCGATCGATTGAGGGGCAAACTAGCCAGGGCATGGCGAAAGTCAAGGAAACCGCCGTTATCGCTCTGACTGTCGCCTTTTGGCGCCTTGAGCCTCGGCTTACAGGACCTCACGCACGAATTTCTTGTGCAGCATGCGATAGAGCGGCACCGGATAGTCGGCGCTCATGCCGGCGGCGATGCGGTCGGTCAGTTCTTCCAGCACCACGGCGGTGATGCCGGGCATATCCAGGTTGCGCGCCTCGTTGATCGGCAGCCAGACCAGTTCGACGAATTCGGCTTCGGGGCCGACCATGCCTTCGACGCGATGGGCGACCGCCGCAACGTCGGCGGCAAAGAAACGGCTGTCGAAGCGCAAAGGCCGCTTTGGCGGCGTAATGGCGCGGGCGACAAAGTGGATCTTGCCGAGATCGGGCAGGATTTGCGCCGCCGCAAAGGCCTCCCAGGCGCCGGGCGGGGTTTTTATCGGTTCGGCGGTGCGCACCCCAAGCATCAGGCCGGTCTCTTCATAGGTCTCGCGTACGGCAGCCAGCGCGAAGGCGGCCGCCTTCGCCGCGCTCGGACCGCGCACACGCGCCATCAGCCGGGTGCTATCGCGCGCGTGCAACGCGGCCGCGACCGGCATGAGCCGATCGGTAAGCTCGATGCGGCCGCCGGGAAAGACGAATTTTCCCGGCATGAAGCGATGGCGCATATGGCGGCGGCCGAGCAGCACCTTGGGAATCTTCTCGCCGCGATCGATGAGAATGAGGGTGGCCGAATTGCGCGG
>DATJTL010000364.1:0-8486 GCA_035503415.1 Xanthobacteraceae bacterium
GTAGAAGTCGTAGAACGACTGCGACAAGCCGGCGGTGAAACCGGCCCATTGCACGAAGGCGCGGTTGGAGCTGAACGTATTCGCCGCGTTATTGATGCCGGTGTCGTTGGTGTTGACGCCGACCGCAATGTAGCCGCGGGCCGTGCCGTAAGCCGTCTGTTCGCGCGCGTCCGCGGTGATGTAGCCGCGGGCCCGGAAGGCGAACATGCTCGTCGTGCGCTGATCGGCGTTGCCGGCGAACGGTCCCCAAGTCAGGCTGCCGTTGACATTGCCGTAGACCGCCTCAGACCGCACCCAGCCACCGATCTTGATACACATATCGGTGCCCGGCATGTAGTAGAACCCCGCCCCGTAGAGGCTGCAGACCTTCACGTATTGGACCGGTTTGGCCTTTACGGGAAGTTCGGCTGCCTGCCCCGCAGTAACCGCAACCAGACCGGCTGCGGAGCCGAGGAGGAGGCTTTTCACCATCTTCATTTTGAACCTCCGATTCGTTTGCCGTGGGAGGGTTCCGTTTCCCCCGAGTGCCTGCGCCCCCGGTAACGTCCCCTTGAGTCCCCAAATTCTCGATCCGAGTTCTTCAGCCTTAACGGATTCCGAAACACCGATCGAGTCGACTTGGGGTTCCCCCCTCCGTCGCTCGGCCACATTACCCCGTCGGTTCCTCTAAGCAATGAATAAGAGGCTGACTCACAGCCCCCCTTTACCGTTTTCCGCGAGGTGTTGCGTAAAAAACACGCAATCAACGCTGAGGACCGCGACACCACTGACCTTTACGCCTATACCGCAAGTACTACAGGAGTAGAATTATACCACGAGAATCATATACTTACGAAAGACTACCAGCGATTCCATTCGCCGATTTGCCCGATCGATCCATTAGCCCATCTTTTCCCCAATACTTATTGGCCGGCTAATAGAGGAATGATTGGCTCAAGCGACCGGCCACATGCCGATGCGACTCGCGTTATTGGGCCCAAATCAGCGCAATGGCGCAGATCCGACCCACGGCGATCGCCCGGCTAATCCCCTACTCTGGCCGCACCACGGCAAAGCTTTGTGGCGGCTCGCCACGCTGCGCCCTCTCCCACATTGCCGAATAAGCGGCCTCGATACTGCGCGTGAAACGATTGGTGTCGAATAGCGGGAAAACATTGCGGTTGCGGGCGAGTCTGGCTTTGAGCGATGCGGAGAGTGCCGGATCCCCGGCAATCCTGCGCGCCAGCGCCTCATAGTCCTCAAGCGACTCGGTCACCAAGTCGTCAAGGCCGACCGCACGGAGCAGACTCGCCGCCACTCGCCCGGCGAAGGCCGAACCGAGGCAAGTGACCACCGGAACGCCGGCCCAAAGCGCGTCCGCGGACGTGGTGTGAGCGTTGTACGGCAGCGTGTCGAGGAACAAATCGGCTTGCCGCTGCCGCGCCAGATGGTCCGCCATCTCAGGGGCGCGTGGCGCAAAGATCAACCGCTCTGATGCGACACCACACTGTTCGGCTTCGCGCCGCAGATTGGCCTGCGCGGTCGCCTGGGCGCCGCTAAGCCAGAGCACGCTGTCTTGTGTGCTTTTAAGGAGCCGCATCCATACGCGGAATATGTCCGGGCTAATCTTGTAGGGATGATTGAAGCAGCAGAACACGAATACGCCATCAGGCAGTCCACACTCGGCGCGGCTCGGTGTCCGCTCGGATATACGCCGTCCGGCATCGTTGGCCATAAACGCGTCGGGCAGCCAGGCGATATTCTCGGTGAAGAAGGCCGTATGTTCTGGCGGAATGACGGTCTGATCGGCGATGATGTAGTCGATATAGGAAGCCCCCATCGTGGCCGAATAGCCGAGATAGCTGACCTGCACGGGGGCCGGGCGTTGCGCCATGATGTGCGGCCGCGAATTCTCGGTGAATCCGCTTAAATCAACCGCTATGTCGATCTCAAAGCGCCGCAGCAATTGCGCGATCTCTTCGTCGCTTCGAGCCCGCACGTCGATGAAGCGGTCGAATGCGCCGCGCAACCGCGCGCGCATGTCGTCATTGGTTTCTGGACCGATCGACACGGCAGTCGTCTCGAAGCGAGATCGGTCGTGGGCTTCGAACATTCCCGCAGTGAGATAGGCTACCGCGTGATGGCGAAAATCGGCGGACAGATACGCGACACGTATCCGATCATGCTCGTAGCGTTCGCCCCGCCATAGCGGCTGCGGCGATGGCGGACAGCGGTCCGCCACCCATATCCCGGCGCACTTTAGCTGATCGGCCGGGCTATCCAACACGTACAGCATGCGCAGCGGATCGACCCGAGGTAGGCCCTGCCCGACTGCGGCGGTCAGACGCGCGCGCTCGGCGTCGAGATCGTTCCAATCGCAGCTTTGCAGTTTCGCAGCCAGGAGAGCGCCCTCGGCATACGGTTGGTCCGGCTTGAGCGCGAAGCCTTTGGCGAAGGCGTCGCGGGCCGCGTCATGACGCCCGAGCAGAAGCAGCATTTCGCCGCGCAGCAATTGGCATTCGGCGTGATCTGGCTTGACGACAACGACCCGGTCGTAGGCGGCAAGCGCCTCTTCGACGCGCATCATCTGACGCAACGCATTACCGCGACCCAAATGGCCGTCAGCGCTGTCCGGCCGGACCGCAAGCGCGCTCTCGTAAGCGGCGAGAGCCTCGCCGGCACGCCGCAGTTGAATGAAAACATTCCCACGGCCCAGGTGCGCCTCCGCAAGCCTCGGTTGCAATCCGACCGCACGGTCATAGCACTCCAGGGCGTCGTGGAACCGCTTGAGGTCGAACAGGACATTGCCTCGGTTGTTCCAAGCCTCGGCGAAATTCGGTGCGATGCGCAGTGCAGCGTCGCAATGGCTGAGCGCCGCCTCGAGACGTCCCTGCAGGCGCAGCACGATGCCGAGATTGCTGTGCGCGAGCGCGGCACGGGGATCGAGCGCCAGCGCCCTCTCATAGGCTGCCACGGCATCGGGGTGATGCCCAAGCTCGGCCTCGATGCGGCCGAGATTGATCAGCGCGTCGACCGATTTCGGTCGGACGCGCAACGCCTCCTTGATGCGGCCTGATGCGGCGGCAAAATTCCCACGCTGGCCTTCGATGATCGCGAGCATATGCAAGGCATCGAACTGCTTCTTGTCCGTCATCAACACCAGTTTGTAGAGAAACTCCGCCTGCGGGATATTTCCGGCTTGATATTCCGCGATCGCGCGGGAGAGCATTCCCGCTATGTTGTCCACCGACTGTCGCATGAATTTATTGGGGTGCCGGGATGTGGTGCATTGCGGTGCTTTGCGCTCGCGGCGATAAAAGCACCGCCGAACCGAAGCCCACCCAAATCAGGGTGCTTGCAGCGTCATCATCTCTATGTAGCCGAGGGCCGTCTGCGGCGGCAAATGAGTGCCCACGCAGTTTCACTGCACGCGTCGTGCACTTTGGGTCACCCAAGGTGTCGCGCAAGGTTAGGGAGTGAATTGGCGGAGAGGAAGGGATTCGAACCCTTGATACGGCTTTAGACCGTATAACGGTTTAGCAAACCGCCGCCTTCAGCCACTCGGCCACCTCTCCGGGGAACAAAGTTTCAAGTAAGGACAATCCTTAAGCTGCCAAGCCGGTCGAGGCAACGCGAAACCGGCCGCGCAGCCACCCTGCCCCTGCCAGTCTCTCGCCTACCGGCGGCATTGCGCCAGACGTTGACCTCCCCCGACCGGTTGGCTAGCAAGATGAAGAGCTTCCATCAAGAAGCGGCCGATCATCGCCATGAACCGGAAACAACGGCGGGCCGAAAAGCGTTCCGGCACGGCGACCGCAACCGGCCTCTTCGCCTCCCGGATGCCGGCTGCGGAAGCCGACAACCTGTTTCGGACGGCCATGGCGCAGCACCAGGCCGGCGCCCTTGCGGAAGCCGAACGCTCTTATCTGCGGGTTCTCGATATCTTTCCGGCCCATGCCGAGGCCCATAGCCGGCTGGGCGCCGTGCTCATGGTTCAGGGCAAGAGCGGCGAAGCCATCGCGCACATGGCGCGCGCGGTCATACTCGATCCCGGCCTGTTCGAGGCGCACGCGAATCTGGCTCAGGCCTATACGTGGACGGGACAGCGCGAGGCGGCAATCGAAGCAGCCTATCGGGCGCTGGAATTGCGCGAGACGCCGCAGACCAAGGCAATGTTCGCCCGCAGTGTCGGCTTTGCACGGTTCAAGGCGGACGACCAAAGGTTTCGCCTGCTACTTGTGCGCGCATTGTCCGAAGGCTGGGTGCGACCGCGCGATCTTACCCGCGCCTGCGTCAGCCTGGTCAAACACAATCGAGTTCTAACGGAGACCGTCGCGCGCATCGACGAAGCGTGGCCGCGGCGCCTCTCCGCAGGCGAATTGTTCGGCGGCGATGGGCTGCGCGCATTAGCGAGCGACCGGCTTCTGTGCCGCCTGCTCGAATCCGACCCGGTCACTGACCTGAGCCTCGAGCACTTGCTAACCAGCGTGCGCGGCGCGCTGCTGTCAGACTCTTTCACGGCAGGCGCGGTCGACGACGACTGCCTCAGCTTCTACTGCAGTCTCGCGCGGCAGTGCTACATCAACGAGTATGTCTTCTCCGAGACCGAGGGCGAAGCCGACGCGACGGGGCGATTGCGCACATTGCTGGAAGCGGCCCTGGAGAGCGGGCAGCCCTGCTCACCGCTCTGGCCGGTCGCCATTGGCGCCTACCTACCGCTCCATCTTGTGGCAAACGCGGACGCTCTACTCGAACGTTCTTGGCCACATTGTGTGAATGCCGTCCTCAATCAACAAATCAATGAGCCGGCGCAGGAGCGCCGGCTAGCGGCGACAATTCCGGCTTTGACCGAAATCGAGGGCGACGTATCGCGCGCGGTGCGCCGCCAGTACGAGGAAAACCCCTACCCGCGCTGGGTTACGGCGGCCGTGCCAGGGCAATCGCCGGTCCGCCCCGCCCCCCAGCCGATGCAACCCTTTGACGCGCTGATTGCCGGCTGCGGGACCGGCCTTTCGGCAATCGAGTTCGCGCGCGAATCGCCGAACGCGCGCATTCTCGCGATCGATCTCAGTCTCGCGAGCCTCGGCTACGCGCTGCGCATGGCGCGCGAGCTGGGCCTCCGCAACATCGAATTTGCGCAAGCCGACATCACGCGGCTTTCTTCGCTCGGCCGGCAATTCGATCTCATCGACGCATCGGGCGTGCTGCATCATCTCGCCAACCCCTGGGAAGGCTGGCGGATATTGCTATCGCTGTTGCGGAGGAACGGCCTGATGCAGGTCGGCCTCTACAGCGAACTCGCGCGCCGCAACGTCGTCGCCGCGCGCACGCTTATCGGCGAGCAAGGCTACCAGCCGACCCGGCACGACATCCGGCGCTGCCGAGAGCATATTATGGCTACCGACGAGCCTTTGCTGAAATCGCTCATCAATAACGGCGACTTTTTCACAACCGGCGAATGCCGGGATTTGCTCTTTCACGTCCAGGAACACCGGACCTCGCTCCCGGAGATCAATGCGTTCCTCGCGGCCAACGACCTGCAGTTTTTCGGCTTCCATCTGGACGCGCTTGTTCTGCATGAGTTCGCGCGGCGCTTCCCCGGCGCCGCGGCCATGACCGACCTCGATTGCTGGCACACCTTCGAGACAGAAGCGCCCCACATCTTCGCGGCCATGTATCAGTTTTCGGTGCGTAAGCGAGCCGCGGGTCTGGCCTAGTGGTCCGATTCTAACATTCGCATCCGGGTTCGGCTGTCTCTCATGCGAATGTTAGAATCAAAGGACCACTAGCAAGTATAAGTCCTAGTGGAGCTTTTGGATTTGACATTCGCTTCACGAGTTTCCGGCCAGGTGGAAGCGAATGTCAAATCCGCTCCACTAGAAAGAGTCAAACAGAACAGAGGCGACGGATCTATTCCGCCGCCACTGCTTGACGCGGCCACTACTTCACGCCGCCATGGCCGGCGCCGGCTGGACGCATTCGTGGTTGTTATTGAGGCGGAGCCAGTCGCGCGCGGCGCGCTGCGCGGCGGCGATTTCGTGATCGGACATCTGATTGGCGATCTCGCGGCGCAGACGCGCCGCCTCGACGTTGCCCCTGGCCGCCGCAAGATTGAACCATTTATGCGCGCTGACGAAATCGACCGGCACGTCGCGGCCGACCGAATACATCATGCCGAGTTCAAACAGCATATCGCCGACCGCCGGCCCCTCGCCGAGCGGTGCCAAGTCGCTATTGAGAAGTTCAAAGCGCGCCATGATCAACTCCCCTGTCTACGCCCCGCGAGCAAGTTGCGCTCGCGCCCAATCCGGCTGCTTTTTCCCCGCCGGTATGTGGATAATGCGATGAAGATTTGAATGGTGGTTTAAGCAATGCGATGAATCGAATCTGAAAATTGCGGCGGCGATGCGTGCCGCCGCGACAACGCAGCATTAAGCAACGCCCGCCAATGCCCGCGCCGAGCGGCCAACTTGCAACGTTCGGCGCCTCGATTATCCTTTCGATTTCATCAACGCCGAGGATCCAATGAGAATAACCAGCACGGCCGCTGCCGCGTTCTATCTATCGACGCTTGCGCTCTTTGCGATCGGTCCGCAGACGATCACGACGGCCTTCGCCGCGGATCCGCTGGGCACCTGGTACACCGAGGGCAAGGAGAGCCAGGTCCGCGTTACCAATTGCGGCGATGCCCTGTGCGGCGCGCTGATCTGGCTGAAGGAGCCGAACGATCCAAAGACCGGCAAGCCGAAGACCGACAATGAAAATGCCGATGCAGCCAAGCGCAAGCGCCCGCTGCTCGGCGTCCAGATTGTGCTCGGCCTTAAGCCGAGCGGCACGCCCGATCAATGGAAGGGAAAGGTCTACAACCCCAAGGACGGCAACACCTATACGGGCTATTTCACGATGACCGGCCCGAATACCGCCGAACTCAAAGGCTGCGCCTTCGGCTTTATCTGCAAGTCGCAGAACTGGACGCGGTCGATGTGAGCGGCCTTAGCGGGCGCGCTGGCCGAACAGGACTGCGCGCACCTTGGGGTCGCGCGGGTCGACCGTCGACGCCGCGGCGATGCGGATGGCAAACGCGCGCTTGACCGCGGGCCGCGCGCGGATGGTTTCGAACCAGCGCTGCAGATGCGGAAATTGCGCCAGCTCCTGCCCCTGCCGTTCGGCAAGCCGTACCCAGCCGACGCAGGCAATGTCGGCGATCGAATAACGGCCGGCGAGGAACCGACGCGTAGCCAGCCGCATGTTCATGACGCCGTAGAGCCGATTGACCTCGTCGGTGTAGCGCGAGATCGCGTAGGAAATTTGCTCCGGCGCGTAGCGACGGAAGTGCACGGCTTGGCCTGCCATCGGCCCCAAACCCGCCATTTGCCAGAACAGCCATTCGTCGACGGCGACGCGCGCACGCTCTTCGCGCGGATAGAATTTTCCGGTCTTACGGGCGAGATATTGCAGGATGGCGCCGGACTCGAAGACGGAGATTTTTCGCCCGCCCGGACCGGCCGGATCGACGATGGCGGGAATACGGTTGTTCGGCGAAATGGCAAGAAAGCTTGCCTCGAATTGCTCGCCTTTGGAGATGTCGACCGGCCGCACGACGTAGGGCAGCCGACATTCCTCCAGCATGACCGAGACCTTCCAGCCGTTCGGCGTCGGCCAGTAGTAGAGCTCGATCGGCTTTTCGGCGCGCGCAGGCATCCGCGCCGCAGCGTGGTTGGTTGCCGCGCGTCGATCGGCTTTCCGTTGTCTTCGCCCGCGTGTCATTCTGCTGCAACCAAATCAGGTCAAGGAAAACGCTGGGCAGCAGACGTTGCAATAAAGGCCCGGCGAGAAAAGGCTCACCAATGAAAACGGCGCCGCGGATTTCTCCCCGACGCCGCTTAGACGGTCTCAGCCTTGGCAAACACACTACCGGTACACCGAGGGCGTCGGCGAGGTCCGAGGATCAAGTCCGCTGGTTTTTGTTGACCAGCGCGAGACCGGGATTGACCGGCCTTCGACTTCGCCACCGTTCGTCGCGCGTAGCGTGCGCTTGACGAATTGGCGCGAAGCTTGAGTCTCCCTCCCCCCGACGCCCTCTGTCGTTCACCTGAGCCGGCACGTCTCGGCAGATCATCTGATAGATCGTCGATCTTACCTCGACGTCGTCCGGCCCGTGTGACGCGATCTCCGACTTAGAGTGTTGCCGAAGACCGACAGCGGCGTCGACTACTTCTTCTTCCGACGCTTGGTCTTCTTCGCTGTCTTCTTCGCCGCTGCCTTCGTCTTTCGCTTCTTCGCCATTGCTGCCCTCCT
Organism: Xanthobacteraceae bacterium; assembly: GCA_035503415.1. Lineage (GTDB taxonomy): Bacteria > Pseudomonadota > Alphaproteobacteria > Rhizobiales > Xanthobacteraceae > BOG-931. The sequence goes on from DATJTL010000364.1 coordinate 8,278, forward strand.
AGCCTGAGTGGATGGCGACATCGGTGCAGTGCACTCGCGAATCGAGCTGCACTGCTATCCGCTTACACCAGCGGAAAAAAAATAACAGGGTTTCCCCTTAATTTTGTGTGTAGAAGCATTGTTGCCGCGCGCGGCGACGCACGCTCGGCGATCGCCGCAGTGCCGCACCGGCAAAAATCCGTCGCGCACGCGTTTTTCAGAACCAAAAT
>DATJTL010000365.1:0-6720 GCA_035503415.1 Xanthobacteraceae bacterium
GCAAGCCGCATCGGCGGCCGCATGTAGTCGGAGAAGATCAGAAAGCTCGAGCCGAACGGCCGCAAGCCGGTCAGCGCAAGCCCATTGAGCACCGCGCCCATGCCGTGTTCGCGGATGCCGAAATGCAGGTTGCGGCCGGCATATTCATCCGGTTCGAAGTCGCCGGCGGATTCGAATGTCAGCGGCGTCTTGGTCGACACGCCGAGGTCGGCGGCGCCGCCCAGCAGCCACGGATAGTTCTGCGCGATGGCGTTAAGCACCTTGCCGGAGGATTCGCGCGTGGCCATGCCTTTGCTGTCGGGGGGGAACGAAGGCAGTTGCGCGTCCCATTGCGGCGGCAGCGCGCGCTCTTCAATCGCCCGCAGGCGCTCGCCGAGCTTGGGGTAGCGCCGGCAGTACTCGTCGAACTTTTCATTCCATTCGCGGTGCAGCCGGCGCCCGCGTTCGCCGATGCCGCTGCCGAAATGGTCGTAGACGCCGTCGGGAACCAGAAACGTGGCGTCCTCGGGCCAGCCATAGAAGCGCTTGGCGAGCTTGACCTCCTCGGCGCCGAGCGGTTCGCCATGCGCGGCGTTGGTGTCCTGCTTGTGCGGTGCGCCGTAGCCGATATGGCTGTCGACGACGATCAGCGTCGGCCGGTCGCTGGTCTTGTGGAAACCCTCGATCGCCGTGGCGATGGCCTGCGTATCGTTGGCGTCGGTGACGTGCAGCACGTTCCAGCGGTAGGCGCGAAATCGCGCCGCGACGTTTTCGGTGAAGGCGATCGAGGTATTGCCGTCGATGGTGATGTGATTGTTGTCGTAGAACCAGCACAGGTTGGACAATTGCAGATGTCCGGCGAGCGAGGCCGCCTCGCTCGCGACGCCTTCCATCAGGTCGCCATCGCCGCAGAAGGTGTAGATCTTGTAGTCGAACAGCGGCGCCTCGGGCCGGTTGAAGCGGGCGGCGAGCAGGCGTCCGCCGATCGCCATGCCGACGCTGTTGCCGCAACCCTGGCCGAGCGGGCCGGTGGTGGTTTCCACGCCCGGCGTATGACCGTATTCGGGATGGCCGGGACAGCGGCTGCCGAGCTGACGAAAACGCCTGATGTCGTCGAGGCTCACGGCCGGCCTGCCGCCCTCGGCGGGATCGCGCACGCGGGCGAGATGCAGGAGCGAGTACAGCAGCATCGACGCGTGCCCGTTCGACAGCACGAAGCGATCGCGGTTCGGCCAATGCGGATCGTCGCAGTCGTAGCGCAGCACGCTATGCCAAAGTGTGTAGGCCAGCGGCGCCAGCGCCATCGGCGTTCCGGGATGACCGGATTTTGCCTTCTCCACGGCGTCCATTGACAAGGTGCGGATTGTGTCGATGCACAAAAGATCGAGCCTGCCGGCATGGCCGGCGTCCTGCTCTGAAGAAGCGCCTGCGGCCTCACGTTGAGGCTCGCGTGCGCGCATGCTGCTCTGGGCCACGGAGCTCTCCACTTGATTGGAATATTTTGGCTAACTCACGGCGCGGGCGCCAAGTTCCGCGGCGCGGCCTTGCCGCGCAAGCCGGCTCCGCGACAACCGGCGCTATCGGAATTCTGCCTGCGGAACTTTCCGCGCGCAACGCAGTGGGACGCCGCCGCGCCGCGGAGTATTATGGTCGCCGATCTCGCGGCTGTGACGGCGGGCGATTTGAGGGTTTTTACGCCTCTCGGCCGTTTTCTTAGGGACGATGGCCATGACGCGATCGCGCGCGGCGAGCCTGTGCCGGGCGATGCTTTGCTCCATCCTGGTGGCGATGGCGGCGATGCTGTTAGGTGCGCCGGCCGCCGCGCCCGCGAGCGCGGCCAAGCGCGCGCTGGTGCTCGACGTCGACGGCGTGATCGGTCCGGCCATGGCCGATTACGTCGTGCGTGAAATCCACGACGCCAAGCCGGACGACACCGGCATCGTCGTACTACGCATGAACACGCCGGGCGGTCTCGACACCTCGATGCGCCAGATCATCGCCGCGATCCTTTCTTCGCCGGTTCCGGTCGCTACCTTCGTGGCGCCGAGCGGCGCGCGGGCGGCGAGCGCGGGCACCTACATCGCCTATGCGAGTGCGATCGCCGCCATGGCGCCGGGAACCAATATCGGTGCCGCGACGCCGGTGCAGCTCGGCGGCGGCTCGGTGCTGCCCGGCCAAGATCGTAATCAAGATCACAACCAAAATCATAACCAAGATCAGAAACAGGATCAGAAACAGCAGGGCGGCGACAGCTCAACGCAAAATAGCTCAACCCAAGACACCGAGACGCGCAAAATCACCAACGACGCGATCGCCTATATCCGCAGCCTCGCCGCGCTCAACAACCGCAACGCCGATTGGGCCGAGGCGGCCGTGCGCTCCGCCGTGAGCGTTCCGGCGGCCGACGCGCTCAAGCTCAACGTCATCAACGTGATCGCCACCGACGTTCCCGATCTTTTGCGTCAGATCGACGGCAAGACGGCGATCGTCAACGGCAAGCCGCAGCGTCTTGCCACCACCGGACTTGCTGTCGACGACGAGCAGCCCGACTGGCGCACCGAACTGTTCGGGCTCATTACCAATCCGGACGTCGCTTTCATCCTGATGCTGATCGGCATCTACGGACTCATTCTCGAGTTCTTCAATCCAGGCGCGGTCGCGCCGGGATTGATCGGCACCATCTCGCTGTTGGTCGCGCTCTATGCGCTCGCCTTCATTCCGATCAATTACGCGGGCGCCGCGCTCGTCATCGTCGGCATCGCGCTGATGATCGCCGAAGCCCATATCGGCGCCTTCGGTGCGCTCGGCGTCGGCGGCATCGCCGCCTTCGTCATCGGCGCGCTGATGATGTTTCCCGCCCGCGGCGCGGGTTTTTCGCTCTCGGCCGGCGTCGTCGTCGGCGCCGCCATCGCCACCGCCGCGCTTATTCTGCTGGCGCTCGCCGTGCTCATCCGCGCACGCACGCGGCCGGTCGTCACCGGCAGCGAGGCGCTGGTCGGCGCGCCAGGCGAGGCGGTGTCCTGGGACGGGCAAGAGGGCAGGGTGCGTGTCGCCGGCGAAATCTGGCGGGCGCGGGCGGCCGCGCCGCTTGCGGCCGGGACGCATGTGCGGGTTCTCAAGCGCGACGGTCTCGTTCTTCTGGTCGAGGCCGCATGAGCGGCTTGGACCGTAACAAACGCCGAGTTTGTGAAGGTCTCGGATCAGCGGTGCATCGTTTCACGCTGCACCGCGTCCGGGACGCGGGATACTGAGGAGACAACCATGTTCATCACAATTGTCGTCGTCGTCGCTGCTCTGGTTCTAATGTTTCTCTACGCCTCGATCAAAATCTTGCGCGAATACGAGCGCGGCGTCGTTTTCACGCTCGGCCGCTATACCGGCACCAAGGGGCCGGGACTAATTTTGCTCTACCCGTTCATCCAGCAGATGGTGCGCGTCGATCTGCGCGTGGTGGTCGACGAAGTGCCGCCGCAGGACATCATTTCGCGCGACAACGTTTCGGTGAAGGTGAGCGCGGTCATCTATTTCCGCGTGGTCGACGCCGAGAAGGCGATCATCCAGGTCAGCAATTACCTCGCCGCCACGAGCCAGCTCGCGCAGACCACGTTGCGCTGGGTGCTGGGCAAGCATGACCTCGACCAGATGCTGGCCGAGCGCGACAAGCTCAATTCCGATATTCAGGACGTGCTCGACAAGCAGACCGAAGGCTGGGGCATCAAGGTCTCCAATGTCGAACTAAAGCGCATCGACCTCGACGAGAGCATGGTGCGCGCCATCGCGCGGCAGGCCGAGGCCGAGCGCGAGCGTCGGGCCAAGATCATCAATGCCGAGGGCGAGCAGCAGGCGGCGCAGAAGCTGGTCGAGGCCGCCCGCATTCTCGGCGGCGTGCCGCAGGCGATGCAGCTGCGCTATCTCGGCACGCTGTTCGACATTTCCAACGAGCGCGGTTCGACCATCGTGTTCCCGTTCCCGATGGATGTGCTGGAAGCGTTCAGCGCGATGCGGAGACCGCCGACGCCGGGGCAGTCTTAGTCTGCGCGCCTCGGCGGACGGTTCGAGACCTGGCTCTCGCCGGCGGACAGTCCCGCGAGAAGCGGCGTGTGCGCGGCGAGCCTGCGCGATACGAATTCGGTGAAAAGCCGCACGCGCTTGGTCTTGCGCGTCTCACCCTGCGTGAGAAGCCAGAGCGTCCCGTGCCTGTGCAGGTCCGTACCCGGCACCCTCGCCAACAGCGGGTCGGCATCTCCGACGAAGCAAGGCAGTGCCGTCATCCCGAGTCCCTGCCGTACCGCGACGATCTGCGCTTGCGCGTCGGTGATCCTGAACGGAACCCCTGTGGTGCGAACCTCACCCCTACGCGCCCAGTCCGGGTCATAATTGTCTATGACGATCCAACGGATGCGATCAGGCGTTCCGGCGCGCCATGCGGCAAGAAGGTCGCGGGACATGTAGACACCGCCGAACAGCTCCGGTCCCTTCAGGCCGTGAAGATTGGGCGGCAGGTCGTTGCGGTCGTAGACGACGCGGATCGCGACGTCCGCCTCCCGGTTGGTCAGATTGAGCGTCTCGCCGGCCGACAGTATTTCCATCTCGACCTCGGGATGCAGACGCGCGAAATCGGCGAAGTCCGGCATGAGCAGGTGTGTCGCAAGCGTCGGCGCCAGCGTCACCCGCAGAAGCCCGCGTACACTCTGGTCGCGACCGAAGACGCGCGTCTCCAGCTGGTTCGACGACACTTCCATCTGGTCCGCGAACTCGAGGATCTCCTGCCCCGCGTCTGTCAGACGATAGCCCGATGGCAACTTCTCGAACACGTGTGCCCCGAGGTGCCCCTCCAGCTGGGCGATGCGTCGCAGCACGGTGGAATGATTCACCCGAAGACGCTCGGCGGCAGCCCGGACCGAGCCCCCACGCGCGACGGCAAGAAAGTAGCGGACGTCATCCCAGTCGATCATATGGTGCAATCCTGCACCGCGAGGGCGCTATCTAAAACCCCGTGCCCAATACCATCGAACCGCATCTTCTATCTAGATAGGGGATGGTGACGTTACCCTATGGCTGCAAGCGCGGCTCAATTCCGCTGTTCACGAACAGCGGATCGCCGTCCGCCGCGGCCGGCGTCGGAGTTCGGCCGGATCGATTTCGCACCACCGCTCTGCGCACTTCCGTACTCAATGCCTGACGCCGGCAGACCCATGTCGAGCTTCTCGGGGGCTTCCCCGAACGACCAAAGACGGAGCCTGAAAGGAGAAGCCATGGGTAAGCTTGCGGGTAAGGTTGCAGTCATCACGGGTGGATCGAGCGGCATGGCGCTGGCGAGCGCCAAGCGGTTCGTTGAAGAAGGAGCCTACGTTTTCATCATGGGCCGGAGGCAGGAAGCGCTCGACGAGGCCGTCAAGCTGATTGGCCGGAACGTGACCGGCGTGCGCGGCGACGCGGCCAATCTCGGCGACCTCGACCGTCTGTTCGACACGGTCAAGCGGGAAAAGGGCAAGATCGACGTTCTGTTTGCGAGCGCCGGCACGGGCGAAGCCGTCAAACTGGGCGAGATTACCGAGCAGCACTTCGATGCGGCCTTCGGCCTGAATGCGCGCGGAACGCTGTTTGCGGTTCAAAAGGCGTTGCCGCTGTTCAACGATGGCGGATCGATCTTCATGACCGGGTCGGTGGCTTCGGTGAAAGGTTTTCCTGGTTACGGCGTGTATTCGGCGAGCAAGGCGGCGTTGCGCTCATTCGCACGCACGTGGCTCAACGAACTGAAGGGCAGGAATATCCGGGTGAACGTGCTGAGCCCGGGGCCGATCGCCACACCGATGCAGGACCAAGTTCTCGACGAGGCGGCGAAGCAGATGTTCGAATCCCTGATCCCGCGGGGCAAGATGGGTCGTCCTGAGGAAGTTGCGACGGCCGCGCTGTTTCTTGCTTCAGACGATTCGAGTTTCGTGAATGGGGTGGAGTTGTCTGTCGACGGCGGCCTCTCGGCCATCTGAAATCGCGCCGAAGAGCCCGCCGGAACGGGGCGTTGGCCGCAGACTTTGATTAGTCAGCGAGATGCACTGCGGCCGCGTTCACTTCATTAATTTCGATCCTAACAGTGAGTCGGAGACATATCACGAGCTGCGCGATCATAGGGTTCGGGCAGCTTGGTCAAGCACTCGCGCGAGTTTTCGCCCGTAAGGAAATCAAAGTTACCGGGTTTGCAGTTGGCGCCGGAACAGAAGGAAGTCTTTCGTATTGGCTGCCGCCAAACTGGAAGTGGAAACTGGAGTATCTCTACGTGGACCTGGGATCGCTCAACGCCGTTTCGATGCCGTTTATTATGCACAACGCTGATATCCCCGTCATTACTGGCACGACCACCACGCACACCCATTTCGCCGACTGCGTGGTGCGCGTCGGGTTGAACTATCAATTACATTGAACGTGGCTCGGGCGTTCGGCGCAATGTCCGCTTTTGGCACTTAGACCTGCAATGATGTCCGTTTCCATGCCGGCTTTTGCTCTGAACGGACGTCCCTCCACGCCCGGCTGGGGGACGGCGCAGCTTTCATTGCGGATTTCGCGATCGCCGCACCACCGTCCCGTTGGCGAACAGTAGACGGTTCGAACGAAGACTGTTGGCTATCTGCTGCTGAGATGTTCGACGATGCAGTTTGTGACCGTTGTTCCAGTTCCGCAGCGCGGCAGATCGTTCTCGAACGCGCAAAAAACACAGAGCGCGAGGCTCGCCCAGACAGCCGC
>DATJTL010000366.1:0-3148 GCA_035503415.1 Xanthobacteraceae bacterium
GTCGCGGTCGGATATGAGTCGGGCAAAGCCGCCGGGGCGGCCGCAGGACGGTCGGCTGCAAGTACCAGGCCGGCCAACAGTACAGCGAGAAACGCTCCGCTCGCCGCCCGGTCAGCCATGGGCCCCAATCCCTCTCGATTCCCTCTTAATTCATTAGGGAAGCGTGGTTAAGCGAAACTTAAATGTCAGTCCAACCCGCCTCGCCGTATGGCGAAATTGGCCACACTGCGGTTCCAACCCACGACAGGCCGCTTGCCAATTCCCCATGGCCGGCCTTATGAAGAGCATGCCGACGGTGAATGGTTCCGGTTGCGTCGCGTTTAGGGCATCCGGCACGTCCGCCGCGATTGTCTCCCTTAGGATGATGACGGGAGCGAGGCGGATGCAGCTTTCCAGACCCTTCCGGCGCCACTGGTTCCCATAAACCGGCGCCGAGGATGCGGGACGAGCTGAGCCGATGCCCGTAAGGAAGAGGACAACCGGATCCTGGCGCGCGATCGCATGCCGGCAGAGCGCAAGCGCGCTGCCGCCACATTATCACGCCGATGCTGTCGGCAACTGGAGAAACCGCGGTGGCGCCCTGCGCCGCTGCTCCGCAATGCGGGTTTGGAGTCGATGTTCGAGGCGCAAGTTAAAGTCCGCTCGAAGCGTCGGGACGGCGCTTATTCGGCGCTCGCCCCCGCCTCGGTCGGCATTGTGTGCCGCGCTCGGGGCTTCCGATCCGTTTTCTTTCACCGACAATGGCGCCGAAATTCGTCCGGCTGCGCCGATGCGGCGCGGCCCGGACGGCACAACGGCCCGAATGAGATGTGCCAATGGCCAACAAAATGCTTATCGACGCGGCCCATCCGGAGGAGACCCGGGTGGTGGTCCTGCGTGGCAACCGCGTCGAAGAATTCGACTTTGAATCCGCGCAGCGCAAGCAACTTCGAGGGAATATCTATCTCGCCAAAGTGACGCGCGTCGAGCCGTCGCTGCAGGCCGCCTTTGTCGATTACGGCGGTAATCGCCACGGCTTCTTGGCGTTCTCCGAAATCCATCCGGATTATTATCAAATTCCGGTCGCCGATCGGCAGGCGCTGATCGACGAAGAGCAGCGCGCGCAACGCGCCGCCGACGAAGAACTCGACCGCCGCTCGCGCCGCCATCGCGGTGGCGGCCGAGCCGCCGAAAGGCGCCGGCACGAGGACGCCGTGCATGGCGAATTCGCGGAAACGCAATCCGGCGAGCCGGTTGCGCCGCAAGACGGCCCGCTTGCCGGCGAGGCATCCGAGTTCGCCGACCTGTCCGGCCAGCCGGCCGAGCCTCTGCACGGCGACGAGTTGCAACCCACTTCGGAACCGGGAGAGCCACAGCCGGCGCAAGAGCCGGCGCAAGAGTCTGCCGGCGAAAACGAATCCGGCGATGAGGCGGGCGAGCCCTACCCGTCCACCGCCGAGGCGACGGCTGAGGCGATAGATGACGCCGAGACAGTGCAGCCGCACGAGTCCCACCCGGACGTCCTGGCGCCCGATATGGCCCCTGTCGATACGGCCGATGCAGCTTCCGAGAGCGCCGAAAACGGCGAGGCGGACAACGGCGAGAACGGCGAAGAGATCGTCGAATCGGTCGGCGGCGCCGACGTGCTCGAGGAGGTTCCGGAGCGCGCACCGCGCTATCGCCGCCAATACAAGATTCAAGAAGTCATCAAGCGTCGGCAGGTGATGCTGGTGCAGGTGGTCAAAGAGGAACGCGGCACCAAGGGCGCCGCACTCACCACCTATCTGTCGCTCGCCGGACGCTACTCGGTGCTGATGCCCAATACGGCGCGCGGCGGCGGCATCTCCCGCAAGATCACCAACGTGGAAGATCGCGGCCGCCTCAAGGAGATAGCCCAGGAACTTGAAGTGCCGGAAGGGATGGGCGTGATCCTGCGCACCGCCGGCGCCAGCCGCACCAAGACCGAGATCAAGCGCGATTTCGAGTATCTGCTGCGGGTGTGGGAAACCGTGCGCGACCTCACGCTCAAATCGACCGCGCCCAAGCTCGTCTACGAGGAAGGCTCGCTGGTCAAGCGCTCGATCCGCGATCTCTATTCCAAGGATATCGACGAAGTCGTTGTTGCCGGTCCCGACTCCTACCGGGAAGCCAAGGACTTCATGCGCATGCTCATGCCGAGCCATGCGAAGAACGTCAGGCTCTACGCCGAGACGCAACCGCTGCTGTCGCGCCACGGCGTGGAGAACCAGCTCGACGCCATGTTCTCGCCGGTGGTGCAATTGCGCTCCGGCGGCTACATCGTGCTCAATCAGGCCGAGGCCCTGGTCGCCATCGACGTGAACTCCGGCCGCGCCACGCGCGAGCATCACATCGAGGACACCGCGCTCAAGACCAACCTCGAAGCCGCCGACGAGATCGCCCGCCAACTGCGGTTACGCGACCTTGCCGGGCTGATCGTCATCGACTTCATCGACATGGAGGAGAAGCGCAACAACCGCGCGGTCGAGCGGCGGCTGAAGGAGTGCCTCAAGCAGGATCGCGCCCGCATCCAGGTCGGCCGCATCTCCCATTTCGGCCTGCTGGAAATGTCGCGGCAGCGCATCCGCGCCAGCGTGTTGGAAAGCTCGACCGAGAAATGTCCGTATTGCGGCGGTTCCGGCCACGTGCGCTCGGTGTCGTCGCTGGCGCTGCAAGTGCTGCGCGCGCTCGAAGAGCAGCTGATGCGGGGCGGCACCCATAACCTCATCGCCCGCACCCGGCCGGACGTTGCACTCTACGTGCTCAATCAAAAGCGGGCGCATCTGCGCGCGCTGGAAGAACGCTTCGCCATCACCATCACGATCTCGGCCGACGAATCGGTGACCGCGCCGCAGGCCTTCTTCATCGAGCGCGGCGAGCTGGTGCATACCGTCGAAGCCGCGCGCGCGCTTGCGGAGCAAGCACAGCCGATAACGGCGCCGCTCGAAGAGGAAGACAATCTCGAAGAAATCGCGTCGTCGGAAGCCGAAACGGCGGAGGAGCAAGCCGAAGCCGGTGCGGGCGCCGCCGGCGAGGAGCACGAAGCGCACGAGGAGCGTGAAGACGGCGGACGGCGTCGGCGCCGCCGCCGGCGCGGAGGGCGCGGCCGCGACAACGGCAGCGCCGCGACAGCGCACGCCGAGCCGGCCGC
>DATJTL010000367.1:0-2700 GCA_035503415.1 Xanthobacteraceae bacterium
GCGTCTACCATTTCGCCACGTCCGCGGAGCGCACCCTCAAAATAATCCTACGACGCGGATCCTATGCAGGTCTGCACGCCCGCCCCGCAATATTGATCCCGGTGCCGCTAAGCCGACCGATCGGGGGTGCTACCTCGCGTCGGCGCAAGCGCTACTATTTGCCGTTCCCCGTCGAGGGATTTGGCCGCACGTTGCCCCAAGGATCGTTGGCCACCGATTTTTCTGGGATCTTTTTGTTCGCTGCCTTATAGGCGTCGTCGATGGCCTTCTGCTTCGCCTGCTCTTCCGGCGTCAGCACCCTCGGCCCGCTGCCAAATTTCATGCCCGGCATCGGCATCTGCGCGGCCGCCGGCCCGATCAGCAAGGCAACCGCAGCGCCGCCCAGCACACCGGCCAGAATGAACTTGCGCACCATGCTCACTCCTTGAAGATGTGGCCCCAGAGCGCATCCCAGTCGGTGCCGGAAATGTCGGTTACCCGCCCGTCGCGCTCGAAGAACTTATTGGGCACCTGGAACATGGCGAGCATCAGGCCGCCTTCCGGCGTCCAGGCGACATGACGGCTGCCAGCCTCGCGCCAGACGAACTCGCCGGGGCCGACGGTGAGGCCTGAGGCCGGTCCTTCCTTGTCGCAGAGCTTGCCCTCGAGCACATAGGTCTGCTCGATCCTGACGTGCTCGTGATCCGGCAAGACAGCGCCGGGTGCAAAGCGCATCAAGGCGGTGACCAGGCCGCTGTCCTTATCGAACAACAGGCCTTTCACCTCGCAGCCAGCAAAGCGAGTCTTCTTCCATTCCATGTCGGCCGGGCGCACGACGTGCGAATGGGTATCGAGCGTGTCATGCCTCGGCTTCGGAGCGACGGCATCCATGAGCGATCTCCTGTCTTCAACGCGTGAATTTGCGCGATTATAGCCGATTTCGGCCAAACCGGGTCAAACAATAGTACGCCCTATAATCCAGCCTCGCGGATCGGCGGCTGGAAGGCGAGCCCGGTGTCCCAGGGAAAATAAATCCAGGTGTCCTGCGACACTTCGGTGATGAAGGTGTCGACCATCGGCCGGCCCATCGGCTTGGCGTAGACGGTGGCGAAATGGGCGCGCGGCAACTGCGCGCGTACGACTTTGGCGGTCTGCCCGGTATCAACCAGATCGTCGACAATGACCACACCCGCGCCCTCGCCGCCGCCGCGGGCGATCACCGCCGGCGCGATCTCCTTGAGCACGTTGAGTTCGCCCTGGCTGGTGTCGGTGTAGCTCGCAACGCACACCGTCTCGATCACCCTGATGCCGAGCTCGCGCGCCACGATCGCCGCCGGCACCAGGCCGCCGCGGGTGATGCAGACGACCGCCGCGAACGGACCAACGCCGCTGAGCCGCCAGGCGAGCGCACGCGAGTCGCGGTGGAACTGGTCCCAGGAGACCGGAAATATCTTCTCCGGTTTGGGCGTAACCGTGCGTGCGCCCTTGTCCGGCCACTCATGCCCTGGCTCTGCCATCGCGATAACGTCCTCGCCCCCCACTATGCCTTGCCGGCGGCAAGCTCCGCCTTGACCCGCGTCAACATGGCTTCGACCGCTACCTTGGCGGCGGCAAGCTTGCCCGCGTCGCGCGAACGCATCACCACATGGGTGTTGCCGCCGATCTTCTCGTCGACGAACGGATAGGAGCCGATGATGACGTCGGGATGCTGCTTGGCGATCCCGCCAAGCTCGGTACCGATATCGCCTTCGCGGCAATCGGCGCGCACCGATTCCGAGAGCATGCGTACGCCGGTCTTCAGCTTGGGCGTGACGTACTCGAGCATGGCCTGCATGATGTTCGGCACGCCGGCCATGACAATGACGTTGCCGATCCAAAAACCGGGCGCCGCCGATATCTTGTTGAGCACCAGCTCGGCGCCCTGCGGCACGCGGGTCATGCGCATGCGCGCTTCGTTCATCACGCCGCCAGTCTGCGCGACGCGCGCGGTCATGATTTCGACGGCACGCGGATCGTAGCCGATCGGAACGCCGAACGCCTTGGCGACGCACTCGGCGGTGATGTCGTCATGGGTCGGCCCAATGCCGCCGGTCGTGAATACATAGGTGTAGCGCGCGCGCAGCACGTTGAGCGCGGCGACGATCTCGGCCTCCTCGTCGGGGACGACGCGGACTTCCTTCAAGTCGATGCCGATGCCGGTGAGATATTCGGCGATATAGCCGATATTCTTGTCCTTGGTGCGCCCTGACAGGATTTCATCGCCGATGACGAGGAGCGCAGCAGTGACGATGCCCCCGTTACCCGTCGCAGCGGTCGTGACTGCGCTCTCGTTCATGCGAAACAAAGCTCCGCGCTGGTAGTTACCTGTAGCGCGGCGGCGATGGCCGCTCAAGCACGCGTCCATCACGCCGGCATGGCCGGGGCCATAAGCCTCGGCGTACAAAAGCGGCTGCCGCGAGGTAACTATCTTACTGCACCTGGACGGCATAAGCTTGCCGGTGACAGCCGGAGACCGCCGAGGATCACGACCATGAGCGAGGCCGATCTTCGCGCCGAAATTGAAGCGCTCCGCCGCGAGATCGCGGCGCTGCGGAGAGAGAGCAGCGCGGGCGCAGAGTCCTGCGAGGGCACTGGCGAAGCAGCGCCGGGGGCGGACTCGCCGAGTTTCATCGATCAATTGCACACGCTCGCCCACGAGATATCGGCGTTCGCCGAGGGCAC
>DATJTL010000368.1:0-23621 GCA_035503415.1 Xanthobacteraceae bacterium
TGAGGCTCCGGCAAAACTGAATTTACCAGCAAGCATAAAGGCTTAGGTTCCACCTAACCGGCATGAACGAACCCCGCAAGCTCTACGTGAAGTCGTTCGGCTGCCAGATGAACGTCTACGACTCGCGGCGTATGGCGGACACTTTGGCGCCGCGGGGTTATGTCGAAACGGCGGCGCCCGACGATGCCGATCTCGTCATCCTCAACACCTGCCACATTCGCGAGAAGGCAGCTGAGAAAGTCTATTCCGAACTCGGCCGAATGCGCCGCTTGAAACAGGCAGCCGCTGGCGAAGGCCGGCGCGTTGTCATCGCGGTTGCCGGCTGCGTCGCGCAAGCCGAGGGCGAGGAGATCATCCGGCGCGCGCCCGCGGTCGATCTGGTATTCGGTCCGCAAAGCTATCATCGGCTGCCGGGACTTCTGGATCGCGCCGAGCGCGGCGAAAAACCCGTCGACACTGAATTTCCTCTCGACGACAAGTTCGATCATCTTGCCGCGCCGAGCACATCGGCGATCCGCGCGCGCGGCGTCTCCGCCTTCGTCACGGTGCAGGAAGGTTGCGACAAATTCTGCACGTTCTGCGTCGTTCCCTATACGCGCGGCTCGGAGATTTCGCGGCCGGCCGCAAAGATCATTGCCGAGATCGAGCGGCTGGCGGCGGCCGGCGTCCGCGAAGTCACACTGATCGGCCAGAACGTCAACGCCTATCACGGCGAAGGTTTGAACGGACGGCCGTGGCCGCTGGCGCGGCTTCTCGAACGCGCCAGCGAAATCGATGGCGTCGAACGGCTGCGCTACACGACCAGTCATCCGCGTGACATGGATGATGATCTAATCGCAGCGCATGGCGATTTGCCCAAACTCATGCCGCAACTGCATCTGCCGGTGCAGTCCGGTTCAGACCGTATCCTGGCCGCCATGAACCGCCGTCACAGCCGCGCGGATTACCTTACCGTTGTCGCGCGGCTGCGCGCGGCCCGGCCCGATCTCGCGCTGACTTCCGATTTCATCGTCGGCTTTCCGGGCGAAAGCGAAGAGGATTTTGCGCAAACGCTTGGCCTCGTCGGCACAGTCGGCTTTTCCGGCGCGTTCTCGTTCAAATATTCGCCTCGTCCGGGTACGCCGGGGGCCGATATGGACGAACAGGTTGACGAAGACACAAAATCCGATCGGCTGCACCGGTTGCAAGCCGCGATCGATCGGCAGCAGGAGGCTTTCAATCAAAGCTGCCTGGGCCGCACCTTCGACGTTTTGTTCGAAAAGCCCGGACGCTATGATGGCCAGATCGTCGGCCGTTCGCCCTATCTGCAGCCGGTCCAGGTAACGGCGCCGCCTTCGATGATCGGCGAAGTCGCCGCCGTCACGATAACCGAAGTCGCCAGTAATTCATTGTTCGGTGTGCTGGCGCACACCACGGCGCACCAGCCGTCCCTCGTTGGCGCAGGAGCCTGAATTGGCAGCACGCGGTCCCGCTGGAACGGGTGAATCGGTCTTCGTCGCTCCGGACAACGCGACGCAAATCGTCCTCACCTTCGACGACAACCGCCTCGCCTCCATGCTGTTCGGACAATACGGCCAAAATCTCGCGCTGATCGAGCGCCGCCTCGGCGTCGTCGCCAATTCGCGGGGCAATCACGTGACGCTGCAGGGCTCGCGCGAGGCCTGCGAGCAGGGACGCCGCGTGCTGGAAAATCTCTACGAACGACTGAGGAACGGCGACGAATTGGTGCAGGGCGACGTCGAAGGCAACATTCGGCTCGCCATGGCGCAAGGGTCGCTGTTCGATTTCGATCCGGCCGCGGCGCGGGAAAGCTTCGAGGAGATCAATCTGCGCAAACGCCGCGTGCGCGCCCGCACCCCGGCGCAGGACGCCTACATCCGCGCGCTCAAGCGCCATCCGCTGGTCTTTGCCACCGGTCCGGCCGGCACCGGAAAGACCTGGCTCGCCGTCGCCCACGCCGTGCAATTGTTCGAGCGCAAGGAAGTCGACCGCATCGTACTATCGCGCCCGGCGGTCGAAGCCGGCGAGCGGCTTGGATTTTTGCCCGGCGACATGCGCGAGAAAGTCGATCCTTATCTGCGGCCTATCTACGACGCGCTCTATGATCTTATGGACGCGCGCATCGTCGAGCGGGCGCTGCAAACGACCGAGATCGAGATCGCGCCGCTCGCCTTCATGCGCGGCCGCACATTGTCGAACTCCGCCATCATTCTCGACGAGGCGCAGAACACCACCGCGATGCAAATGAAGATGCTGCTCACGCGGCTCGGCGAGAACAGCCGGATGATGGTCACCGGCGATCCGAGCCAGGTCGACCTGCCGCCGGGCCAAACGTCCGGCCTAGCCGACGCGGTGCGGCTGCTTGAGAATGTCGAAGGCATCGGCCACGTCGCCTTTTCGTCGGCCGACGTGATCCGCCACGAACTCGTCGCCCGCATCGTCGAGGCCTACGACAAGGCGGCAGCGCGCAAACGCGAGCGCGAGCGGCCATAAAATGACGCGACCGGCGCGCAAGGCGTGCAGGATCGACGTGGTCGTACAATCGGGTCTCTGGAAGGAGCCCGGGAACGCCAAAACGGTGCTGCGAAGGGCGGTGCGGACAGCGGCCACCGCACTGTCAACAAGCGGGGCGGAGCTTGCTATCGTCCTCAGCGATGATTCGGCAGTCCGCCTCCTCAACCGGCAATGGCGCGGGATCGACAAGGCTACCAATGTGCTGTCGTTCCCGACTGAAACTGCGGAGGGAGAACCGCCGCTCCTCGGCGACATCGTGCTTGCTTATGAGACCATCGCGCGGGAGGCCCGCAACGAGGGCAAACCATTCGCCCATCATCTCGCCCATCTTGCGGTGCACGGTTTCCTGCACCTTAACGGCTACGACCACGAGCGGGACGAGGATGCCGAGACGATGGAAGAGCTTGAGCGCAAAATTCTGCGGCGGCTTGATATTGCAGACCCCTATCGGTCAAGAGCCCGAATTACCCGCAAGCCGGCACGTAAGACCGCCCGCAAGGCCGCAAAGGCACGCTGAGATCTGCGGCTGACTGCGGGCAAGAGCGATGGCACAACACGAGATGCGCACCGACCCGAGCGAAAGCGATCAGCGCGCTCTGCCAGCGCTCACCGATAGCGCCGGCGACGCACAGCCGGAGGGTTGGCTTTCCCGCGTGGCGCGCATTCTCTTCGGCTGGAAGTCGGCCGCGACCCGCGCCGAGCTTGAACACGTACTGACTGCCGAACAATCCGCATCCGGCTTCTCGCCCGAAGAAGCCGCCATGCTCAAGAACATCCTTTCGCTGCGCGAATGCCGGATCGAACGCGTCATGGTGCCGCGCGCGGATATCGTCGCCGTGCCTCAGGACATCGCGCTCGGCGACCTCGTCAAGATTTTCGCCAATGCCGGACATTCGCGGCTTGTCGTCTATAACGATACCCTCGACGACCCGACCGGAATGGCTCACATCCGCGACCTGATCGCCTTCATGGCGGCCCCTGCGGCCGCCGACCCAGTTTCTGCCGCCCAGCGCGAAGAGCTTCCGCAGGCCGGCATTAATTTCGCAAACATCGACCTTTCGCTGCCGCTCGCTGCGACCAAGATCGTTCGCGAAATCCTCTACGCGCCGCCGTCGATGCCGGCTCTCGATTTGCTGGCCAAGATGCAGGCGACGCGCATCCATCTGGCGCTCGTGATCGACGAGTATGGCGGCACGGACGGGCTGGTCTCCATGGAGGACCTGGTCGAACTGATCGTTGGCGACATCGCCGACGAACACGACGCGCGCGAGCTGCCGGCAGTCGTTCGGCAAAACGACGGCTCTTATCTCGCCGCCGGCCGCGCCAGCCTCGACGACGTGCGCGCCGTGATCGGCGAGGAATTCGACGTCGGCGAGGCGGGAAGCGAAGTCGATACGCTTGGCGGCTATCTCGTCATCAGAGCCGGCCACGTGCCGGTCCGCGGCGAACTGGTGCCCGGCCCGAGCTCGTTCGAGGCCGAAGTGCTCGACGCCGATCCGCGCCGGGTGAAGCGCGTAAAGATCTATCGGCGCAAGGATCGCCGCGCCGCCGGATCGCTTGAATTGCTTGCCAAAGTGCCGGCGCCGCGCACTGCGACGCCGCGAGAAGAGTCCAATCGGCCAAATACGAACTCTCCGCGCTCGCCGTGAAGCAAAAGGCGCTGATCCACGCAATTGTGCTGTCCTGGGGATGGCGGCGATGGCTGATCGCTTTCGCCGCCGGCGCGCTGTCGGCGTTGGCGATGGCGCCATTCGATGCGTGGCCGGTGCTGTTTCTGACCTTCCCGATATTGATTTGGCAGATCGACGGCGCCGCCGACGGCCGCTGGGGCGGTGTGTTCGTCGCCGGTTGGACCGGATGGTGGTTCGGCTTCGGCTATTTCGTCGCCGGGCTTTACTGGCTCGGTTATGCGTTCCTGGTCGACGCTCGGACCTTCGCGTGGCTCATACCGTTTGCGGTGATCGGGCTTCCCGCCGTGCTCGGGATCTACACCGGTGTCGGCGTCGCGCTCGCCCGGCTGCTGTGGACGCGCGGCCCGGCGCGTATCCTTGCGCTTGGCGCAGCGCTCACCACCACCGAATGGCTTCGCGGCCACCTCTTTACGGGGTTTCCCTGGAATACATTCGGCTATGCGCTCACTGCACCACTACCGCTCGCACAGAGCGCATCCGTCTTCGGCGTCTGGGGCTTGACATTTATCGCCATCTGCGTCGGCGCGAGCCCCGCCACGCTGTTCGACGACCGCACCGAAACGCGCAGACCGTGGCTGCCGCTGGCGCTCGGGCTGGCCGTCCTTGCCGCATTCGGCGGCTGGGGCGCCTTGCGGCTGCACCGCACACCAACACGGCTGGTCGACAAGGTCCATCTGCGCATCATGCAACCAAACCTGCAGCAGGATGTCCGCTTCAATTACGCGGCCAGGCAGGAGGTCATGGATCGTTACGTTGCGCTATCGAATCGCTCCGCCGGTCCGCATTCGCTCGGCGTAAAAGACGTAACGCATCTGATCTGGCCGGAATCGCCATTTCCTTTTATTCTTACCCGCGAACCCGACGCGCTGGCGCAGATTGCCAAGCTCCTGTCGCCGAGCACCATACTGATAACCGGCGCGACGCGGCTTCCCGAACACTTCGATCGCGCCGATCCGCACGCTTACAATTCGATGTACGTCATCGACCATGACGGCACGATCCTCTCCCTTTACGACAAGATCCATCTCGTTCCATTCGGCGAGTATCTGCCGTTCGAACACGCACTCGAACGCTTGGGACTGCAGGAGCTGACAAAACAGCAGGGCGGCTTTCTCTCCGGCGAGCGGCGCCGGCTGATCGATATTCCGGGCGCGCCACCCGTACTTCCCCTTATTTGCTACGAAATCATCTTCCCCGGCGAGCTTGCGCCACCCGGGCCGCGCGCGGGTTGGATGGTGAATATCACCAACGACGGATGGTTCGGCATCAGTACCGGGCCATACCAGCATTTTCAGCAAGCACGCGTGGCCGCGATCGAGGAAGGCTTGCCGCTGGTGCGGGCGGCCAACACCGGAATCTCCGCCGTGGTTGATCCCGTCGGCCGCGTCATCAACTCGCTTCCGCTCGGCGTCGAAGGCGTTCTCGATTCGCCCTTGCCGCGTCCGATCGCCGCCCCGATTTATTCCCGCGTCGGAGACATACCTGTCCTTTTCTTCGTCGCAATTGCGTTCTTTATCGTGGTGCGGCGGAGGCTTTATGCGGATATGAGTAAAATCTAAGCGGCGGCGCTGACGTACGATTCAACTTACGATAAGTTGGTATCGTGGTGGTGCGGACGCCGTTTTAGGCCCGTGATACCGGCACGGCTTGACTCAACTTAGCTGCAAATGTCGCGGGCAAGCCGCAATGCTTCGTATGCGAAGGAGTACGATGTACTTGAACAGCAGTTGTACAGCCAGGAATAGCTCAACTAGTCCGATTTGATCTTGGGGCTCGTTACTGTAAATATAGAACAGGAGTTGATTATTATGATGATAGCTAAGAAGGCCCCGAACCCGATCGACAAGCATGTCGGCAGCCGCGTGCGCATGCGCCGGATGATGCTCAATATGAGCCAGGAAAAGCTTGGCGATGCATTGGGGCTGACCTTTCAGCAAGTGCAGAAATACGAAAAAGGCACCAACCGAATCGGCGCCAGCCGGCTGCAGCAGATTTCCGCGATTCTCCAAGTCCCGGTGTCGTTCTTTTTCGACGGCGCCCCCCACGTTGCGGGATCGGCCCGCCCGGAGGGGATGGGAGAAGCACCCTCGCCCGCTTACGTATCGGACTTTCTCGCTACGTCGGACGGCCTGGCGCTGACCAAAGCCTTCATGCGTATTTCCGATAACAAGTTGCGGCGGCGCATCGTTGATCTGGTCGAGCAAATCGCGACCGGCGAGAAGGACTGAGCCGACCCTTCCCGACGACTAGTGGTCCGATTCCAAAGTTCGCATCATCATACGGCGCGCTCGTTTACGAACTTCGGAATCGAAGGGCACGAGCAACGTATTGATCTAGTGTGGCTTTGGTTGAGAAGCCGGCAGACCGAGCCTCCGGCAATAATGCTGCGGACTTCTGAACCGCCACACCAGCGCTGCTGAGGCGTGCGCCCACTTTTAGCCCACATCTTGACCGCAGCAGTGCTCCGCTGCAACAACCGTGCGCAGGACCGGCGCCACGTGGCCGCCGGCGCCGGCGTTCGGCATTGTGGCGGCCGGCGCGCGATCGGGGCGAGGCTGTCTTAACCAAGCGCGATCGATCCCAGAGGCCGGCATCCAGCCCGGAGCAAAACCGGGCAGGCTTTGGGATCATGCTCGAGGAGGAGTGTTCCGTGGGACGTACCGACTACTTGTTCACCAGCGAATCCGTCTCGGAAGGACATCCGGACAAGGTCTGCGATCAGATCTCCGACGCGATTCTCGACGCGTTCATCGAGAACGACGTCAAGCTCGGCATCGCGGACGAAAGCCTCGTGAACACGCGGCTCGGCTGCGAGACCCTGTGCACCACCAACAAGATCGTGATTGCCGGCGAGGGCCGCGGCCAAGCGCCGCTGTTTCACAAGCATGGCGACAAAGCAGTGGTCAATCGCGAGATGATCGCACAGATCGCGCGCAACGTGGTCAAGGATATCGGCTACGACCAGGACGGCTTCTCGTATTACGGCGCCGACGTCGAAGTCGTGCTGCACGGCCAGTCGCCTGACATCGCCATGGGCGTCGACGCCAAGAAACACAAGAAGAGCGGCGAGGAGCACGAAGGCGCCGGCGATCAGGGCATGATGTTCGGCTTCGCCTGCACCGAGAGCGAGGTCTACGAGAAGGGCTCGTTCATGCCGGCGCCGATCTATTTCGCCCACAAGATCCTGAAGGTGCTGTCGGACAAGCGCCGTTCCGGCGCGCTGTTCGATCTTCAGCCTGACGCCAAGAGCCAGGTCACAATCCAATATGTTGGCGGCAAGCCGATCGGCTGCACCAAAGTCGTCGTCTCGACGCAGCACAATGCGCAGAGCCGCAACGGCAAGAAATACACCCCGGGCATGGTCAAGGAGATGATTGCCGACACCGTCGAGGCGGCGCTGCCCGATGGCTGGATGCCGCCGAAGGCAAGCGACTTCCTGGTGAATCCAACGGGCAACTTCGTTGTCGGCGGCCCCGACGGAGATTGCGGGCTGACCGGCCGCAAGATCATCGTCGATACCTACGGCGGTTACGCACCGCACGGCGGCGGCGCGTTCTCCGGCAAGGACCCGACAAAAGTCGACCGCTCGGCTGCCTACGCGGCGCGTTATCTCGCCAAGAACGTGGTCGCCGCCGGATTAGCCGACAGCTGCACCATCCAGATCGCGTATGCGATCGGCGTCGCCGATCCGATGTCACTTTATGTCGACACCCACGGCACCGGTAAGGTCGAGGAAGCGAAGCTGCAGAAGCTCCTGCCTGAACTTTTCCCGCTGCGGCCGACCCATATCCGCCGCGCCCTCAAACTCAGCCGGCCGATTTACCGGCGTACTGCCGCCTACGGCCATTTCGGCCGAGCGCCAGACAAGGACGGCGGCTTTTCCTGGGAGCGGACCGATCTCGCCGACGCGCTCAGGCGCGCGCTGCGCTGATCGTCGACGCGATCGCCCATTCTTGCCATCGCGGCCGGCCTTGTGCCGGCCGCTCGCGTCTTTGATATTCGGCAAAGCGACAGATGTGGATGGCGTCGGCTAGTGTGGCGGATCGGGATACCAGCACGGCCGTGCGACTGATGGACGGCGAACCGCAAAAGCAATCGCGCGCGTTCTTCGGGCGCCGCAAGGGCCATAAGCTGCGGCCGCGTCAGAGCGCGCTGATTGAGACGCTGCTGCCACGCTTGGCGTTGGATCTGTCCCAACCTGCGCCCGCCGATCTCACTGCGCTCTTCGCGCCGCCGGTCAACGACATTGCGCTGGAGATCGGTTTCGGTGGCGGCGAGTCGATGATCGCGCAGGCAAGCGATCAGCCGCAGACCGGCTTTCTCGGCGTCGAGCCTTTCGTCAACGGCATGGTCAAGGCGCTCGCGGCGATCGAAAAAAGCGATCTGCGCAATATCCGCCTGCACTTCGACGACGCCGTAAGCCTTATCGGCTGGCTGCCCGAAGCTTCAGTTGGCCGTATCGACCTGCTCCATCCCGATCCCTGGCCGAAGCGCCGCCACTGGAAGCGGCGCTTCGTGCAGGACGAAATGCTGGCGCGGCTCGCACGCATACTGCGCTCGGGTGGGGAATTTCGTTTTGTGACCGACGTGGCCGATTATGCGGCTTGGACCTTGGTGCGCTTCCTGCGATCGGAGCACTTCCAATGGACCGCGCGATTCGCCGATGATTGGCGAAGACCGTGGCCCGGCTTTACCCCGACCCGCTACCACACCAAGGCGGCGCGAGAACAACGCGCGTCGTGCTTTCTTGTCTTTCGCAGAACGTGACTACTAATCCTGCCGCACCTGCCAGAAGCGCACGACGCGCTGCGCGGTCGAGCCTGACAAGCGGTTGTAATTGGCGAAAGCCTCGTCAAACCCTTGGGTGGAAGTACCTTTGCCGTTCGGGCGGACCAAGAAGATGGCCTTTACGGTCGGCCAAACGAGCCCCGCCGCCTTGCACAAGATCAGTACCGGATCGGGCCGATCGCCGCCCATCAGCCGATCAACGACATTGATCGGCACCTTGGCGAGCGTGCCGAGAGCCACGACAGTCTCTTCGTATTTTCCGTCGTTGCAGAAGGCGGCCAACGTCGCCTCGTTCAACTGGCCGGAGCGGCTGAGGTTGAGCACGACACGCTGCGCGGCGCTATAATCGCGCGGCCCGACGCGGGCGCCGACTTCGTTGGCGACCTTTGCCACCACGTCGTGAATGTCGGCCTTGACCTCGGGCGAAGCCGAGGCGAGCAGGCGCTTGTGCACGACCGCAGTAGCGCGCGACAGCAACTCGCGAAACAGCGGCGGAGGAATATCCGGCCGCAGTCCGACCGTTTCCGCCAGGACGCCGTCTTCAGCGGCGCGCTTGACCAGGCGGGAAAAGCCGCTCTGCGAAATACGAGCGCCGCGGTTTTCCGCGACGCGACGCGCCACCTCGCGGTCGCCGCGTCCCACCAGCACATCGGTGACCGCCTCGCCGAGCACCCGCCGCGACGAGATCGCCTGCAAGTGCGCCTGACTCTTTGTCTTGGCGACATCGATCAAGTCGGCTTCGGGCAGGGCGCGGGCGAGTTGAAGCACGGGCCCGGCAACGGCAATGTCGTCATCCTTGGCCAGCGTCCGCAGCACCTTCACCGGCGCGTTGGTGACCGGTGCCAAGCGCGTAGAGAGTTGCGCGCGGACCTTGCTCTCGATCTCTTCGATGAGCAGCCCAAACACGTCATCAAAAAGATCGACATGTTCGTCGTTGTATGTGCTGGCGCCATCAAGGAACAGGCTGGTGATGCGCTGCAGCGTCTCGACACGCTTCTCCCGCGTGCCGTGCTGCACGACCTGTTCGAGTTCCGGAATCAGCGAAAGGGTGGCACTCATTTAGGAATTGGTAATCAATATCAGCCGCGCAATTTGCCGCGTTTTTCGCCGATCTTGATTACTGATCAGTGATTACCGATCCCTGAAAGCCTCTTGCCTTCACCCGGCGGCGGGTTATATATGCGGTGTCCGTCATGGATACCTCATAACGGTCGGTTGATCCGAGCGGCTTTGAGAGTGGGTTCCCCCGGGGCCCGCTCTTTTTTATTACCTCGAAGCCGTACGGAGTGTTCCGTGCCGGACATCATGCGCGCAGGAGAGAACGGCGCTCTGGCGATGGACGACAGACCCGCCACTTTTGCTGACGAACCGCGGCTTATCACTGAGCCGGGGCGGGCGGCACGCGTCGCCGCTCTGGCCGAACCGGTGCTCGCCGCCCTCGGCTACCGTCTGGTGCGGGTCCGCATTTCCGGACTGGCCGGTTGCACGGTGCAGATCATGGCCGAGCGGCCGGATGGCAGCCTGGCGATCGAGGACTGTGAGGCCGCCTCTCGGGCGCTTTCACCGGTGCTCGATGCGTCGGATCCGATCGAGGGGTCTTATCGGCTGGAGATTTCCTCGCCCGGCATAGACCGCCCGCTGGTGCGGCGTTCCGATTTCGACCGCTACGCCGGCCATACCGCCCAGGTGGAAATGGTTGCCGCCATTGACGGCCGCCGCCGCTTCCGCGGCGAACTCACCGGCACCGAAGGCGAGTGCGTGCGACTACGCATTGGTGATGATGCGCCGAAAGGCGAAGGTGTCGAAATTTTGCTGCGGATCGACGATATGATGGAGGCAAGGCTCGTACTCACCGACGCGCTCATTGCCGAATCGCTGCGCCGAAGCAAGCACGGTGAGCGCGACAAGCAGGCGCGGAGCCCGCACGAACGGGAAACGCCGCGCCGCAACGGACATAACGGACATCAAGACGCTGCGCTGGAACAAAATCGGCGCACAACTCAACACGATGGAGACTGACATGGCGACGGTAAGCGCCAACAAGCTCGAACTTTTACAGATCGCCGACGCGGTAGCGCGAGAGAAGGCCATCGATCGAAAGATCGTTCTCGCCGCCATGGAGGACGCGATCGCCAAGGCGGCACGCTCGCGCTACGGCAGCGAAACGGAAGTGCGCGCCGAGATCGACGCGAAGAGCGGCGAGCTTCATCTCTCGCGCCACATGCTGGTGGTGGAGAATGTGGAAAATCCCGCAATCCAGATCAGCCTGGAAGATGCCCGCCGGCGCCACCCTGCGGCGCAGATCGGCGATACGATTGCCGATCCTCTGCCGCCGCTGCCGTTCGGCCGCATCGCCGCGCAATCGGCCAAGCAGGTGATCGTGCAGAAGGTGCGCGAGGCCGAACGCGACCGGCAGTACGACGAATTCAAGGATCGCATCGGCGACATCGTCAACGGCATCGTCAAGCGGGTCGAATACGGCAACGCGGTGGTCGACCTCGGCCGCGGCGAAGCCATCGTCCGGCGCGACGAGTTGCTGCCGCGTGAGGTGTTCCGCAACGGCGACCGCATCCGCGCCTATATCTACGACGTGCGCCGCGAGCAGCGCGGTCCGCAAATCTTCCTCTCGCGCACCCATCCGGAATTCATGGCGAAGCTGTTCGCGCAGGAAGTGCCAGAAATCTACGATGAGATCGTCGAGGTGAAGGCGGTCGCCCGCGATCCCGGCTCGCGCGCCAAGATTGCCGTGGTGTCTCGCGATTCCTCGGTCGATCCGGTCGGCGCCTGCGTCGGCATGCGCGGCTCGCGCGTGCAGGCGGTCGTCAACGAGTTGCAGGGCGAAAAGATCGATATCATCCCATGGTCGCCGGAAATCGCCACCTTCGTGGTCAACGCGCTGGCGCCCGCCGAGGTCAGCAAGGTCGTCATCGACGAGGAGCGCGACCGCATCGAGGTCGTGGTCCCCGATCAGCAGCTATCGCTGGCGATCGGGCGGCGCGGTCAGAACGTGCGGCTCGCCTCGCAGCTGACCGGCAACGATATCGACATCCTCACCGAGCAGGAGGAGTCGGAGCGCCGCCAGGCGGAATTCGAAAACCGCACCCGTATCTTCATCGACGCGCTGAATGTCGACGAGGTGATCGGACAATTGCTGGCATCGGAAGGCTTCAACTCGGTGGAGGATTTGGCGCTGGTAGACTTAAAGGAAATCGCCAGCATCGAAGGCTTCGACGAGGACACTGCACGTGAGCTGCAGACGCGCGCGAGCGACTATCTCGCCAAAATCGAGGCCGAGCTCGACGCCAAGCGCAAGGAACTCGGCGTCGAGGATGCGGTCAAGGAAGTGCCGGGGGTCACCACGGCCATGCTCCTGAAGTTCGGCGAGAACGACATCAAGACAGTGGAAGATCTTGCCGGCTGCGCCACCGACGACCTCGCCGGTTGGACCGAGCGCAAGGACGGCGAGACCGTCCGCCAAGCGGGCATCCTCGATGGCTTCAATCTGACGCGTGAAGAGGCCGAAGCCATCATCATGCAGGCGCGAGTTAAAGCCGGTTGGATAGCCGAAGCCGATCTGGCTCCGCCGCCCGCCGAAGAGGCGCCGGCCGCAGAAGCGCAGGCGTGATGCGATAAGGCGAGAGCATGAACGTAGAGGCGCAGGACATCGAGGGTGTACTCGACGACGGGCCGCACGCGCGCGAGCGCGGGCGCCTGTGTGTCGCAACCCGCACGGTGCACCCGGTCGCCGACCTGATCCGCTTCGTCGTCGGGCCTGACGGCGAGGCGGTCCCCGACATCAAGTGCAGGCTGCCGGGCCGCGGCGTGTGGGTCACCGGGACGCGGGCGGCGCTCGAAGATGCGATCAAGCGCAGAGTTCTTGCCCGCGGATTCAAGCGAGACGTCCGGCTGCCTGCCGACCTCGTCGCCCGGACTGAGCGGCTTCTACTCCGCGCTGTGCTCGATGCGCTGGCGATTGCCGGCAAGGCCGG
The DNA here is from genome assembly GCA_035503415.1 of Xanthobacteraceae bacterium. GTDB lineage: Bacteria > Pseudomonadota > Alphaproteobacteria > Rhizobiales > Xanthobacteraceae > BOG-931. The sequence continues at coordinate 12,983 of DATJTL010000368.1, forward strand.
CCTTGTCGCCGCCGGCTTTACCAAGGCAGCCACGGCGCTGGAGAGCGAGGAGGCGGTCGCGCTCCTGCATGCCGCGGAGGCTTCACCCGACGGGGTCCGCAAGCTTGATGCCGTCCTGGGCCGTCATCCGGGGAACCCGCTCCCTGTGATTGAATTCCTGACCTCGGCTCAATTGGATTTGGCATTAGGCCGCCCAAATGTGATACATGCAGCCTTGCTCGCCGGGTCCGCCAGCGACACGTTTTTATCGCGTTCGCGGCGCCTAGAACGGTATCGGACCGGCGGTGCGGGCGATCGAAGCAATCAGGACGGCAGGGGTCCAACAGACCAAGCCGGCCGCTTATATGGACGCGTATGACCGAAACGACGAAAAATACTGGTGAAAAGCTCAGTGTGACCTCGACCAAGACGCTGACGCTCAAGCGCGGCGGCGTCGAACAGGGAGTCGTGCGCCAAAGCTTCAGCCACGGCCGAAGCAAGGCCGTCGTCGTCGAGAAGGTCAAACGGCGCGTCGCCTCACCGGCGGAGGCTAAGCCAGCCGAGCCCGCTCCCGCCCAGGACCGTGCCGCCACGCTCAAGCGCCAGGCGCCTGGCCAGTCACCCAGTAGGACCCCAGCGGCGGCTGAACCGGGCGGTTCCGCTCAGCACAAGCCGGGCGTGGTCCTGCGTACGCTCACCGAAGAGGAGCGCAGCGCGCGCGCGCATGCGCTTGCCGACGCGCGGGTGCGCGAGGCGGAGGAGCGCAAGGTTGCCGAGGAAGAGGCGCGTGTGCGCCAAAGCCGCGAAGAGGTTGAGCGCACCGAGCGCGCTGCGGCCGAGGCTCGCAAGCGCGACGAAGAAAAGCGCCGCGAGCATGACGAGGCAACCAAGCGCAAGGCCGACGAAGTCGCCAAGAAACGCTTCGGCGCCGAACTGACACCAGCAGTGAAGCCGCCCGTCGGCCGTCTTAAGCTCGAGGAAGAACAAGAAGAGGCTCCGCGACCCCGCCGTGGCATCGGTGGGGCTCCTGTGCGACCGGCTCCCGCGCCCAAGCCGCAGCGCAGCGGCGGCGAAAAGCGCCGCGGCCGGCTGACCGTCGTCACCGCATTCGCCGCCGATGAAGTGCGCGAGCGTTCTACCGCCGCCTTCCACCGCCGTGAGCGGCGCCGCAGCGGCCTGCGTGACGCCGAACCCAAGGAAAAGCTCGCGCGTGAGGTGACGATTCCGGAAACGATCACCATTCAGGAATTGGCCAATCGCATGGCCGAGCGATCGGTCGACGTGGTGCGCCTTCTGATGAAGCAAGGGCACATGGCGACCAGTACGGACACGATCGACGCCGACACCGCCCAGCTCATCGCCGAGGAACTCGGCCACACCGTGCGGCGCGTCGCCGAGTCGGACGTCGAAGAAGGCATGTTCGATGCCCCCGACGAGCCGGACAACTTGCAGCCACGCGCGCCCGTCGTCACCATCATGGGCCACGTCGATCACGGCAAGACCTCGCTGCTTGACGCCATTCGCTCGACCGAAGTGGCGGCCGGCGAAGCCGGCGGCATCACCCAGCACATCGGCGCCTATCAGGTCACGTCGCGTTCCGGCGGCCGCATCACTTTCATCGACACGCCGGGCCACGCGGCGTTCACTGCGATGCGCGCGCGCGGCGCCAAGATCACCGACATTGTGGTTCTGGTCGTTGCCGCCGACGACGGCGTGATGCCGCAGACCGCGGAAGCGATCCAGCACGCCAAGGCGGCGAACGTTCCGATCATCGTCGCCATCAACAAGATCGACAGACCGGACGCCAAGCCGGAGCGCGTGCGTACCGACCTGTTGCAGCACGAGATCCAGGTCGAATCGCTGGGCGGCGAGGTGCTCGAAATCGAAGTCTCAGCCAAAGAGAAGATCAATCTCGACAAACTGCTCGACATGATCGCGCTGCAGGCGGAAATCCTGCAGCTCAAGGCCAATCCGAACCGCGCCGCTGAAGGCACGGTGATCGAAGCGCGGCTCGACCGCGGCCGCGGTCCGGTGGCAACCGTGCTGGTGCAGCGCGGCACGCTCAAGCCGAGCGACATCATTGTTGCAGGCTCGGAATGGGGCCGGGTGCGCGCACTTGTGTCCGACACCGGCCATTCCGTCGTCGCTGCCGGCCCGTCAATGCCGGTCGAAGTTCTGGGCTTCAACGGCACTCCGGAAGCCGGCGACCGGCTCGCCGTCGTCGACACCGAGGCGAGGGCGCGCGAGATCACCGCGTACCGCGAGCGTCAGAAGCGCGAGAAATTTGCGGCGCGGCAGACCGGCATGCGCGGCTCGCTTGAGCAGATGATGAATCAGCTCAAGACCGCCGGGCGCAAGGAATTCCCGCTCGTGATCAAGGCCGACGTGCAAGGCTCGGTGGAAGCGATCGTCGGTGCGCTGGAGAAATTGTCCACCGACGAAGTGGCCGCGCGCGTCCTGTACTCGGGCGTCGGCGCCATCACCGAGTCCGACGTGACGCTGGCGGAAGCCTCGAGCGCCGTTATCATCGGCTTCAACGTCCGTGCCCATAAGGAGGCGCGCGAGGCCGCCGAACAGGCCGGCATCGAAATCCGCTATTACGACATCATCTACGGCCTCGTCGACGACGTGAAAAAGGCGATGTCGGGGATGCTGGCGCCGACGCTGCGCGAGACACTGCTCGGCAACGCCGTCATCCTGGAAATCTTCAAGGTGTCGAAGGTAGGCAACGTCGCCGGCTGCCGGGTCACCGACGGCACGGTCGAGCGCGGCGCCAACGTGCGGCTCATCCGCGACAACGTGGTCGTGCATCAGGGCAAGCTGTCGCAACTCAAGCGCTTCAAGGACGACGCCCGCGAAGTTCTCGCCGGCCAGGAATGCGGCATGGCGTTTGAGAACTACCACGACATGAAGGTCGGCGACGTCATCGAGTGCTACCGCGTGGAGAGCGTGCAGCGGACGCTGTGAGTTCGAGTCTCACGGCCGCGACTTTCTCGCTCTGGCACGCCCCGCGGCGGCGGGGGAATCCAGTAACTCGACAGGGATTATTGGATCGTCCGGCTTCGCGGACGATGACAAATTGAATTGAGTGAACGGATCATGGCGCGTCAACAGCATCGCGATCATTCCGGTGGCGGCTCGCAGCGCCAGCTGCGCGTCGGCGAATTGATCCGCCACGAGCTCGCCAACATGTTCTCGCGCGGCGAAATCCACGACCCGGTCGTGGAAGCGCACATGATCACCGTGCCCGAAGTGCACATGAGTCCGGATCTACGGCTGGCCACGATCTACGTGATGCCGCTCGGCGGCCGCGACGAGAAGGAAGTGCTCGGAGCGCTCGATCGCAACAAAAAATATGTCCGGGGCGAAATCGCGCGCCGCGTTAACTTAAAATTTGCTCCCGAGATTCGTTTTCGGCTCGACGAACGATTCGACGAAGCGGAACGTATCGAGAAGCTTTTGCGAACACCTCAGGTCCGCCGCGACCTCGCCAACGAGAGCGACGATGAATGACGTGATTCCCCTCGCCGACGGCAATGTTCAGGCGGCCGATTCTGCCCAAGGCGGCGCGGAGCAGGGCTCGGCGAACATTAAGAAAACCAAGAAGCGGGACGTGCACGGCTGGCTGGTGCTCGACAAGCCCGTTGGCATGACCTCGACCCATGCCGTGTCGGTCATCAAGCGCCTGTTTTCGGCCAAACGCGTCGGGCACGCCGGTACGCTCGATCCGCTGGCGTCAGGCTCGCTGCCGATCGCGCTCGGCGAAGCCACCAAGACCGTGCCGTTCGTCGTCGACGGCCGCAAAACCTATTTGTTTACCATTCGCTGGGGCGAGGAACGCGACACCGACGACGCCGAGGGCCGAGTCGTCGCCGAAAGCGCGCTGCGGCCCGAGGCAGCGGCTGTACGCGCGCTGTTGCCGCGCTTCATCGGCACGATCGAGCAGGTGCCGCCGCGGTTTTCGGCCATCAAGATCGCCGGCGAACGGGCCTACGACCTCGCCCGCGAGGGCGCGGCGGTCGAGCTCAAGCCGCGGGCGGTCGAGATTCACCGGCTGGAACTGGTCGACACTCCCGATCCCGATCATGCCGTACTCGGCTGCGAATGCGGCAAGGGAACCTATGTCCGGTCGCTTGCCCGCGATCTCGGCCGCGCCCTGGGCGCGCTCGGCCACGTCTCGGCGCTGCGCCGGCAGCGGGTCGGGCCGTTCGGCGAGGGGGAGCTGATTTCACTGGAACAGATCGAGGCTTTGTGCCATAGAGCGGCCGCTGGCGAGCCGAGCCAAAGCCTCGCCGACATCCTCCTGCCGATCGAGACCGCGCTGGACGACATCCCGGCGCTGGCCGTGAGCCCGGCAGATACGGCGAGGCTCAAAAGGGGCCAAGCTGTTTTGTTGCGCGGACGGGACGCGTCCATTTTGCGCGGCATGGTTCAAGTGGCGTGTGCCGGCGAAGTCGTCGCCATTGCCGAAGTGGACCGTGGCGAGATCGTCCCCAAACGCGTGTTTAATTTGACCGGCATCGTTGGTCGAGCCGGCAGAAAGGTAAAATGACGATGTCGATTACGACTACGCGTAAGGCGGAGGTCATCAAGACTTACGCCGTGAAGTCCGGCGACACCGGTTCGCCCGAAGTCCAGGTGGCTCTGCTCTCCGAGCGGATCAACAACCTGACCGAGCACTTCAAGACCCATATGAAGGACAACCATTCGCGGCGCGGGCTCCTTAAGCTCGTGTCGCAGCGTCGCCAGATTCTCGACTACCTCAATCGCACCGACGTGGCGCGATACAAGGGTTTAATTGAACGGCTGGGTATCCGCCGTTGAAAGTTCGCGCGCGGAAGATTCCCGTGCGTTTGCGGGCGGAGCGCGTGAAGCCTCCGCTCTTTGTCCGGCAGCCATACTGCCGATTCGTCGAATGGGCGATTGCCCGTTCACAACTTACGGGTAGGTCCGAAAGCCATGGCAGGATCGCCGGACGCTGAAAGGCATTGCAGCGCTGCTGCGCCGACAGCGTCTCGCCGTCTTGCTAATGGCTTTCGCGCTTCCCGCGAAAACCATGAAAGACAAACGAAATGTTCAATACGCATCGTGTGCAACTTGACTGGGGCGGCAGACCGCTCACCCTAGAGACCGGGAAAATCGCGCGTCAGGCTGACGGCGCGGTCGTTGCCACCTACGGCGAGACCACCGTGCTCGCCGCCGTCGTGGCGGCCAAGCAGCCTAAGGAAGGGGTCGATTTCCTTCCGCTCACCGTTAATTACACCGAGAAATATTACGCGGCCGGCCGGATTCCCGGCGGCTACTTCAAGCGCGAGCGCGGTCCGACCGAAAAGGACACGCTGACCTCGCGCCTGATCGACCGTCCGATCCGCCCCCTGTTCGCGGAGGGCTGGCGCTGCGACACGCAAGTCACCGTGACCGTGCTCTCGCACGATCAAGAGAATGATCCCGACATTGTCGCCATGATCGCGTCGTCCGCGGCGCTGACGCTGTCGGGCGCGCCATTCATGGGTCCGATCGGCGCGGCCCGCGTTGGCTTCAGCAACGGCGAATACGTGCTCAACCCAACCATCGACGAGATGAAGGAGAGCAATCTCGACCTCGTTATCGCCGGCACGCAGGACGCCGTGATGATGGTGGAATCGGAAGCCAAGGAGCTGTCCGAGGAGATCATGCTTGGCGCCGTGATGTTCGGTCACCGCCATTTCCAGCCGGTGATCGAGGCCATCATCAGGCTCGCCGAGAAGGCCGCCAAGGAGCCGCGCGAGCTTGCCGTTCCCGACAGCAAGGCGCTGGAGAAAGAGATTCTCGAGCTGGCCGAAAAGGACCTGCGGACGGCCTATGCGATCGTGAAGAAACAAGACCGCCAGGATGCCGTCGCCGCGGTGAAGGAAAGGGTGATGGGGCACTTTTTCCTGGAAGGCGCCGAGTCGAAATACGACAAGCTTCAGGTCGCTGCGGTGTTCAAGGAGCTTGAGGCTAAGATCGTGCGCTGGAACATCCTCGACACCGGCCAGCGCATCGACGGCCGCGACGTCAAGACGGTCCGCCAGATCGTGGCGGAAGTCGGCGTATTGCCGCGCACCCATGGCTCGGCCCTGTTCACCCGCGGCGAGACCCAAGCGCTGGTCGTGGCCACGCTCGGCACCGGCGAGGATGAACAATTCATCGACGCGCTGCAGGGGACCTATAAGGAATCGTTCCTGCTGCACTACAACTTTCCACCCTATTCGGTGGGCGAAACCGGCCGCATGGGCGCGCCCGGACGCCGAGAGATCGGCCACGGCAAGCTCGCTTGGCGGGCAATTCATCCGATGCTGCCGTCAAAAGACGAGTTCCCCTACACGATCCGCGTCGTCTCCGAGATCACGGAATCGAACGGCTCGTCATCGATGGCGACGGTGTGTGGCTCTTCGTTGGCATTGATGGATGCTGGCGTGCCGCTCAAGCGGCCGACTGCCGGCATCGCCATGGGCCTTATCCTCGAAGACAAGCGCTACGCCGTGCTGTCCGACATCCTCGGCGACGAGGATCATCTCGGCGACATGGACTTCAAGGTGGCCGGCACCGAAAACGGCGTCACGTCCCTGCAGATGGATATCAAGATCGCCGGCATCACCGAAGAGATCATGAAAGTCGCCCTGGCCCAGGCCAAGGACGGCCGCATGCACATCCTCGGCGAAATGGCCAAGGCGCTCACCACCGCACGCGCCGAGCTCGGCGAGTACGCCCCGCGTATCGAGACGTTCAAGATCCCGGTGGACAAGATCCGCGAGGTGATCGGCTCGGGCGGCAAGGTAATCCGCGAGATCGTCGAGAAGACCGGCGCGAAGATCAACATCGAGGACGACGGTTCGGTGAAGGTTGCGTCCGCCAACGGCGATCAGATCAAGGCGGCGATCAACTGGATCAAGTCGATCGCCTCCGAACCCGAGGTCGGCCACATCTATGAGGGCACTGTCGTCAAGGTGATGGACTTCGGCGCTTTCGTGAATTTCTTCGGCGCCAAAGACGGTCTCGTGCATATCAGTCAGCTTGCCTCACGCCGCGTGCAGAAGACCTCTGACGTCGTCAAGGAAGGCGACAAAGTGAAGGTCAAGCTCCTTGGCTTCGACGAGCGCGGCAAGGTCCGCCTGTCGATGAGGGTCGTCGATCAGGAAACTGGAGAGGACCTCGAGGCCAAGCAGAAAGCGGAAGGCGCCGAATCGCGCGAAGCCGCTGGAGCGGCGGAGTAAGCGCCTAAGCGCTTATTCGCGCATTCCCGCGCAAGTGGGGATCGGAAAAAGTCTCAGCAGGGGTCGCTCGTCGCGCTCGCGTGATGGGCACCCCTCGCGGGGACGAGCCAGAAGACATCACTCCGTAATCGGAACGGACTGTGCGCCGCCACGCGACGGTCGATTGAACACGATGAGCAGCGGAAGCACCGCGAGCGTGGCGATCATCAGAAACTTGTAATCGTCGATATAGGCGATGATCTGCGCCTGCTGTGTGATGACGGCATCGAGCGCGGCGCGTCCGGCCATGGTCACTGGGTTCCAGAAATGCGCGACGGTCGGGTTTGCCAACGCCGGATTCACCGCAGTCACGTTGTGCGCGATGTCGGCGTGATTGACCTGCGTGTTCCGCACCAGCAGCGCATTCACCACCGAAATGCCGACGCTTGAACCGATATTGCGGAACAGGCTGTAAAGGCCGGCGCCCTCGGTCCGCTCCGCCAGCGGCAGCGTCGACAGCGTCGCGGCGCTCAATGGCACGAACAGAAAGCCCAGGCCGAAGCCTTGCACCATGGTAACGCCGACGATCGCGCCTTGCGACACGTCCGGCGTCCAGCTGGTCATCTGGTAGAAGGACCACGCGGTCAGCGATAGCCCGATGCCGAGCAGGATACGCATGTCCGTGCGCCCGACCAGGCGGCCGACGATGAGCATCGAGGCCATGGTTCCGACCCCGCGCGGCCCCATGATGATGCCGGACGTAACGACGGGGTAATTCATCATCTCCTGCAGATAGGGCGGCTGCAGCGCCATCGAAGCGTAATAGGTGAGACCGATGATGACGATGAACAGCATGCCGGCCGAGAAGTTACGGTCGCGGAACATCGACGGGCGCACGAACGGCTTGTCCGCCGTGAATGTGTGGACGAGAAACAAATAGAACGCGGAGGCGGCGATAACTGCCTCAATGATGATCTCGCCCGAATTGAACCAATCCTTCTGCTGGCCTCGATCGAGCATGATCTGCAGTGCCCCGAGCGTGATGCTCAAAGTACCGAAGCCGAGCCAATCGAGCTTGCTGACCGCATTGCGCGGAGACTCGGGGAGGAAGACCATGATGCCGATCAGGTCGATGATGCCGATCGGCAGATTGATGTAGAACACATAGCGCCAGGAGTAATTGTAGGTCAGCCAGCCGCCCAGCACCGGACCCAGCACCGGCCCGATCATCACGCCGATCCCGAACAACGCCATCGCGAAGCCCTGACGCTCGCGCGGATAGGCGCCGAACAGCACCGATTGCGAGAGCGGCACCAGCGCCGCGCCGAAAGCGCCCTGCATGACGCGGAACAGCACGATCTGCACCAGCGTTTGCGCCATGCCGCACAGCATCGACGCGAACGTGAAACCGCCGATCGAGATGAGGAACAGCCGCTTGATGCCGAATCTCCCGGCGAGGAATCCGGTCGGCGGTGTCATGATCGCAGCGGCGACAATGTACGAGGTGAGCACCCAGGCGATCTGCTCCTGGCTCGCCGACACGCTGCCCTGCATGTAGGGCAGCGCCACGTTGGCGATCGTGGTATCGAGCGCCTGCATCAGCGTGGCGAGAATCACGCAGACAGTGATCGCCCCGCGATTACCTGCAATCTCCGATGTGCTCTCGGAAGCCACGCGCGCACCCTAGAAGAGCGACGTCAGAAAGTGCGGCAGCCCGCGTGAGTGGCCGGTGTTGACTTCGATTTCGGCGCTCATCCCTGCGGCGAGCGGCGGCATGGTCTTGTCGCTGGTATCGACGCGCACGCGCATCGGCACGCGCTGCACCACCTTGACCCAGTTGCCGCTGGTGTTCTCCGCCGGCAACAGCGCGAACACCTGCGCCCCGGCCGGGCTTACGCTCTCGACGGTGCCGTGCCAGTCCTGGTCCGGATAAGTGTCGACGCTCACTGTGACCGGCTGGCCGGGCCGCACATAGGTCAATTCGGTCTCTTTGGGATTGGCCTCGATCCACACGTGGTCGGTATCGACCAGATAAAATGCCGTGTTCGAAGCCGCGAGATATTTTCCCGGTGCGGTCGACGGCACGTCGGTGACGATGCCGGAGAACGGCGCTTTGACCACGGTGTCGTCGAGCTGACGCTGCGCCTCGTCGACCTGCGCCTCGACCTGCAGATACCGGGGGTGCTGCGTGACTTCGATGTCGGGGTTGCCGCCGAGTTTGGCGAGCTGCACCTTCGCTTGCTGCTGCAGCGCCTCGAGCTTGCTCTGGTCGTTGTGCAGCGTCGAACTCCCCTGATCGTACACAGCTTGTGAAATTGTGTTGCTGTGAAGGAGCATCGTATCGCGGTTGAAGTTGGTCTGATCGAGATCCACCAGCGCCTGCTGCGCGGCGACATCGCTGAGCATGCGCTGGTAATCCTGCTTCATCGACTCGATGGTCAGCGCGGTCTCCTGCAGATTGGCTTTGGCATTGTCGAGCGCGATCTGGAATTGCCGGGGGTCGAGGCGATAGAGAACCTGGCCCGCGGTGACATGCTGGTTCTCCTTGACGTCCACATCCTTCACGATGCCGGACACGTCGGTCGAAATGCCGACCTTCTCGGCTTCGACATACGCATCGTCCTCGGACATGAACTGACCGCCGGTGACGTACCAATAGCCGGCGACGAGCAGAACAACCGGCAGAAGCGCGAACAGCCCCCAGCGTATGCGGTTTCGGCCGCCGAACCGGCGAGGCTTTTTGCTCTCGGCGCTGTTTTCCTGTGCCGGCGGCTCCTTCGCGGGCGGCACCGGGACCGGACGCGGAGCTTCGGGCGCCTCGTCGCGCTCCGGCCGCACGATTTTGCGAAGCGGCTCAGCCATAGCTGCGCTCTCCCGCCGGCTCGCTCACGCTGCGCTGCTGGATGGCCTGGCGCAGATTCTCTTTCACGACGCCAAGCTGCGCGACCATCCGTTCGACGCTCTCCGGCTCGACTCCCACGAGCGCGGTGGCCATCAGGTCTTCGCCGAGCTCGCCGAGTTTTTCGAGAAGCGGCCGCGCTGCGGGGGTGAGAAACAGGCGTTTGGCGCGGCGATCGACCGGGTCGGCGCGGCGCTCGATCAGGCCATTGTCGGAGAGCTTATCGAGCAGACGCGTCAGCGAAATCGGCTGCAGTTCCAGGACATCGGCGAGTTCAGACTGCTTCAGACCCTCGGAGCGGTCGAGCCGGACGAGCACGACCCACTGGGCACGGGTAATGCCGAACTGCGCGGCCTTTTGATCTGCATAGGTTCGCAGCATCCGCGCTACATCATTGAGCGTAAATGCAAATTCTCGATTGGGCGAGCGCGGCAACAAAGCTTTTCTCCGCTACTATGGTGCCTCAAATCACGTAGCGATAATATAAGCTACCTTATGGTATGGCGTCAATGCGGATGCTGCATCGCAGCATTGCATGTCGGGAACC
>DATJTL010000369.1:0-10550 GCA_035503415.1 Xanthobacteraceae bacterium
CGCCAATGCCACCCAGCAGAGCGATGCGCAGCCCTTTGCGTCTCTGCTTGACGCCGACATGCCGCCGCCCCCGCCCGCCGCGTGGTCCTCCACGCCGAACAATGCGTCGAGCGTCCCGCCAGAGTCGGGCCAGCAGTCAGCGGCAGCCAACACGCCGGCGACGACCACCGGCGGCGCCAACGCATTGCCCAACGCGACCACCAATTCGACGCCGCCGTCGAGCACAACCGGAAACTCGATTCCGGGTAATTCGCCCGCCGAAAGCAACTCGCCGAAACAGCAGAGCAATACGACGGCAAATTCCAATGCCGCAGCCGCGTCGCCGCCAAAAACTGATGCCGATGCGCACTCCCCGACTGCCGACCAAACCGGCTCGGCCGCTTCAACCGCGGCCGCTGCTGCAATCGCAGCCGCGAATGCGTTGAACGTTGCCAATACAAACGGTGACACGGCGACGGCAACGAAGGCCGCCGGCAAGGACGCCGGCAAGGATGCCGACAAAAACGGCGAGACCGATGGAGCGTCGGCAAGTACCGGCCAACCGCAGTCCTCGCCCAATATGCAGCCGGTCGCAGCGGTGATCGCCCTCAATGCGCCTGTCACCACCGCGCCGCCGGCAACCAATGCGTTGGCGGCAATCGGCGGAGAGGCGAAACCGCGTCCCAAGACGATGGCGCTGACCGCCGGCGATCAAGACGTGACCGCTCAGGAGGGGGCCGATGAAGCGGCCGACTCTTCGGCGGCGACACAGGCGACCGCTGCCGATCAGACCAGCAGCGCCACGTCTTCGGGATCTACCGGTGCACCGACGGATGCAACGCCGCTCGCTGCCGGCGCCCCGCAAGCTCAAGTCCAGGCCGAGACCAACGCTGCGGTGCTGGCGCAGACCGAGACCGCGGTGCAGGCGAGCAGCGGCCACGCCGGTTCGCGCGGCGACATTGGTGGCGCGACTTCCGGGCCGGGCGCAGGCGCAGCGGTGACCGCGTCAGGTGCGAGTGGCGGCGCGAACGCCCTGCCGAATTTCGGCTTCGTTACGGCGAATGCGTCCGGCACAGGCGCGGCGGCATCGGCGGCAGCGTCGAACGCCGCTGTTCCGGTCGCCGGGCTTGCGGTTGCGATTGCATCGCATGCGCAATCCGGTTCGAACCAGTTCGACATCCGGCTTGATCCGCCGGAGCTTGGCCGCATCGACGTACGCTTGGGCGTCGACGGCAATGGTCAGGTGACGACGCACGTGACCGTGGAGCGCGCCGATACGCTGCAGCTTCTGCAAAGTCAGCAGCCTCAGCTCGAGCGCGCGCTCGAACAGGCCGGGCTGCGGACCGCCGACAACGGCCTGCAGTTCACGCTGCGGGATCAGTCCTTCGCCGGGCAGAACGGCACCGGCAACGGCGGCGGCCACCAACATGCAGCGCAGCTTGTCATTCCCGACGCCGACCTGCCGCCGGTCGACACGTCGCAGATTTATTCGCGCTTAAGCTTCCGTAGCGGCCTCGATATCCGCGTCTGAGCGCAATTGGGCGAGGGCGAACCATGACGACGACGATCGCAACCACTCCCACTTCGGCAGCCACTACGGGCGCAACTACCGCCCAGGCCGCCGGCGCCACTGGATCCCAGCAACTCGCCGGCAATTTCGATACGTTTCTGCAGCTTCTCACCACGCAGCTGCAAAATCAGGATCCGCTCGATCCGCTCGACACCAATCAGTTCACTCAGCAACTCGTCGAGTTCGCTTCGGTCCAGCAGCAGGTGGACATGAACACCAACATGCAGACCATGATCTCACTGCAGCAGACCTCCGAGGCAACCTCGGCGATGCAGTTGCTCGGCGCCAACGTGACGCTCGGCGGCGGCACTGCCGCGCTCTCCAACGCGACCGGCTCGCCGGCCACGTGGAACTTGTCGTCGCCATCGCCGGCGACCGGGACGGTCACCATCACCAACTCGACGGGGCAGACAGTCTTTACGGGGCAGGTTTCGCTCAACGCCGGCAATCAGACGTATTCGTGGGGCGGGCAGGGTCCTAACGGCATCACCGAGCCCGACGGCAACTACACGCTGTCGATCACCGCGACCGGTGCCAACGGCCAGCCGGTGACCGTATCGAGTCAGGTCCAAGGCGTCGTCACCGCCGTCAATGTCAACGCCACCCCGGCCACCGTAACGGTCGGAGGCCAGAGCTACGCGATCAGCGCGATCCAGTCGGTCAACAGCAACAGTCTCAGCAGCCTCACCGGTCTCAACAGCCTCAACACCAGCATAAGTAATCTCAACAGCACTCTCAGCAGCTTTATGCAGTCGCTGTAGCGCCTAGTGGTCCGATTCAAATATTCGCATCCCGGTTCCGTCGGATTCGACATTCGCTTCACGCGGTCGCGGCCGGGTGGGTAGCGAATGTCGAATCCGAAGCTCCACCAGCGGCATACCGCCAGCCCGGATTGCGAACCACCATGGCGCAGCGATGACCGCCGATTGAGCATGCCGAAACCCACGCGAGACGCGGCACTTTCAGCCGCCGCCGGCAATTGGCGCTCGGGCTTAGGCAAATTTTAAGCCGCCATGCGTAATGTCGCCACCTGTCGCGTTGTCGAGTTCGTGAGAGTAGCTATGACAGAACCCCATCGCCCGAGGGTCAAGTACGTGATCGGGCCTGACGGTTCCCCGTTGACCATTGCGGATTTGCCCGCGCCGGGGACGAGGCGCTGGGTCATTCGCCGCAAGGCGGAAGTTGTCGCGGCGGTCCGCGGCGGATTGCTTTCGCTCGAAGAAGCGTGCACCCGCTATACGCTCACCGTCGAGGAATTCCTCTCTTGGCAGTACTCGATCGACCAGCACGGTCTTGCCGGCTTGCGTACGACTCGCATCCAGCAGTACCGCCAGTAGCGCTAGCTTAATCCACCTTACCGGTTCGTTAACGTCGGCCGCTGGTGTGGCGGTTCGGACGTACGCATTATTATTGCGGCGAAATCATCGTGCGGAGCCGCCGGCGTTTTGATTCGGCGGAGCGCGAATAGCGAATACGGAAAGAGGACGCCGTCCTCCCTATGAGCGATTGGCCATTCGCTCCCTTCGCTACGCAAAACAAGCACTTCCCGAGCCGCATTAACCAGACGCTAACCATCTACCAGGCAAATCTTGCCCATCGCGCGGCGTCGCCTGGGGGTGGAGCTCGGTGCAAAATCTGCTGGAGTTTATCAAAACGCTTGGCGCCCCGCGTATCGCCGCGATGGGTGCCGTCACTCTCGCGCTGATCGGCTTCTTTGCCTTTCTCATCCTGCGCGTGACGACCCCGGAAATGACGCCGCTTTTCACCAACTTGACCTTGGAAGATTCCGCCTCGATCGCCAAGGAGCTCGACCGTGAAGGTGTCTCCTATGAGATCCGTGGTCAGGGCGACGTCATCCTGGTGCCTCGGGATCGGGTCGCCAGGCTGCGCATGACGCTTGCCGAGAGCGGCCTGCCCAAGGGCGGCGGCGTCGGTTACGAAATTTTCGACAAATCCGACGCGCTCGGCACCACGAGCTTTGTGCAGAATATCAATGCCGTGCGCGCGCTCGAAGGTGAACTTGAGCGCACCATCCGCACGCTCGACAGCGTCGAGGATGCGCGCGTTCACCTGGTCATGCCAGAACGACCGCTGTTCTCGCGCGACAAGGTCGAGCCGTCGGCCTCGATCGTGCTGCGCGTGCGCGGCACGCTCGATCCGGCGCAGGTGCGCGCCATCCGCCATCTCGTCGCCACCGCGGTCAACGGCTTGCGTCCGCAGCGCATCTCGATCGTCGACGAGGCTGGCAACCTGCTCGCCGACGGCGCCTCAGACGATCCCGACGGCGGCATCGGCGCCGACGAGCGGCAGATCGCCTACGAGAACCGGCTGCGCAAAGAGGTTGAGGGCATCGTCGACTCCGTGGTCGGCGCAGGTCACGCGCGTGTCCAGCTCACCGCCGATTTCGATTTCAACCGGGTCACGCAGACATCGGACAAATACGATCCCGATGGCCGCGTTGTGCGCTCCAGCCAGAGCCGCGAAGAAACCTCCACCACCACACAGGGTGGCGCCAACCAGGTCACCGTCGGCAACGAGATACCGCAAGCGCCGCAGGCGCAGACGCTTGGCGCTCCCGCCGAGGCCAATGCGCCCCCGCGCGACGAGACGCGCAAAACCGAGGAAATCGTCAATTACGAGATTTCGAAAACGTCGCGGACGGAAGTGATCGAAGGCGGCCGCGTCAACCGCGTCTCGGTGGCCGTGCTGGTCGACGGCACCTACGGCAAGAACGGCAAGGGCGAGGTCGTCTATCAGCCGCGCAGCAAGGAAGAGATCGATCAGATCGCGGCTTTGGTGCGCTCGGCGATCGGCTTCGACCAAAAGCGCGGCGACCAGGTGGACGTGGTCAATCTGCGCTTCGCTCAGCCGGTGGCCGAGCCGATCGAAGCGCCGCGCGGCTTCCTCTCGGCGCTGCACTTCACCACGGACGACATCATGCAGGCCATCGAGATGGTGGTGATGGGTCTGCTCGCTCTTGCGGTGCTGCTCATGGTGGTGCGGCCGCTGGTGCGGCGCATCCTCGCGCCGGTGGTGGGCCCACTCCCGGCGCTGCCGCCCATCGCGCCGGGCGCTGTGGTAGCGGAATCGGCCGCCGCACCGGGTGTCGCCGCCGAGCCTGCCGCGACGTTCAAAGGCGAGCAGAGCGAGACATCGAAAATGATCGACATCGCCCAGATCCAGGGCCAGGTCCACGCCCAATCGGTTCAGAAAGTCGGCGAAATCGCCGATCGCAATCCACACGAGACCGTTTCCATCATCCGCCAATGGCTGCATGAGAGCGCCGCCGCCTGATCGAACGACGCCTGACCGAGCAACAGCATGGCTTCAGCAGCCGCCGAGAAACCAGAAAGCGACGCCGCTCGGCGCGAAATCACCAGCGCGCTGGCGAGTCTCGCCGGCCATGCCGGCGCGCCGAGAAGCAAGCGCCAGCTCACCGGGCCCGAGCGGGTGGCCATTTTGATGCTGGCGCTCGGGGAGCAGCACGGGTCCAAAATCTGGAGCATGCTCGACGACGACGAATTGCGGCAGATATCGATTGTGATGTCGACCATCGGCACGGTTGAAGCCCAGCTGGTCGAAGATCTCTTGCTCGAATTTGTCTCGCGCATGTCGGCGTCCGGCGCGCTGATGGGCAATTACGACGCCACCGAGCGCCTGCTGCAGCAATATCTGCCGCCCGAGCGGGTCGGTAACATCATGGACGAGATTCGCGGTCCCGCCGGCCGCAACATGTGGGAGAAGCTCTCCAACGTCCAGGAAGAGGTGCTCGCCAATTATCTGAAGAACGAATACCCGCAGACCGTCGCGGTGGTGCTGTCGAAGATCGGACCCGAGCACGCCGCGCGGGTGCTGGCGATACTGCCCGAGGAGCTGGCGCTCGACGTCATCAATCGCATGCTGCGCATGGAGGCGGTGCAGAAGGAGGTACTCGAGCGGGTCGAGCAGACGCTGCGCACCGAGTTCATGTCGAACCTGTCGCAGACGCGGCGGCGCGACGCGCATGAAGTGATGGCGGAAATCTTCAACAATTTCGATCGGCAGACGGAAACGCGCTTCCTCACCGCGCTGGAGGAGGAGAATCGCGAGAGCGCCGAACGCATCAAGACGCTGATGTTTACCTTCGACGATCTCACCAAGCTCGATATCGCGTCGTCGCAGACGCTCATGCGCTTCATCGAAAAGGACAAGCTTGCGATCGCGCTCAAGGGCGCCGCCGAACCGGTGCGGCAGTACTTCCTGTCGAACATGTCCACCCGTGCGGCCAAGATGCTGATGGACGACATGGCGGCGATGGGACCAGTGCGGCTACGCGAGGTCGACGAAGCGCAGGCGCTCTTGGTCAACCTCGCCAAGGATCTCGCCGCCAAGGGCGAGATCGTCATCTCCAAGAGCCGCGGCGAAGAAGAATTGATTTATTGAGGTCACGATGGGGGCTCCGACAAAATTTCTCTTCGATGTCGATTTCGGCGCCGGCGCCGACCGCAAGCAGACGGTCGCCCTTGCCGAGCACGCCCTCAAGCTCGCCGAAGCGGAGGAAGCCGCGAGACGGCGCGGTTATGCGCAGGCGCAGGCCGACGCCAAAGTGGAAGCCGACCGCCGTATCGCCGCCGCGCTCGAACGCATCGGCAGCGGCATCGGGGCTGCGAACGCGGCGCTCAAGGCGATCGAGACCCGGCTCGAATGCGAGGCGGTCGAGGTCGCGGTGGCGGTGGCGAAGAAACTCGCTCCGGCGCTGATCGCGCGCGAGCCGTTCGCCGAAATCGCGGCGCTGGCGAGCGATTGTTTCCGCCAGATGGTGACTTCGCCGCATATCGCCGTGCGGGTGAACGACGCGATCTATGACATCGCGCGGCAAAAGCTCGACGGCATCGCACGCGGGTGCGGCTTCGAAGGCCGCCTTGTCGTGCTCGCCGAATCCGACATCGCGCCGGGCGACTGCCGGATCGAATGGGCGGACGGCGGCATTGACCGCAATTGCGCCAAGGCCGACGCGGCGATCGGCGAGGCGGTGGCGGGCTATCTCAGCGCCCGCCGCGGCTTTAACGACACAAACAAGACTGCGCAGGAGGTGCGAGAATGAGCGAGGACCCCAAAGTCGCGCTGCCCGATCTCGAGGGCGGTGGAGCGGCAGCCGATGCGCAGCTGGCGGCGGAGCCGGAAGGGCCGACGACGCGGGTCGCCGCCGATCTCGAAGCGGTGTTCGACGTACCGGTTCAGGTCTCCGCCGTACTTGGGCGCGCCCGCATGGAGATCGGCAATCTGCTCAAGCTCGGGCCCGGCGCGGTGCTGGAACTCGACCGCAAGGTCGGCGAGGCAATAGACATCTACGTCAACAATCGTCTGGTGGCTCGCGGCGAAGTCGTGCTCGTCGAAGAAAAGCTCGGCGTGACCATGACGGAAATCATCAAGGCGGAGCGCACGTGATGCGCGAACGGCGAATGGGCCGTTCGCCTGGGGCGAAGAAGGAATAAAATTATGCGGCTTCTCATCATCGGCACGCTCAATGGCCAGCTCACCACCGCCACCAAGCTGGCGATGGACAAGGGCGCGACCGTCACGCACGCCGCCGACATCGCCCAGGCGCTGGCGGTTTTGCGCGCCGGCCGTGGCGCCGATCTGTTGATGGTCGATGTCGCCATCGACATCCGCGAACTCGTACGCGGGCTGGAAGCCGAACGCATCCATGCGCCGATCGTCGCCTGCGGCACCGCCACCGATGCGCGCGCCGCGGTCGCCGCCATCCACGCCGGCGCCAAGGAATACATCCCGCTGCCGCCCGACCCGGAATTGATCGCCGCGGTGCTCGCCGCCGTCGCCGACGACACCCGCGAACTGATCTATCGCGACGAGGCCATGGCGCGCGTGATCAAGCTTGCGCAGCAGGTGGCCGCGAGCGAGGCCTCGGTGCTGATCACCGGCGATTCGGGAACCGGCAAAGAGGTGCTGGCGCGCTACGTGCACGCGCGCTCGGGCCGTGCCAAGAAACCGCTGATCTGCGTGAATTGCGCTGCGGTGCCGGAATCGCTGCTCGAATCCGAGCTATTCGGCCACGAGAAGGGCGCGTTCACAGGCGCGGTGGCGCGCCGTATCGGCAAGTTCGAGGAGGCCAACGGTTCGACGCTTCTGCTCGACGAGATTTCCGAAATGGACGTGCGGCTGCAGGCCAAGCTGCTGCGCGCCATTCAGGAGCGGGTGATCGACCGCGTCGGCGGCAACCGGCCGGTAGCGATCGACATCCGCATCATCGCCACCTCAAACCGCAACCTCGCCGAAGCGGTGCGCGAAGGCGCCTTTCGCGAGGATTTGCTGTTCCGGTTGAACGTCGTGAACCTGAAAATTCCGCCGCTGCGCGAGCGGCCGGCCGATGTGCTCGAACTCGCCGACTATTTCGTCAAGAAATATTCGATCGTCAACGGCGTGGCGGCGCGGCCACTGTCGGCCGAGGCGCGGCGCACGCTTTCGGTCAATTACTGGCCGGGCAACGTGCGCGAGCTGGAAAACACCATGCACCGCGCCGTGCTGATGGCGAGCGGTGCCGAGATCGGACCGGAGGCGATCCTTGCCCCCGACGGCGTGCGCCTTGATCAGCAGCGGGGGGCGCCGTCGGTCGCCCATGCGGCGCTCGCCGCCGAGCAGGTCTCGCGCGCGCTGGTCGGCCGCACCGTCGCCGAGGTCGAGCGCGATCTCATCCTCGAGACGCTCAAGCATTGTCTGGGCAACCGCACGCACGCCGCCAACGTGCTCGGCATCTCCATCCGCACGCTACGCAACAAGCTCAATGAATACTCGGCCGACGGCGTGCCGGTGCCGCCGCCAGGCGGCGGTACAGGCGGCGAGCCGCGGGTCGCTGCATAAGCGACATTGCGGCGCTTTCGTCTTCGGGCGCGGACCTGTAAAGGTGCTCGGATGATGAACACCACACGCCGTCAAATCCTCACCCTCACCGCCGGCGCGCTCGCGCTGCCGGCTGTGCTCCGCAACGCATACGCCGATACTTATCCCTCGCGGCCGATCCATCTCCTGGTTGGTTTTCCGCCTGGCGGAACTGCCGACATCATCGCGCGGCTGATCGGGCAGGCTCTGGGCGAGCGGCTTGGTCAGACTTTCGTGGTTGAAAACCGCGGCTCCGCTGGGCAGCAGATCGCGGCCGACTCGGTGGTGAAGGCCGCACCGGATGGTTACACGCTATTGATGCTGGCCAATCCGAACGTCATCAACGCAGTGATCAATCCGGATATCAGCTTCTCGTTCACCAGCGACCTCGTGCCGATCGGCGGCATCGCATCAGACCCCGCGATCCTCGTGGTTAACCCCAAGGTGCCGGTGAAGACCGTTCCGGAACTGATCGCCTACGCCAAAGCCAATCCGGGCAAGCTCAATATGGCGTCCGGCGGCGTCGGCTCGACGCCGCATCTTGCCGGTGAGCTGTTCAAGATGATGACCGGGGTCAACATGCTGCATGTGCCTTATCGCGGCGATGCGCCGGCGATTACCGACATGCTGGCAGGGCAAGATCAGGTCATGTTCGACATGGTGATCCTGGCGCAGGGCCACGTTCGCTCGGGCGACCTGCGCGGCATCGCTGTGACGAGCACGAAGCCGCTCGCGCTCTTTCCCGCGCTGCCGCCGATTGCCAAATTCGTGCCGGGCTATGAGGCCTTTGCCTGGCAGGGCCTGATGGCTCCGAAAGGCACACCGCCTGAGATCGTCAACAAGCTTAACACCGAGCTCAACGCCGCGCTCGCCGATCCCAAGATCCAAAAGCGACTGGCGGACCTTGGCGGCATCCCGATGCCGATGGCGCCTGCCGACTTCGGCAAGCTGATCGTCAACGAGATGCAAAAATGGGGCAAGGTCATCAAGTTCGCGAACATCAAGCTGCACTGAACGACGCGCTCTGGCGAGCCATTCCGGCCTCGACGGGGAAATAATGGATATAGCTCGCCGGCGATTTCTGCGCATGGCCGCAAGCGTGGCGGGGCTGGCCGCATTTGCGAGCGGCGCCGCGGCCGAGACTTACCCAAGCCGCCCGGTCAAGCTGATCGTCGGGCTGCCCGCCGGCGGCGCGCCCGACATCTACGCGCGCCTGCTCGCCGACTGGCTGTCGGCACGCTTGGGCCAACCCTTCGTGGTCGAGAACCGGCCGGGTGCGAGCGGCAACATCGCCACCGAGACAGTGATCAGGGCGGCGCCGGACGGCTACACGCTGCTGATGGTCATCGCGCCCAATGTCATCAACCCGACGCTCAACCCGCATCTCAAATCCAATTTCATTCGCGACACCGCGCCGGTCGCAAGCATCGGCGGCTCGCCGTTCGTGCTGGTGGTGAATCCTTCAGTCCCGGTCAGGACCGTTCCCGAATTCATCGCCTACGCCAAAGCCAATCCCGGCAAAATCAACGTCGGCGCAACCGATCTTGGCAGCATCACGCGCATGGCGGCCGAGCTGTTCAAAATGATGGCGGGCATCGATCTCGTCATCGTTCCCCATATCGGCGAGACCGCCGCGCTGTCTGATCTGCTGAGCAATCAAGTCCAGGCCATGTTCGACCCGATTCCGTCCGCGCTCGGTTATGTGCACAGCGGCCGATTGCGCGCCTTGGCGCTGACCGCTGCAAAACCGTTGGCTTCATTTCCGGGAGTGCCGCCGGTGGCGCAATTCCTGCCGGGTTACGAGGCGACCGGCATTACCGGCATCGTCGCGCCGCGCGGGACGCCGGATGATGTCATTGCAACGCTCAACACGGCGATAAATTCGGCCCTTGCCGATCCCAAGATCAAGCAGAAGTTTTCCGATCTCGGCAGCGCCACACGGATCAGTTCGCCGGCCCAGTTCGGCGAGATCATCGTTGCCGAGACCGAGAAATGGGCGAAGGTCATCAAGTTTGCGAATATTGAGACGGAATGATCCCAGTTTCGATCATTTCGTCGCGTCGCCGCCATCGACCATGATGGTCTCGACCTCGCCGGCGCCGTTCGCGCGGCGGAATGCGGCGGC
>DATJTL010000370.1:0-8761 GCA_035503415.1 Xanthobacteraceae bacterium
TTTCGGGTGCAGATAATCGGTCGCCTCGTGGCCCAGCTTGCGGGCGCAATAGGTCGGGATATTCGCCATCGGACCCGGCCGGTAGAGCGCCACCAGCACGATCAGATCCTCGAAGCGGTCCGGCCGCATGTCGATGAGCGCGCGCCGCATGCCCGCACTTTCAACCTGGAACACGCCCACCGTCTCGCCGCGCGCCAGCATCTCGTAGGTCTTGGCGTCGTCGAGCGGCAGATTGGCGAGATCAAGCTCGACCCCGCGCTGGCGCACCAGCTTCACCGCGCGGTCGAGGATGGTGAGCGTGGTTAGTCCGAGAAAATCGAATTTCACCAGCCCAGCCGGCTCGACCCACTTCATGTTGTACTGGGTCACCGGCAACAGCGATTTCGGATCGCGATAGAGCGGCACCAGTTCGCTCAACGGCCGGTCACCGATGACGACGCCGGCGGCGTGCGTTGAAGCGTGGCGGTGCAGCCCTTCGAGCTTCTGGGCAATCTGGAAGGCACGTGCGATCAGCGGATCGCGGTCGCGCTCGGCCTGCAGCCGCGGCTCGTCGTCGATAGCGCGCTTGAGCGTGACCGGGTTCGCAGGATTTTGCGGCACGAGCTTGCAAAGCCGGTCGACCTGGCCATAGGGCATTTGCAGCACGCGGCCGACATCGCGCAGCACGCCGCGCGCCTGCAAGGTGCCAAAGGTGATGATCTGCGCGACGCACTCGCTGCCATATCGCTTCTGCACGTAGCGGACGACTTCGTCGCGCCGCTCCTGGCAGAAGTCGACGTCGAAATCCGGCATCGAAATGCGTTCGGGATTGAGGAAGCGCTCGAAGATAAGCCCGAAGCGGATCGGGTCGAGATCGGTGATGGTCAGAGCATAGGAGACCAAGGACCCGGCGCCGGAGCCGCGGCCGGGTCCGACCGGAATACCCTGCGCTTTCGCCCATTGGATAAAGTCGGCGACGATCAGGAAGTAGCCGGGGTATTTCATCTTGACGATGACGCCGAGCTCGTATTCGAGCCGCTCGTCGTATTCGTCGACGGTATGGCCGTGCGCCGGGCCGTGACGCTTGAGCCGCGCCGCAAGGCCGGTTCGGGCGGCACGCCCCAGCTCTTCGGCTTCCTCGTCTCCGCCCGCCGCATTCTGGCCGCGACTGGTTGAAAAGCGCGGCAAGATCGGCGCCTGCGTGCGCGGGCGGAACGCGCACCGCTCGGCAATCTCGACTGTCGCCGCCAGCGCCTCCGGCAGATCGGCGAACAAAGCCGCCATTTCGGCGCGGCTCTTGAAGCGGTGCTCGGGGGTCAGCTGGTGACGCTCGCCGTCGGCGATGAGCTTGCCTTCGGCGATGCACAGCAGCGCGTCGTGGGCCTCGTAATCCTCGCGCGTGGCGAAGAACGGCTCGTTGGTCGCCACCAGCGGAATCCCGTGAGCATAAGCAAGCTCGATCAGCGCCGCCTCGGCGGCGCGCTCGGCCGGCACCCCGTGGCGCTGCAATTCGAGATAAAGCCGGTCGCCAAACAGACGGCGCAGCGCCTCGCAGCGCGAAGCCACGAGCGCGGTCTGGCCGCTCGCAATCGCGGCATCGAGCGGCCCGTTCGGCCCGCCGGACAGCGCGATGAGGCCGTCGGTTTCACCGGCAAGCCAGTCGAGCTTGACGTGGGGGCGGTCTTGCTCGCCGGTCTCGAGATAGGCGCGCGAGCAGAGCCGCATCAGGCTGCGATAGCCCTCTTGGCGCGACGCCAGAAGCACGACGCGCGCAAAGCCGGCGATCGTGCTGGCCGCCTGCCCGGTCCGGTTCTCCTGATCGGCGAAATCGACCGCGAGCGCACAGCCGACGATCGGCTGAATGCCGGCGCCCGCCAGCTTCTCGGAAAATTCGAGCCCGCCGAAGATATTGTCGGTGTCGGTGAGCGCCAGCGCGGGCTGCCGATCCTTTTTGGCGAGCTCCGCCAACCGGGCAATCGTCAGCGCGCCCTCTAGCAGCGAGTAGGACGAATGGACGTGCAGATGCACGAAGCGGGGTTCAGTCGCGGCCATTGATCTTCGTTGTGTGCGGCGATTCTCGTTCCGCACGAGCATGACGGATCGAGAGCGCCGCTGTCCATGATCGCGCTCAAGACGCGCACAAGAACTCACGCCCTCGCCGTAACTCACACCCTTACCGTAACGGCAGCGCCCGGACCGCGAGAACTCAGATTACTCCGAGCACTTGCGCCCAAACCGCAACGGTCGCCAGGAACAGCGTGATCGAAGCCAGAGCCATCGCCTCACCCAGAACAATACGAAGCATCTTCAGTCTCCCCATAGAACATAGAGAGAACATTGTTCATATAACGTTCTTTGAGTCAATGCCGCTGCTGTCGGGTCCTCTGTCGTAGGTTACCAATCCTCGACCCGGGCCGTGGCCACGTCGATCGCCAGTTTGGCGGCCTGGGAGGAGTTTCTAGGGCGCTTTCGGGCCGTAAAGTTTCCGCTCGAGCTCCCACTTTCTGCGAAGTATTACCCGAAACTGTTCGGAAGCGCGGCTGAGGCGGGTGAAGAATGCATCCAACTCGTCCGGATCCCACTTCCAGCCCTCTCCCAGCGCCCTTTTCCATTCGGCGCTGGTGGCATCGCTAAGGGTCTGGAAGTCTGCTCGAACCTTGGCCAGCTGATCTTGCAGGGATTCCGACATGAGGCCGAATATGCGCCCCGTAGCCTGGCCCGCAAGCCCTATTCGGCCTGCGCTCAGCCCTAGTCAGCTTTGCAGCACGGGCGTCGCCACCGTTTGGGAGCCTTGCTCATGAACGGTCAATTTTGGGGGCCGACAGCGCGTTCACGGCCTCATAGGCGCGGGATTCGCTGTCGTATCGGTCAAGCACGACCTCCCGGCCGTCCGGATTACGCTGAACCACCATGAATTGGCGCGTCGTGGGGTCTTCAAGCACGAAAAATTCGGGGTCAGAATTCGCCATAGCGGCGAATATGACTCCTCGCGCGCGATCAGCAAGCCCTACTCGGGTGTGCCCTATTCAAACTGGCCGACTACCCAAGCTGAGGATCGACAGCCGAGCATTTCCGGCCAGCGCGGCCGCAATGAAGCTGCTGGACGACGTCATCGGATAAGACCCAAGCTGGCACCGGTGGATAGTGCCTCGTCCACAATAAACAGCACCACACGCGGGGCGGCGACTCTCGATCAATTCAATCGCTGACGGCGTGAAGTATTCCCGGTGCAGTGAAGCCCACGCGTGCGACATGTCATGGCGCGCCATCCACCAGCCAACAGCGAGGACTATTCCAGCACCTCTGGAACAGTGTAATGTGGCTGTGTTCCTACGTTCCTACCTTCCTACGTTTTTCGCGTTTCGCCTTCCTTCAGTTCAAGCGTTCCCGCACAATCGAGGAGGATGATCTTATGAAAAAGCTCGCTCTGACTTTGACGGCCGCTACGCTCGTTCTGGGCATGACAGCGCTGACAGCCAGCGCGCAAACCCAAGGCGCGGCGAACATGCAAGCGCAAGCGCAGACGTTTACGCCCATCGTCACGAAAGTCGCCTGCCGCGGCCCCGGTCCGTTTTGCGGTCCCGGTTGGGTACGCCGCTGCTGGCGCGGCCCATTCGGCGCCCTGCACTGCCGTTGTGTACCCTGCTACTGAGCAGCAGCCCTTCGACGGTCTATAAACTTGCGGGGCCGCCTTCGGGCGGCCTCGTTGTTCATGCGCCGCCGCCTCGCGCCCGCGATCACCAAACCGTGCGCGGCCATGCCGGTCGCAGTCGAACTAACGCGGCGGCTGCGGGGTTCTACAGCGCGAAGTTCCGACGCCAGGAGGCCTGGCCATGAAGGCTTTGCTATTCGCGATCGCAAGTGTCGCTGCAGCCGCAGCGCTTTCCGCGCCCGCCGAGGCACAGAATTATCCGTGGTGCGCCTATTACGGCGGCCGGGAAGGCGGCGGCACCAATTGCGGATTCACCACCTATGAACAATGCATGGCGACGGTCTCCGGCATCGGCGGATTTTGTAATCGCAACACTCAATACGTCCCGCCGCCCGGCCCCCATTCCGCGCCGGGGCGTCGGTAGAGCCCTCACCCGGCATGACCACGGCCCGCTCGCGCAAAGGCCCGGCGGGCCAGAGGGCCGCAGAATTTGGATGCGAATGTTAGGTCGGATCAGTAGGAGGCCATGATGCGCGTAGTGTTGCTCACGCTTGGAATTCTCGGAAGCATGTTCGCGTTCGGCGGCCTCGCCGAGGCGCAAAACTACCCGTGGTGCGCACAATACGGCGGTGGCGAGATGGGCGGCGGCACCAATTGCGGATTCACCACCTACGAACAATGCATGGCCACGCTGAGCGGCAACGGCGGCTTCTGCAACCGCAATACCCAATACGTCCCGCCGCCCGGGCCGCATCCCAATCTGCATTTCCGCGGGGCGCGCACGGCCCCGCAGTACTGATGCGCCGCGGCCGCGCGATGCCACGGATGAGGACGTGCGTCACGCTCAATGACTGCCGGGTGCGGAGATTTGTGAGCGCGGAATAGCAAAGTCTGCCCTGGATCGAAGCCGCGCAGATCGAGAGCAGATTGGCGGGACATGTCGGGAGCTATCGAGTTGTTGGGCTGGGAGTGCCAACTCAGAGCGAGGACGTCATTATGCGCCTTTTGTTGCTCACGTTCGGAATTCTCGCCGCTGCGGTTTTGACCGGCGGACCGGCTGCGGCGCAGAATTATCCGTGGTGCGCCCATTACGCCGGCTTCGACGGCGAGAATTGCGGCTTCATCACCTTCGGGCAGTGCATGGCTTCCCGGCTCGGCAACGGCGGCTTCTGCAACCGCAACACCCAATTCGCGCCGCCACCCGGACCGTATCCAAGCCCGCTTCCACCGCCGTGATGACGCGGCCAATCGCTACCGCCATCGCTGCTCGCAGACGCGGCTTTACGTCATTTCGACCACAAGGCCTTCGCGGATGGTGACGCGGCGATCCATTTGCGCGGCAAGGTCGAGATTGTGCGTGGCGATAATGGCGGCAAGCCCGGAGGCGCGGACCAACTGGGTGAGCGTGCCGAACACGTGCGCGCTGGTATGGACGTCGAGATTGCCGGTGGGTTCGTCGGCAAGCAGCAGGCGCGGTGCGTTGGCGACCGCGCGGGCGATGGCGACGCGTTGCTGCTCGCCGCCCGACAGCTCCGCCGGCCGATGGACCAGGCGTTCCTTCAGCCCGAGATACGCCAACAGTTCGGCGGCGCGCGCCTTCGCCTCTTTGCGCGACAGCCCGCGGATCATCTGCGGCAGCATCACATTCTCCAGAGCGGAGAATTCCGGCAGCAGGTGATGGAACTGATAGACGAAGCCGATATCGTTGCGGCGGATGCGGGTGCGCTCCATGTCGCTCAGACTAGTGGTGGCGACCGCATCGATATAGACCTCGCCGGCGTCGGGATGTTCGAGCAGGCCGGCGATATGCAGCAGCGTCGACTTGCCTGCCCCGGACGGCGCCACCAGCGCCACCGTCTGGCCGGGCCACACTGCCAGCTCGGCGCTTTTGAGAACGTCAAGCGTCGCATCCCCCTGGTGAAATTGGCGCCCGATGCCGTGCAGGAAGAGAAGGGGATGCTCTTCGTCGTCGTCGCTCGCCGCCGCGGGGGGGACTTCGCTGATGCTGGTTTTCTCGTCCATCGCGCCTGATCACTCGTAGCGAAGCGCGTCGACCGGATCGAGCCGCGCCGCCCGCCAGGAAGGATAAAGCGTCGCCAATAGCGACAGGCCGAGCGCCATGATGACCACCGCCGACGTTTCGCGCACGTCCATGCTGGCCGGGAGCTTGGAGAGGAAATAGAGCTCCGGGTTGAACAGGTCGGTATGGGTCAGCCAGGAGAGAAAGCGCCGGATTGAATCGATATTGGCGCAGATGACGACGCCGAGCAAAAAGCCAGCGAAAGTTCCGACCACGCCGATCGAGGAGCCCGTGATCAGGAATATGCGCATGATCGCTCCCTGACTTGCGCCCATCGTGCGCAGGATGGCGATGTCGCTGCCCTTGTCCTTTACCAGCATGATCAGCCCGGAAACGATATTGAGCGCGGCCACCAAGACGATCAGGGTCAGGATCAAAAACATGACGTTGCGCTCGACTTCGAGCGCGTTGAAGAACGTGGCGTTACGCTGGCGCCAATCGATCATGTAGATCGGCCGCTGCGCGGCCGCGCTGACGAGCTTGCGAAACTCGTCGATGTGATCAGGATTGTCGGTATAGACCTCGATCGCGGTGACATCGCCGGGGTGATCGGCATCGCCAACGCGGTTGAAATAGGCCTGCGACTCCGCCAGCGGCATGAACACAAAGGCGGCATCGTATTCAGACATGCCGATCTCGAACACGGCCGCGACCTTGTAGGTCTTGATGCGCGGCGTCGTGCCCATCGGAGTGACGGCGCCGCGCGGCGATACCAGCGTGATATTGTCGCCGACGCGCACGGAGAGCTGGTCGGCGAGCCGGCTGCCGATCACCAGCCCCTGCCCGCTGTCGAAGCCGTCAAGCGTGCCTTGCTTGATGTTCTTGGCGATGGAGCCGAGCTTGGCGAGATCGGCGCCGCGTATGCCGCGCACCAGAACGCCCGAGGCGTTGAAGGGCGAAGATGCCAAAGCCTGGCCTTCGACAATTGGCGCGGCCAAGCGAATACCGGGGACTTTGGAGACCCGATCGGCAACCGCCGCCCAATCGGTGAGCGGGCGCTCAAGCGGCTGAATGAGCAGGTGGCCGTTGAGCCCAAGGATCTTGTCGAGCAACTCCTGGCGGAAGCCGTTCATCACCGCCATGACGATAATCAGCGTGGCGACCCCGAGCATGATGCCGAGGAAGGAAAAACCGGCAATGACGGAAATGAACCCTTCCTTGCGCCGCGCCCGCAAATACCGCAGCGACAGCATCCATTCGAACGGAGCGAAGAAGTAGGTGCCGGTGTGCTCGGACATTCAGTTCAGGTCCCCGCCCCTAGTGTCCCGATTCCGAAGTTCGCATGTTTGTGGCGGCGCCCTCGTTGCGAACTTCGGAATCGAAGGGATACTAGCAACTTATCGATCTAGTGTGGCTTCGGGTCACAAGTCCGCACAACGAACCTCGCCGCAAAAATGGTGCGGACTTCTGACCCGCCACACTAGCCGGAGTTTCACACGATTCTGGCGCTTTCAAGCCGGGAATCGTCGCAGCAGCGCACAGATTCATGCGGGGGAGACAGTAAGCCGCGCCACCGCATCGGCTGCCGACATGAGCTCCCGCTGCCCGTCGGAGCGCCGTTTGACCTCGACTTTGCCTTCGGCCAGCCCGCGCGGCCCGACCAGAATTTGCCAAGGCACGCCGATGAGGTCGGCCATGGCGAATTTGGCGCCCGGTCGTTCGTCGAGGTCATGGTAGAGGGTATCGATACCCTTGGCGGCGAGTGCGGCATAAAGCGCTTCGCAGGCCGGATCGGTGTCGCTTCCCCCCTGCTTGAGGTTGAGGATCGCCACCTGGAATGGGGCGACCGGTTCCGGCCATTTGATCCCCGCCTCGTCGTGGAAGGCTTCGATGATGGCGGCCACCAGCCGGCTCGGTCCTATTCCATAGGAACCCATATGCACCGGGCGCTCGACCCCGTCCGGGCCGGCCACCACGGCCTTCATGGGCTCTGAATACTTGGTGCCGAAATAGAATATGTGGCCGACCTCGATGCCGCGGGCCGAAACGCGCTTCTCGGGCGCAATAGCGCCATAAGCCAATTCATCATGTTTGTCGGACGTAGCGGCGTAGAGCGAGGTCCATTGGTCGACAATGGCCTGCAGGGCTGGGACGCTGCCGAAGTCGACATCGGGCTTCGGCACTTCGAAGCCAAGATAGTCGCTGTGGCAGAACACCTCGCTCTCGCCGGTATCGGCCAGAATGATGAACTCGTGCGAGAGGTTGCCGCCGATCGGCCCGCTTTCCGCCACCATGGGGATCGAACGCAGACCCATGCGGGCGAAGGTCCGCAAGTAAGCAACGAACATGCGGTTGTAGGCATGCTTGGCGCCGGCGAAATCGACGTCGAACGAATAGGCGTCCTTCATGAGGAACTCGCGCCCGCGCATCAGCCCAAAACGCGGCCGCACCTCGTCGCGGAACTTCCATTGGATGTGGTAGAGGTTGAGCGGCAAGTCCTTGTACGAACGAACATAACTGCGAAAGATCGCGGTTATCATTTCCTCGTTGGTCGGCCCATAGAGCATCTCGCGGTCATGCCGATCCTTGATGCGCAGCATTTCCTTGCCGTAGGCGTCGTAGCGGCCGCTCTCGCGCCAAAGATCGGCGGCCTGGATGGTCGGCATCAAAAGCTCGATGGCACCGGCTCGGTCCTGTTCCTCGCGCACGATCCGGCAAATCTTTTGCAGAACGCGTAAGCCCAGCGGCAGAAACGAGTAAACGCCGGCAGCCTCCTGCCGGATCATGCCGGCGCGCAGCATTAGCCGGTGCGAGGCAATCTCCGCTTCCTTGGGCGTTTCGCGTAAGATCGGCAAAAAGAAGCGGGATAGGCGCATGCTAGTCATTAGCTCCGAAGATAGGGATTGGCGGGCGCAGTGAAGCCGCAACGGCGCGGCAAAGACAAGCGGCGGACGGTTCCAATACCAGGGCAGGCGGTATTTTTTTGTTGTTTGGGCCCGGTAAGCTGATGACAAGCGTACACGGATCGATTACCAATGACCGGGCTATCGCGATGCCGCGTGCTTGAGCGCGGCCATTTCGGGATAGCGGTCCAAGTCTTGGGAGGATGA
>DATJTL010000371.1:0-4303 GCA_035503415.1 Xanthobacteraceae bacterium
ACTCAACGCGGCCGCGCAACAAACGCCATGCGGGCCTGATTGTGGCCGATATTCCTCGCCGCGCGCTGGCCGGCAAAACCGGCGACGTCAAGCTTCTCGATCATCGCCGCTTCGCCGTAATGGGTGAGGCCGACGTTCTGGCGCAGCCGCCGGTAATCGGAAAACAGCGTGCGCGCCAGTCCGGCCAGCGCGGCGAAGAAAAATCCGTTTCCGGCGGAAAACCGCAAGAGCGCGGCAACGTCGGCGGCGGCTCCCACCTGCGGCGGGATGATGTCGCTCACCAGCAGGACGCCGTTCGGTTTGAGGAGCCTGCGGAACAGCACCAGCAGCATCTTCATCTGGTCCGGCGCCAGGTATTGCGCGACCGAATGAAGCACGATGAAATCGACGCAACCGTCGGGCAGACGCTCGACGTCCGCGGGCGAGAGAATGCGGATTTTCGTATCACCGGCAAATCGTACGGCAAGAGCGGCGCGCACGCTCGGTGCGCCGTCGCACAACAAAAGTTCGCCGGCTGCGGCGGCGAGGAGATCGGCGTGCAGTGCTTCGCCGCTTCCGTAATCGAGCACGCGCGCCTGCGATGACGGCACGAGATCGGCGAGTTCTTGGGCGATCAGCCGGTAATGGACATCGCGGTGGCGCGCACTGACATAAATGGAATGTGGCCTGTCCCAGAACGACAGCCAGTCTGCAATCATGCCCGCCACAATGTAATCAACGGTCCGTTTGCTCCGAATACCGGATCGGTGGCCGGCGCCGGCACGTTCCGTATCGAGGCGACCGCCTTATCATGCTCCAACTTGCTGCCGCGGCATAGATCGTATTTTCCGGTCGGCGGATAGGCGCCGATAACCACAAGCTCCTGAGTTTGCGTGACGAGCTGATGACCGGTGCCGGCCGGCAGGATGACGACGTCGCCGGATGCAATTTCGAGTTCGCGGCCGTTCTCGCCGCCGAAACGCACAGTGGCGCGTCCGCGCGCGATGCCCATCACCTCGTGGATCATCGAATGATAATGCACGTAAGGATAGATGCCGTTGCGCCACATATTCCCCCAGCCATTGGCGGCGAACGCCTTTTCAATGAGCTGTTCGGGGTCGGGCGAGCCGGCGAGGTCGATGCCGCCGCGGTAAAGCACCAGCGGCAGCGTCGGATTGTTGGGGATCGACCCGTCGTCGGCGAAGTTCAAGGTGAGCGGAGCGGTCCGTTTGGTGGCAAGTGTCATGACTCTGCCTCTCGCCGCAGCGCGGCTGCACCGTTCTACGATAAATTCCGTTGAAATTCCCTAACAGCGGTCCGCAACGCGGCTGCGCTCACTTCGACTTGAACGCACGCATCAGCTCGACAAATCGGCCGAACAGGTAATGGCTGTCGCGCGGGCCGGGCGAGGCCTCGGGATGGTACTGGACCGAGAAGACCGGCCGGTCGGTGAGTCTCAATCCGCAATTTGAGCCGTCGAACAGCGAAATGTGGGTCTGCACGGCATTGCCCGGCAGCGTGCCGTTGTCCACGGCAAAGCCGTGGTTCATCGATGTGATCTCGACCTTTCCGGTTAACAGGTCTTTCACCGGATGGTTCGCCCCGTGATGGCCCTGGTGCATCTTGACGGTTTTGGCGCCGACCGCGAGCGCCAGCATCTGGTGGCCGAGGCAGATACCGAAAGTGGGCAGCTTGTCGATCAGCGAGCGGATGACCGGCACGGCGTAGGCGCCGGTGGCGGCCGGATCGCCGGGACCGTTGGAGAGAAAGATGCCGTCCGGCTTGAGCGCCAGAATATCCTCGGCCGAAGTCTGTGCCGGCACCACGGTGACCTGGCAGGCATCGCCGGCGAGCTGACGCAGGATGTTGCGCTTGATGCCGTAATCGATGGCGACCACGTGGAACTCGGCGTTCTCACGGCGTCCATAGCCTTCACCCCAGCGCCACGACGTCTCGTCCCAAGTGAACCGCTGCGCCGTGGTGACCATCGGCACCAGATCCATGCCGATCATGCCCGGCCACTCTCGCGCCTGCCGCTTGAGCGCATCGAGGTCGAAACGGCCGGACGGCTCGTGCGCGATCACCGCGTTGGGCATGCCTTTTTCGCGAATCAGCGCGGTGAGCGCGCGGGTGTCGATGCCGGCGAGCCCGATGACGCCGCGGCTTTTCAGCCAGGCGTCGAGATGGCGCGTCGAGCGGTAGTTCGACGGCGCGGTGATGGCGGAGTGCAGGATAACGCCGCGCGCCCCCGGCGTCGCCGCTAGGTTCACGGTCTCGACGTCTTCGTCGTTGGTGCCGACATTGCCGATATGCGGGAAGGTAAAGGTGATGATCTGCCCGGCATAGGAGGGATCGGTGAGGATCTCCTCGTAGCCGGTCATCGCGGTGTTGAAGCAGACCTCGCCGACTGCGTGGCCGCTCGCGCCTAGCCCCAAGCCTTCGAGCACGGTGCCGTCGGCCAGCACCAGCAGCGCCGTCGGGGCAACGTCCGACCAGCCGGAATCATCTTGTTTGCCGATCATGCGGCCTCTAGATAGGCGCCGACGGCTGCCGCGTCAAAGAGCTCCGAACCACGTGGACTGGCTTACCGCATTTGGCTTATTTGCCGTCACGGCGATGCTGGTCTGCTATGCGCTCGAGGATCGCAGCCCGGCGTTTGTCCTGGCATTCGCAGGAGCTTGTGCGCTGGGATCGATCTATGGATTCATGCAGGGGGCATGGCCATTTGGATTGGTCGAGGCGGTGTGGGCGGTGATCGCGGCTCGGCGGTGGTGGGCGCGCTTGCAGTATGCGCCCGCTCAACAAGGCGATGGGAAGTGAGGTCACGGTGCTGCGCGACGATATCAACAGTGCGCTCAAGGAAGCGATGAAGGCCGGCGAGGCGCGACGGGTCTCGACGCTGCGCCTGGTCAATGCCGAGATACTAAAGCGCGAGACCAGCGGCGCCGCGCGCACCAAGCTTGCCGACGCCGACATCCTCGATGTCATGGGCAAGATGATCAAGCAGCGCCAAGAATCGCTCGACATCTACGAAAAAGCCGGACGCACCGAGCTTGCCGCCGGAGAGCGCGAGGAGATCGAGATCATCTTCGGCTTCATGCCCAAGGGTATGTCCGATCTGGAAGCCGCCGAGGCGATCTCGGCGCTGATCAAGGAACTGGAAGCCGCCACGCTCAAGGACATGGGCCGCACGATGGCGGCGCTCAAGCAGCGCTTTGCCGGCCGCATGGATTTCGGCAAAGCCGGCGCATTGGTGAAGAAGCTGCTTGGCGGCTGACTTCGCGGCCTTAAGCGCCGGCTTTTCCCATCGTGCCGGCATGGGACCGTCGCTTTTCCTAAGATTTCGCCTGCATCGCGCGATCGCCGAAATAGTCGATGACCATTTTCGGAACGATGAGGCCGAAACTCATGGCCATGATGATAATCATGGCGGTCAGGCCGTCCGCGCTCGTTCCGGCGAGCAGTCCCAACGTGATCTGTGAGCCGCCGGCAATCTGCAACAAGCCGCTTGCCATCCGGAACAAGTAGACGCCGGGCATCATCGAGACCACGGAAGCAAAGCCGATCGCGGCGAACGGCATGTGCGTACGCCGCGCGACCGGCGTGATGATCAAGGCGACGACAATGCAAGCAATCAGAGCGCCGCTTGCCGCGCCGAAATCAAGCTGCGTGATAGTCGCCCAGCGCAAAGCATGCGCGAACATGCCAACGGCAATCGGCCACGGCATCATACGCAGCGGCATGGAAAAAAAGATGCTGTAAGCCGCGACTGCGACGCCCGCGGCAATCACATCTTCCCACAACGGGACGCTTCGCCCCGGCGGATCGACCGGCAAGGAAACGCCAAGAAGCATCAGTCCAAGAAGCAAACCGGCCGTGATCGCGAGAACGATCAGCCCGGCGTAAATCAGCCGCGCACCTCCCAGATGAATGCGGCCGGCGATGAGGTCGAGAGCGCTATTGAGAAAATGCGGTCCGGGCACCAGGACCATGCAAGGACAGACCGCGACAAGGCGCAGCGATGAACTCAAGTCGTAGTGAACCGCAATCGCACCAATAACGCCGGCGAGAAAGCCTGCGCAAAACGGCTGGACAAATAAGTTCGTGCTGATGCGCGCCACCGCGCGTCGCAAAAGCGCTCCGGCACCCGCGCTGACGAATATCAACACCATCGGTGTGTAAAACTCGATGCCGAAAATCACCGACAACGCCACGGCGCCGGCCGCGGCGGCAAGCGCAAACAGCCAAGTTGGCGCCGGCGGTGAGCGCGCGATGATGCCGATTGCTTTCGCCGCGGCATCCGGAGCGAGGCGGCCTGACACGA
>DATJTL010000372.1:0-10670 GCA_035503415.1 Xanthobacteraceae bacterium
CCAGATATCGGTGCGGCCGGTGAAGGATGGGTCGGGCAGCAGCGCACCGAGCACATCGCGGACGGAGGCAAAGTAAAGCGAACCGACGGAAAACAGATTCATCACCAGCAGGATCGAAAGCATGATCGCAATTCCCGCCGCTGGCCGGCGGCAGCGCTCGATGATGGCGGAGATGAGCAATACCGGCACCAAGAGGCCCAGCGCGGTCTTGGAGTGGGTGAAGATCAAAAATACCGCAGCCAGCAATACAATGAGGCCGCCGACGAAAGCACTTCGCGCCCGCGCGACGAACAGGCCGATGAAAATAAACAGCGCCATGGCCGCGCCGGCCTCGTTCTTGTGTGCAAACAGTCCCCGCCAATCCCCAGCGAGATCCGGTTCGACGAAGTCGGAGGCCTGGTGAATCGAAAGATTTGGCGCAAACAAAACGCCAAGAAAGCACAGCGCAAGAACGATGAGCGCCACCGCGGCAAGAAGATCGGCGAAGTGGCGCAGATTCTTCGGCAGCAGCAGCAACATCGCCGCGATGCTCATGACCAGCAGCGCGTAGGCAAGACGCCGCGCCGCGAGCGAGGGATCCCAGGAGGTGAGCACCGTCAACCCGCACCAGACAAGCACCACGAGCAAGGTCGGCCGCAGCAGCGGCCATAGCCGCACCGGTTTGTTGAGGAAAACCCATGCGCCGGTCGCCAGGAACAGAAGCGAGAAACCGATCTGATTGAGCCGGTCGCCCGTGTCGGTGATATCCGGCGGCGCCGACAGGTCGGGAAACGGGCGGAACGAGGTCGCGACCGCCAGGCAGGCGGCGATGAAAAGGACACTGCGTACCAGCGTGTCGGTATCGAGCCCCGCGCCAGCCGCGGTGGGATTTACAGACGGCGGCGGACCGAATGAGGCCACGGCTGCGGGCTTGCTCCGATGGGTCGTTTCGTTGCTCACGCCGCCACGGCGTCGGTCAGCACCGCGCCGCGAACTTTCCGCACGTCGACGCCGAGGCTTGAAACAACCGCGTCGATTGCGGCTTTGTCGGTCTCCTCAGCCCTGCCGACCAGCACGATGTGATCGACCAGGCCGGCGAAAAAGCGCACGCTCGGATCGTCTTGCGGGTCCATTGCGGCGATGATCACCATGTCGAAATTCCTGGTCTGCGCGAAGGCCGCCCGCACGTCGTCATCCTCGATCTTGCGATCACGGCGGCTCTGCGGCGAGACGAACGGGACGAAGCTGATATTGGTGGCGCGGTCGCGGACCACGATGTCGGACAGGCGGCGGCGGCCGACGGCGACGTCGACAAGCCCGGCTTCGCTTTCATCGGCGTCGATCGCCGCGAGGGTTCTACGCTCGATGTCGGCGTCGATCAGCAGGACGCGCTCGGTCTGCGCCGCCGTTGCGGCAAGCGTCAGCGCTACCGGCGCGAGATCATCGTCGTCGTCGAAGGCGACGATCAGGACGCTCGGACCGCCGCGTTTGTGATGGCTCGCCCACACCGTCTCGTAGACTTGCCGGACGCCCGCGGCAAACCGCGAATTTGTTTCTCCGCCCGCGTCCCGGCCAAACGTCGCGCCGACATCCGGCAGCTTTGCCAACACCGGAACATTCGGCGCGATCTCGACCGGCGGCGATGCCGGGCGTGGCAGCATCTCCCGCAGCAAAACCAAGCCGCTGCCCGAGGCCAGCCCGAGAAGAATAGCGCCCAACGCCAGCAGCGTGTTCGACGGCGGCGATGACCGGCTCAGCGGAAAGTTAGCCTTGGAGATCACCTGGATATTCTTGGTATCGATGCGCTCCTGCTCGCCGGTCTCTCGCGCGCGCACCAGGAATGCCTCATAGACCGTGCGGCTTGCCTGCACCTCGCGCTGCAATTCGCGCAAGGAGACCATGTCGGCGTCGGTAGAGAGCGCGCTCTGCTTGAGCGCATCGACGTTGCGGCGAAGCTGCTCCTCGCTCGCCTTGGCGCTCTCATATTCGGCACGGGTGGCGAGCGCGGTGCGATTGACTTCGTCATCGATCATGCGCTTGAGCCGGTCGGCCTGCGCCTGGATTTCGATCACCGCCGGGTGGCGATCGCCGAGGTTGGTGGTCTCTTCGGCCTCACGGCGCATGACTTCGGCGTATTGGCTGCGCAGCGCGGTGATGGTCGGCGACAACACGGCGTCCGGAAAGGCGCCGATGTCGGTCTTCGAACTCTGCACGGTGTCGATCTGATCGAGGCGCGCCTTTGCCGTCGCAGTGCGCGCGCGCGCGTCGGCGAGCTGCTTGTTGAGATCGGTCAGTTGCTGCTCGTTCACCAATTGACCGTTGGCGTCGACGATGTTGTGACTCGCCCTGAATTCCTCCGCCCGCTCCTCGGCGTCGTGCACCCGATCCTTCAGCTCGTTCAAGCGCGCAGTCAGCGATTGCGAGATCTGCCGTGCGGCGTCAGCTCGCACGGCGGTTTGCTCTGCGAGGTAGGCATCCGCGACGGCATTGGCGAGCCGCGCCGCCTTGGCGGGCTCCGTACTGCTGACAGCGACATCAACAACGTAAGTGCGGTCGTCGCGTTTGACCTGCACGCGGCTGCGCAGAGCGTCGAGCGCGGCGAGCGCCGGGTCGACCGCGGCCACCGTCTGACCGGGATGCAGCACGCTGTCGAGCAGCGCGCGCAGCGGCGAGCGGCCGCGCACGAATTCAGGATCGTTGGCCAATCCCTGGCTTTCGACCACGCGCCGCAGCACATCGTCGGACGAGAGCACCCGGACCTGGCTGTCGACCTGCAAGAGCGCGGTCTCGCTGGCCTCAACGGCCGGAATCGGATCATTGGCGACGCCGCGCAGGTCGACTGGCTCGATAAGGATCTCGGTCGCCGCCGTGAAGCGATGCGGCACGATCAAAACGAATAGCGCGGCCGCCACCAAGCACGCGACGATCGTCGACAGAATCAACAATCTGCCGCGCCATAGCGTCGTGCAGATTTTTAGAAGGTCGACGTTAGCCGATTGAGGGGCCGGCAGGTCGGCGCCCACGAACGCTGCCGAATTGAACCGACTTGGCCCGAATATCCTTGGCGCTTCGAATATCTTTGGCGCTTCGAACATCGCCTACTCGACTGTCTGTTACAGCGAGCTGCGCCGACCAGCCGGCGCCGCCATCACTCAATGGCATTTGCAACCCGCTGGGTGACACTCAACGCGCATGGCGCCTGGGATGTCCAGACAACTTCGTGAATTATTCAATTTTCATAAATGATTAAAGTTAACGGGCGGTGTATGCAGCCATCGCGCGGCGGCCCCGCTAGCGGCGAAAAAAGCGGAACACAGCCGCGACGACAACCAACACCGCGACAACCGGAATCCAGATCAACACCGCGCCGAGCGCCGCGATCAGGATGATCGCCACAATGGCGGCAATCGCCAACACCAAAAGTGCTACGCCGAAAGGTCCGAGCCGCGCCACAAAGATGCGCTGCGTTCCGCGCGTGTCGCCGAACGGGCCGCCGCGCCACGGCGGCCGGCTCCAGTCTCCGCCGCGCCCGCCGCGGTCGGGCGGGATGATCTCCGGCTCCACACGGGGCCGTTCGGGCCGCTCATGATCGTTCGTCATGGCATGAACGCTTCGTGGCTTCGTTGAGTCATCAGTCGACTAGTATGTATGGCGAGCGGCGGCGGTCACAAGCGGCTCTCCGGCGCAGCGTCCCGGATGGCCAAGTACGCTCAGCCGGCGTGGCTGCGCGCGTAATAGTCGTGCAGAAACTTCGCCAATTGCTCGCGCAGGCTTTCGTCGCGCTCGCCTTTGTGACCTAGCACCACCGCACGCTCAAACAGAGCCTGTTGCAGTTGCTGCGGCAATTCGCTCCACAAGTCTGCGGCGGCCGCTCCAAGCACCACAAGGTAGCGGGCATCGTTTTCGTCGGGGGCGATTGGTTGCGATGGCGTCGGCATGGTCGCCTCTCTGCCGGTTGCGCGCAAGCGTAACCGAGCGGCTGTGCGCCGGCAACCTGATGTCCGGGATCAATAATGTGAAACTGGATCAGAGAGTGACGCCGGACTGGCGCGCGTCTGACACCTCGCCGCAACCTGAAGCGTTACGGGGCGGCCACGTCCAGCAGGTCGAAGCGCCGCAGCCGATAAACGACGATGGAGACGAGCCAGCTGCCGGCGAAGATTGCGATAATCAGATAGCCGAGGCTGCCGAAATTCTCGTTGAGCGCGCCGATCAGATTCCAGAACCGTCCTTCCAGCTTCAACTGATCGGCAACGAGTCCAAGCGTTTCGATGCCGCCGACCACGATAGCGACCAGCACCGAGACAAAGGTGATGGTCAGATTGTAGTAGAGCTTGCGGATCGGTTTGGTGAAGGCCCAACCGTAGGCGCCGAGCATCAGCACGCCGTCGGTCGTATCGATCAGCGACATGCCGGCGGTGAACAATGCCGGGAACACCATGATCGACCACGCCGGCAAGCCACGCGTTGCCTCGGCCGCTGCGATGCCAAGGAGCCCGATCTCGGTCGCGGTATCGAAGCCCAGCCCGAACAGGAAGCCCAGCGGGTACATGTGCCAGCTGCGTTCGACCAAGCGAAACATCGGCCGGAACAGCCGGCCAAGCAGGCCGCGCTGCGCCAAGAGATGATTGAGATCCTCCTCAACGAACGTGCCGCCGCGGCGCACCTCGCGGAACGTCCGATAGACCGCAAGCAGGATGAGCAGATTGGCGGCGGCCACGAGAAACAAAAAGCCGGCGGACACCAGCGTGCCGACCACTCCGCCAACGAGCTTGAAGGAAGCGAAGCGGCCTTGCAGCAAACCCGCGGCCAGTGCGACGGCGGCGGAAGCGAGCACGACCACGGTCGAATGGCCTAGCGAGAAGAACAAGCCGACCGAGACCGGACGCTTCCCCTCCTGCATCAGCTTGCGGGTCACATTGTCGATCGCCGCGATATGATCGGCATCGACGGCGTGACGAAGGCCGAACGTGTAGGCAAGAAAGGCGGTGCCGAGAAGTATCGGGTAGTTGTGGAACGCGATCAGCGCCCAAGCCCACGCCAGCACGTTGGCGCCGACGAGCACGACGTAAATGCCGGCGACCTTGCGGCCCACTTTCACATCCCGATCGTTGAACAGATTGGCAATGGTCGTCCGCATGCACGCTCCGCGGCCACCTGCCGACGGGAACGGCCGGTCCGCACCGATACGATGTTGCCCATTACGATGCGCAGCGCGCCCGCGCAAGGGCGGGTGCGACGAATGACGGAAATCGTCATACCGGCAATGATCGAGGCGCAGGCCCTGTTCCCGCGGCGGCTAGGGCGGCGACGGACATGAAAGCCGCCCTGGCGTGCGGCGGAGAAGCGAGCAGCGAGTGGAGCGGATGCGAATGTTAGAATCGGACCACTAGAATCAGCTTGGTTCGATGCCTGCCGCGCGGATGACATCGCCCCACTTCTTCGTTTCCGCTTTGACGAAAGCGGCCATCTCGGAAGGCGTGCCGCCGCCGGGCCGCAGATTGA
This sequence comes from Xanthobacteraceae bacterium, assembly GCA_035503415.1. Taxonomy (GTDB): domain Bacteria; phylum Pseudomonadota; class Alphaproteobacteria; order Rhizobiales; family Xanthobacteraceae; genus BOG-931. The sequence continues at coordinate 5,485 of DATJTL010000372.1, forward strand.
GCTTGGCGAAACGGTCGAGCACCGCCGGATCCTTCAACGCCTTGTTGACCGCATCATTGAGCTTGGCAACTACTGCGGCCGGCGTATTCGGCGGCGCGGTCAGCGCCTGCCAGGTGTCGGACGTGCAGCCCGGCACGCCGGCCTCCGCGAGCGTGGGGATATTCGGGATCGCCGGAATGCGTTCATCCATAGCGACCGCGAGAATTCTCGCCCTGCCGCCCTGATAGAGCGGGAGCGAAGTCGCGATCTCGGTGAACATCAGATCGACGTGGCTCGCAATGATATCGTTGAGTGCCGGCGCTGTGCCCTTGTACGGTACGTGGACCAGTTCGGTGTGCGTGATCTTCTCGAACAGCGCCGCTGTCAGGTGCGACGTGGTGCCGATGCCCTGCGAGGCATAATTGAGCTTGCCGGGATTGGCCTTGGCATAAGCGATCAGTTCCTGCACCGTCTTGGCCGGGAAATCCGGCCGCACCAGCAAGACGTTGGCGACATGCGACAGGATCGCGATCGGCGTCAGCTTGGTCGGATCGTAGTCGAGCGACTTGTAGAGGAATTGATTGGTGGTGATCGGCGACGGCTGCGATGCGAGCACGGTATAGCCGTCAGGGTCGGCATGGTAGACCGCGTCGGCGGCAAGGCTTCCGCCCACCCCGGATTTGTTCTCCACCGCGAGCGGCTGGCCAAGGAAGTCGCGCATCTTGGCCGTGACGATCCGGGTGACGGTGTCCACCCCGCCGCCTGCGGGCACTGAAACGATCACGCGGATCGGATGGTTGGGATAGTTCGCGGCGCTGTCCTCTGCCCCTGCGACGGCGGGAACAAGGACAAAACCGAGGGTGCTCAGCAAAGCGGAGCGTCTGGAAATCGTGTGGCCGGACACGGCATAAACCCCGTTTTATTCGCAGCGTGGTGGGCAGCTTATGGCATAGCCCAGCCCGGCGGTTAAGTCCCGCGACGCACTGCCGCTGTAGCGCCTGCGCGGCGGGCGCAGTTCACAAACCGAGCCGCCGCCCATAGGATCGCCGGCCCACAGGGAGAGGCGCGTGATGAGCAAGCTCGATTTCATTCTTGAAGAACTGGTGACCGCAAACCGCATTCTGGCGAATGAAGGCGTGGTCGATTCCTTCGGCCATGTCAGTGCCCGGCACCCTGACAATCCGCAACGCTACCTGCTCTCTCGCGCGCGCGCACCGGAACGCATCGAGCGCGACGACATCGTCGAATATACGCTCGACGGCACGCCGATCGACGAACGCGGCCGCACGCCTTATCTGGAGCGCTTCATCCACGGCGCGGTCTACGAAATGCGGCCGGACGTACACGCCGTCGTGCACAATCATTCGCCAAGCGTGATCCCATTCGGGGTCACCGGCAAGAAGCTCAAGCCGCTCCTGCACATGTGCGCCTCGATCGGCCACGAAGTCCCGATCTGGGATTCGCAGGACAAGTTCGGCGACACCACGCTTCTGGTCACCGACATGGACATGGGCCGCGATCTGGCCAGCGCGCTCGGCCCGCGGCCGACTGCGCTGATGCGCGGCCACGGCGCGACCGTGGTCGGCCGCTCGGTCCGCCATGCCGTCTTCGTCTCGGTCTATCTGGAGGTCGGCGCCAAATTGCAGATGCAGTCGATGGCGATGGGCGACATCAAGTACCTCACCGCCGGCGAGGTCGACAAGATAACGGCGCGCGTGTCCGACTACACGCTCAATCGCGCCTGGGAAAACTGGGCGCGCCGGGCGGGGCGGGAAATGCAGTCGGCATAGGCGCATTGCGTCCGCGCCTTCGGGCGCTCGACGACCAGAACGCGCGGCGGGCCATTGGCTTGCAACAACGGCTCGCAACAGCGCGACGGCACGAACGAGGGGGTCGATGCGGGCGGCGGTGATGAACGACGGGCAGGCCCCCGTTTACGGCAACTTCGCCGAGCCGCAGCCAGCCCCGGGCCTGCTCGTTGCCGAGGTTTGCGCCGCCGCATTGACCGGCTTGGACACCCGGGTCGGCCGCCGTCTCCACTACTTCAAGATGCCGGACGGGCCCTTCGTCCTGGGCCGCGAAGGAGTGGCGCGGCAGAGCGACGGCCGGCGTATCTATTTCAACGCCCAGGCGCCGGCCGGTCCGTACGGCTCGATGGCCGAACGCACGCTGATCGATCCGCGCTTTACCTTCCCGGTGCCCGACGGCGTCGCCGACGATGTCGCGGCCGCACTGGGCAATGCCGGACTGGCCGCTTGGCTTCCGCTCTCGTGGCGGGCGCCGCTGCGGCCGGGCGAGACAGTGTTGATCCTCGGCGCCACCGGCATTTCCGGATTGATCGCGGTGGCCGCGGCGAAGCGGCTCGGCGCCGGCGGGATCATTGCCGCGGGCCGCAATCGCGAGGCGCTTGCGCGCGCCAAAGAGCTCGGCGCCGACGCAACAATCGACCTTGGGGCGCCGGCGGCAGACTTCGCTGCGGCCTACCGCGAAGCCGCGCGAGGCGAGGTCGATCTCGTCATCGATTATGTGTTCGGCGCGCCGGCCGAAGCAGCGCTTGCGGTGCTCGCGCATTATGGCCGGCTGGTCCACATCGGTTCGCTGGCGGGACCCACAATCAGCGTGGCCGGTCTCACGTTGCGCCGAACCTGCTGTGACGTTCTCGGCTTTGCGTCCTATCACGCGCCGATCGAAGTGCAGGCGCACGCCTATGCAGAATTGTGCCGACTCGTCGCCGCCGGTGAAATCCCGCTCGACATCGAGACGCGGCCGCTTGCCGAAATCGCCGCCGCCTGGGACGCGAAGGCGAAGGGTGCGCGCCGGCGTCAGGTGCTGATTCCCGGCTGAATTCCCGAGGTGGCGTCCGCCCTAAGCGTTCTCGGTGACCGTGCTCATGAACTTGGCGCCGACATCCTGCCCCTGCCGCCAGACAAGCTTGTAGGTGCCGTCACGCGCCGGCCCGCCGGCGCCGTGGAAGAGAAGGACGAATTCACCGGCGACGTCGATGCCGTTGAGTTGCAGGCGAACCCCCTCGGCGGACGCGTTCGTCACCAGCACGAAGCGTGGCGCGATGCCGACGCCAAGCTTGATGGTGGCAAGCCGGCCGAGGCGCTTGCGCGGACTCTGCCGTCTTTCGGCATCCTTGGGCGAAAGCCTTTCGTCGAGATCCGGCGCATCAGTCATTCGCGACTCCCCCTTGCGATCGGGCCGCGCGGGTGGCGCCAGCCCTCGTCAGTGAAGTCAAATAACCGGCGGCGATTGCACACGGACTAACTAAGCCGCGCAAATTCTCGCGGCATTTTCTAAAAATGGTGTGGCGGAAGGCCTTGCAGGAAGGCGCAACGGTATGCTGACGCGGACCGCGGAAACGCAAAAGGGCGGCCCTGCGGCCGCCCTTTGCCAAAACAGGCTCTTGGGCGCCTACTCCGCGGCGAGGCGTACTTCCGGCGCGGCGGCGCGCACGTCAGCATCGACGTGTTGTTCGTATTTGGTGAAGTTTTCCTGGAACATGCGCACAAGCTTGCGCGCGGTTTCATCGAAGGCCGCTTTGTCCTTCCAGGTCTTCATCGGATAGAGGAGATGCGGCTCGATGCCCGGCACCGAGGTGGGCACGGCGAAGCCGAAATAGGGATCGGTGCGGTAGCTTGCGTTCTTGAGCGAGCCATCGAGCGCGCCGGTGACCAGCGCCCGCGTCGCCTTGATCGGCATGCGGCGGCCCACCCCATAGATGCCGCCGGTCCATCCTGAATTCACCAACCAGCAGTCAACATCGTGCTTCTTGATCAGCTCACGCAGCAGATTGCCGTACTCGGCCGGCGGCCGCGGCAGGAACGGCGCCGCGAAGCAGGTTGAAAATTCCGGCTCGACGCCGACCAAACCCTTCTCGGTGCCGGCGACCTTGGCGGTGTAGCCGGAGAGGAAGTGATACATCGCCTGTGCGGGCGTGAGCTTGGCGATCGGCGGCATCACGCCGAAGGCGTCGGCGGTGAGGAAGATGATGTTCTTCGGCTGCCCCGCACGGCCGGTGCGCGACGCCAGCGGCATGAATTCAACCGGATAGGCCGAACGCGTGTTCTCGGTCTTCTTGTCGCTGTCGTAGTCTGGAATGCGCGTGACCGGATCGACTGTGACGTTTTCCAGAACGGCGCCGAAGCGATTGGTCGCGGCGTAGATTTCGGGCTCGGCCTCCTGCGACAACTTGATGGTCTTGGCGTAGCAGCCGCCTTCGAAGTTGAAGACGCCCTCCTCGCTCCAGCCATGCTCGTCGTCGCCGATCAGTGTGCGGTTCGGATCCGCTGACAGCGTCGTCTTGCCGGTGCCGGACAGGCCGAAGAACAGCGCCACGTCGCCATCCTTGCCGACATTGGCGGAGCAATGCATCGGCATCACGCCCTGTGCCGGCAGATAGAAGTTGAGCGTCGTGAACACCGACTTCTTCATCTCGCCGGCATAAGAAGACCCGCAAATCAGAACGATCTTGCGGGTGAAATCGATTGCCACCATCGTGTCGGAGCCTTCGCGGCCGCCGTGACGCTTGGCGTCCGGCTTGAACGACGGCATGTCGATAATGGTCATGTCGGGCACGTAGCTCGCGAGTTCGGCGCGATCCGGACGGATCAGAAGCTGGCGAATGAACAGCGAATGCCAAGCGAGCTCGGTGAAGACGCGAGCCTTGATGCGGTATTTCGGATCGGCGCCGCCATAGAGATCCTGCGCGAACAGCGTCTTGCCGCGGGCATGGGCAAGGAAATCCTGGAGCAGATTGTCGAAATGCTCTTTGCTCTGTTTGCGATTGCCGCCCCACCACACGGTATTTTCGGTCGTCGCATCGACCACGGTGTGTTTGTCTTTCGGCGAGCGGCCCGTGTGATGCCCGGTTTCGGCGCACAGCGCGCCGCCGGCGACGATGGTCGCCTCACCGTTGCGGATGGCGTGTTCGTAAAGCGGCGCTTCTGTCAGATTCCAGTGGATTGCTTTGAGCTCGGTAAAACCGAATTTATCCGCGCCGTGGGCGCTGTTCCTCAACCCCGTTTCAGTCACCCGTCCCTCCACTGCTTGGCGCAAATGCACTTAAGCCCAAAGTTGTTGGCCCAATTTGCGCGCCTCGACACCACACTGCACCACCTGCCCGACCGCCGGCCAGCGAGCCTATATCGACGATCCTAGCTTCTGCCAAGACCGAGTCCCAGTGAAGAAAACCGAAGTAATCC
>DATJTL010000373.1:0-5121 GCA_035503415.1 Xanthobacteraceae bacterium
AATGCCAGTCATATTTTTACCGCGGCGAAGCACCCCAAGAGCTTCATCTCGCTTCCCGACGCCGATCACCTTATCAGCCGGCCGAGCGATGCCGCCTACGTGGCGGGCGTTATCGCCGCTTGGGCGGAACGCTACCTGGAGATGGCGGCCGACGCGGAAGCCGCCGGTGATACCGAGCCCGGTACCGTTCTGGTGCGCGAAACCCGCCGCGGCAAATTTCAGCAAGAGGTCGTCGTCGGGGCGCATCGTCTTCTCGCCGACGAGCCGGTCGACGCCGGCGGCCTGGACTCTGGTCCGGGCCCTTACGATCTTCTGCTCGCGGGGCTTGGCGCGTGCACGTCGATGACGCTGCGGCTCTATGCCGATCGCAAGCAGCTGCCGTTGCAACGCACTATCGTGCGTCTGCGCCATGAAAAAATCTACGCTGCCGACTGTGCCGATTGCGAAACCAAAGAGGGGATGATCGACCGCATCGACCGCGCGATTACGCTCGACGGCGATCTCGATCCTGCCCAGCGCGCACGGCTTCTGGAAATCGCCGACAAGTGCCCGGTGCACCGCACGCTGGAATCGGAAGTCAAGATCAAAACCGTGGAGGTGCCGTTGGTTCATTCCAAGTAGCTCAATTTGCCAAATAGCTCGATTTGCCAAATAGCCCGATTTGCTGATTTGATTGCGACGACCTCAGCGATCCCGGCACCTCGTCCACCTGTCCCGCATGAAACCCACTCGTCACGTCCCCGTACTGATTGTCGGCGGCGGCCCAGTCGGGCTCGCGCTCGCCGGCGAACTTGGCTGGCGCGGCATTGCCTGCGAATTGGTGGAGCAAAGCGACGGCGTGATCACCACGCCGAAAATGAACGAGGTCAATACGCGCACCATGGAATTCTGCCGGCGGTGGGGAATCGCCGAGGCAGTGCGCAATTGTCCGTTTCCAGCCGACCATCCGCTCGACGTGGTGTTCGTCACCAGCATGTCGGGTCACGAACTGGCGCGCATGCGCCGGCCGTCGCGCGCGCGCCAGCACGCCGGCGACGACAGCCCGGAACATCTGCAGATCTGCTCGCAGCTGTGGTTCGATCCGATGTTGCAGGCGTTCGCGGGGTCGCAGCCGACGGTCAAATTGCGCTACCGCACGCGGCTCGCCGGGTTCGATGCCTCGGCGGACGGTGTCGCCGCGCAATTGCACGATCTTGAGTCCGGACGGAGCGAAACCATCAGCGCGGACTATCTCGTCGGCTGCGACGGCGCCAGCAGCGAGGTGCGCGAAGCGCTTGGCGTTCCCATGCAAGGCAAGGGCGCCCTCGGCTACCCGCTGCACCTTTATTTTCGCGCCCCCGATCTGTTCGCGCGCTGCGGGCGTGAACCAGGCGTGTTCTTTCTCACCATCGACCGCGGCGGGATGTGGGCCAATGTCCGCTTCATCGACCCCGCCAACGATCTGTGGCGGCTGATGGTGCTCGACAGCGGCGGCCGGCAAACGCCCGAAACCGTCGACCGCGCCGCTCTGCTGGAGCGGGCGATCGGCCGTCCGTTCGAGGTGGAATGGAAGGGCTTGAGCATCTGGACGCGGCGCAGCGTCGTTGCCGAGCACTACGGCAAGGGCCGCGTCTTTCTGGCCGGCGACGCGGTGCATCAGCTTTCGCCCACCGGCGCACTCGGCATGAACACCGGCATCGGCGACGCGGTCGATCTCGGCTGGAAGCTCGCTGCGGTGCTGCAAGGCTGGGGCGGCGGCAAGCTGCTCGATGCGTATGAAGCCGAGCGGCGGCCGGTCGGTTTGCGCAATGTGCGCACGGCAACCGAGTTTTATTTCTCGCTCGGCGAACCTGACGCAGACGCGGCGGCGATCGAGGACGATTCCGCGGCGGGCCGGCTGCTGCGCGAACGGCTCGGCGAGAGCTTGACGAAAAATGTCGGGCGCATGTTCCGCACCATGGGTATGCAGCTCGGCTATCGCTACGACTCCTCGCCGATCTGCGTCGGCGACGGTGTAGGGCCGCCGGACGATCCGGAACGCTACGTCCCCTCGGCGCATCCCGGCAGCCGCGCGCCGCATTGCTGGTTGCGCGACGGCCGCTCGATCCTCGATCTGTTCGGTCGCGGCTTCGTGCTCCTGCGCTTTGCCGCGGCGCCGACGACCGCTTTGGAACAAGCGGCGCTTGCGCGCGGCGTGCCACTCACCGTCGTCGATCGCGACGAGCCGGAGGCCATCGCGCTCTACGAGCGGTGTTTGGTGCTGGTGCGCCCCGACGGGCATGTCGCCTGGCGCGGCGACGCGGTGCCGGCGGACGCCGCGGCGCTGATCGACCGGGTGCGCGGGGCTATCTAACCGATCCGCGCGCGGCTGAGATCACTTCCGGGATGGCCGCATCGTTGCCTGGCGCCATGACGTGCGCGCCGGAAACGCCCGGAATCGTCGAAAGTTCGGCAATCAGCTCAGCGCAGATGCGCACGCCTTCGCGCTCGGGATCGGCCGCCTCTTCCATGCGCTTGATCAACGCGTCCGGGATGATCGTGCCGAACAGGTGGCTCTTCATCCAAGCGGCCGACTTGGCCGAACGCAGCGGATTGATGCCGATGAGGATGGCGAGCTTTTCGGTCAGCCCGGCCCGCTCAAGTGCCCCAACATAGCGGCGCACGATGCCGGTATCCATGCAGAATTGCGTCTGCACGAATTGCGCGCCGGAGTTGACCTTGCCGAGAAGTGCCGTCGGCTTCCAGTCGGCCGGCGGGTCGATCGGCACGTCGGCGCCGCCGAGAAAGAACGCGGCCTTGCCGGCAACCTTGCGCCCGGTGGGGAGGGTCCCCTCGTCGCGCAGGCGGCGTGCGGTTTCCAAGAGCGTCTTGGAATCGACGTCGAATACCGGCTTGGTGTCCGGCTGGTCGCCGGCCTTCGGATCGTCGCCGGTGAGCAGCAGCAGGTTGCGGATGCCGAGTGCGGCGGCGCCCATCAATTCGCCCTGCAGCGCGATGCGGTTCTTGTCCCGGCAGGTGATTTGCAGGATCGGCTCGATCCCCATGCCGGAGAGGATGGCCGCGGCGGCGAGCGCGCTCATGCTGGCGCGAGCCCCGGCGCCGTCGGTGACGTTCACCGCATCGGCCATCCCGACCAGCTTTTCCGCCTTGCGGCGCAGATCGCCGGCGTCGCAGGACACCGGCGGGGCGATTTCGGCGGTCAGCACGAAACGGCCAGCCCGCAGCCGCTCCTCGAACATGGCCGGGCGAGGGGAATTGTGGTCATTCATCGGTGGTCTCGGCAGCGCAGGGGGAGATCAGCGCTTATATGCTTTGCGCCGGCACCGCAATGTGCGCCCTTCCTGGACAGGAAAGCGCTGTCCCGTTAGAGAGTTACGCCGGTGCGGTGGATTTGAAGCTCCTCCAATCGAGCTGCGAACTCGCAGAGGAACTTCAAATCCAAACCGCACTGAAATCGTAAAATTGCTGGTGTCCCCTTTAGATTCCGAAGTTTGCATCAGAGTGGATCGCTGGCAAATGCGAACTTCGAATTCGAGATATTAGATGAGCGGCGTCAACGATATCAGGTCGAACTTTTTGTCCTTCTTCGCGCGGGAGGGGCACGAAATCGTGCCCTCGTCGCCGCTCGTGCCGCGTAACGACCCGACATTGATGTTCACCAATGCGGGCATGGTGCAGTTCAAGAACGTCTTCACCGGCTTGGAGAAGCGCCCGTACGTGCGCGCCACCACGGCGCAGAAATGCGTGCGTGCCGGCGGCAAGCACAACGACCTCGACAATGTCGGCTACACCGCGCGCCACCACACCTTCTTCGAGATGCTCGGCAACTTCTCGTTCGGCGACTACTTCAAGGAGCGCGCCATCGAGCTTGCCTGGAACCTGATTACCAAGGAGTACGGCGTCCCCGCGGAGAAGCTGACGGCCACCGTCTATATCGATGACGATGAGGCGTTCGGCCTGTGGAAGAAGATTTCGGGCCTGCCGGAGCGCCGTATTTTGCGCATTGCGGGCTCGGATAATTTCTGGGCCATGGGCGAGACAGGTCCGTGTGGCCCGTGCTCGGAGATCTTCTACGATCACGGCTCCCACATTCCCGGCGGCCCGCCGGGCAGCCCGGACGCCGACGGCGACCGCTTCGTCGAAATCTGGAATCTGGTGTTCATGCAGTACGAGCAGCTTGCCGGCGGCAAGCGGCTCGACCTGCCGCGGCCGTCGATCGATACCGGAATGGGCCTCGAACGGATGGCGGCGGTGCTGCAGGGCACCCACGACAATTATAAGATCGACCTGTTCGGCGCGCTGATCGAAGCCATCGCTGATCTCACTCACGTCGATTCCGAGGGTGAACGCAAGGCCTCGCACCGCGTCATCGCCGATCATTTACGCGCGAGCGCCTTTCTCATCGCGGACGGCGTGCTGCCGTCGAACGAAGGGCGCGGCTATGTGCTTCGCCGCATCATGCGGCGTGGTATGCGCCACGCCGAGCTGCTGGGTGCCAAAGAGCCGCTGATGTGGAAGCTCGTCCCGGTTCTGGTGCGCGAGATGGGTCAAGCCTATCCGGAATTGCACCGTGCCGAGGCGCTGATCACCGAGACGCTGAAACTGGAAGAAAGCCGCTTCCGCCGTACGCTCGAGCGCGGCCTCGCCATCCTCGACGAGGCGAGCAAGTCGCTCAAGCAAGGCGACATGTTCGACGGCGTCACTGCGTTCACGCTCTACGATACCTACGGCTTTCCGCTCGATCTGACGCAGGACGCTTTGCGCCCGCGCGGCATCGGCGTCGATCTCGCCTCGTTCACCGACGCCATGGAGGAGCAGCGCCAAAAGGCGCGCGCGTCATGGGCGGGGTCGGGCGAGGCAGCGGATCAGGCGGTGTGGTTTGCGTTGCGTGAAAAGCTCGGTGCGACTGAATTCCTCGGCTACGAGACCGAAAAGGCCGAGGGCGTTGTCGCCGCGCTGGTGCACGACGGCAAGGAAGTCGCCGCGCTCAAGAACGGCGAAAGCGGCACGGTTGTGCTCAACCAGACGCCGTTCTACGGCGAATCCGGCGGCCAGGTCGGCGATACCGGCCTGATGAGCGGCGACGGTGTGCGCTTCCGCGTTACCGATACGCAAAAGCATGCCGGCGACGTCTTCGTGCAT
>DATJTL010000374.1:0-12276 GCA_035503415.1 Xanthobacteraceae bacterium
GCAGGCCGCCCATGTCGGCGCACAATGCGGCGCCTCGGCCTATGCGTCGAAATACATCGTGGTCTGCGACGACGACATCGACGTCACCAATCTCGAACAGATGCTGTGGGCGATGATCACGCGCACCGATCCGAAGGAATCGATCCAATTCATCACCGGCTCGTGGGACTCCCCCGCCGATCCGGTGCTCTCGCCCGAGCGCCGCGCCTCCGGCGACCTCACTCATTCGGTGGCTTTGATCAATGCCTGCAAACCGTGGCAATGGCGCGATAAATTTCCGCCGACCAACGCGCCGAGCGCGGAAGTGGCGCGCAAGGCGAAAGAGAAATTCGGCTGGCTGTTGAACGGGAAAAACTGATCCGAACTCCCCCAACCAACGTTGTCGTCGTCCGCCAACGGGTCCGGCCCGAAGTGGCCGGCCCGATGACAAGCTCCAGCGGACGATCCAGTAGGCGCCGCGCCGCGGTGGATGCTGGATGCTCCGCCTTCGCGGAGCATGACAAGAGCGAGCGGACTTATCAGCTAAAGACGTGAGTGAATGAAAATGAAAATTGCCGTCCCCGATAAAATCTCGCCGTCCTACTTCATTGCCGAAGCCGCCGTTGAGCTCGGCTTTTTCAAGGCCGAAGGGCTCGATGTCTCGCTCGAGCTGATCTACCCGGTCGACAAGGCCTATGCGGCGTTGCGCGACGGCGCCATCGATTTCGTCGGCGGCGCGGCGCATGCGGTGCCGTCGGCGTTTCCCGGCTTCAACGGCGCGAAGCTGATCGCCGCGCAGGGCCAGGGCATGTACTGGTTTCTGGTGATGCGCTCCGATCTCAAGGCTAAGCGCGGCGACCTCAGCGTGGTCAAAGGCCGTACCATCGGCGCGGCGCCGTGGGTCAACACCGGACTGCGCGGACTCTTGACGGCGGCGGGCATCGACCTCGAACGCGACAAAGTCAACATCGCGCCGGTGCCGGGCGTGATCGATACGGTCCCCAATTTCGGCGTCATGGCCGCCAAGGCGCTCGAAGCCGGCAAGCTCGACGGCTTCTGGGCCAACGGCATGGGCGCGGAAGTCGCGGTGCGCGGCGGCTATGGCACGGTGGTCATTGACGCGCGCCGCGGCGACGGGCCGAAAGAATGCTTCAACTACACGGCGCCGACGATCGCCACTACCGATGCGCTGATCGCGCGCTCGCCCCAGACCATCGCCGCCGCCGTGCGCGCCATCGTCAAGACGCAGGCCGCATTGAAGGCGAACGTGGCGCGGGCGACCGAAGTCGGCAACAAGCTGTTTCCGCCCGAAGAGGCCGCGCTGATCGCCGAACTGATCCGCCGTGACCTGCCCTATTACGACGCCACGCTGTCGCGCGATTTCATCGCCGGCATGACCGCATTCCTGCGCAGCCAAGGCGTGCTCGACCGCGACGTGGCTTACGAGACCGTCGTCGCCACGCAGTTCGCGCCGCTGTGGAAAGGCTAGTGGAGCAGGCGCGGACTTCTGAACCTCCACACTTGCCGGAAGCTCGTGAAGCGAAGGTCGAATCCAAAAACGCCACTAGGACTTATACTGGCTACCTCACGCCGGCACGACGAATGCTTTTCACAGCCAGCGGCGGGACTCCTGATCTCTCGGCGATTTCCCGATCCTGCTCAATGATGAAGCCACGCGCGGCTTCGTCTTTATCTGGACCGCCGACAAGTTCGGCCGGCACGCGCCGATTGGAGCGCCGTGAGCCGTCCTCATAAACCACGTCAAAAAATACAAATTCGTTTTTGATCTTGGTGCCCGGCTTATTCGCCATGTCGGTTGTCCCTCCGTAATGGAAACGCCAGCGCTTTCGCGCTGGCGACATCGTCGGAACGGAAGTTAAGCTGCTTGCAGGTTAGCCGCAGCAGACTTGCCGCTACGCCGATCGGCCTGCACGTCGAACGAAAGTCGCTGACCCTCGTTGAGACTGCGCATACCAGCGCGCTCGACTGCCGAGATGTGAACGAACACATCGGGCCCGCCGCCGTCCTGAACGATAAAGCCAAAGCCCTTTTGGGCATTGAAAAATTTAACGGTACCTGTGGCCATCAATGGCCTCCTTGTTGAAAACGCGCAAAGGCGTCGCACGCCCATACAAACCATTTCGCATGGGCTTTCATATCCGGGATTTTGCGTGTCTTGTGGAGGGCCGTTAAGGCCGAAGCTGCAAGGGTCAGGCGCAATCGCGAACGACGCCCATATAGCGATGCCGGGCACGCATTGCAATCGTTGTTCGGCATTTGTCCATCGTTGCCTTGGGTCTGCATGTCGGCGTCACACTCGGCCAATTGCCCGGAGCGCTCTCACTGCCGGTCATGAGATTTTGCGATAAATCGGTGCTTTTGTGCCCGCTTACGATTAGGCTTTCGACTTGGTAGCTAAGCCAAAGGGCGCTTGGGAGTTTCCTCGATGATCAGTCCGCCGAAAGAGGCTGCTGAACTGACCGCCTCAGCGTGTCGGACCTGTGGTGCGTGTTGCTCATTCTCGCGGGACTGGCCACGGTTTTCCTTGGAAAGCGACGCGGATCTGGATCGAATCCCCCAGGAATATGTCGACCACGACCGAGGACGCATGCGCTGCAGCGGTAATCGCTGTGCAGCGCTGGTGGGGGACGTCGGCATCTCGACGAGCTGTGCGATCTACAGCTTGAGGCCTGACGTTTGTAGGGCCTGTTTGCCGGGAGATGACGCCTGCCAAATGGCACGACGGCACTTCAAGCTCTGAGCGGCAGTTGGACGACCCTCGCCAAGTCTCCTCGCCAAGTCTCCCTCGCCAAGTCTCCCTCGCGAAGCCCCCTCGCGAAGCCCCCTCGCGGAACCGGCATGCCTCCCTCGCAGGATTGGGGGGACTCGAATCCTCAACCGGCTGATAATAGACGCGCCATGAGTGTCCAGCATGAAGCCCGCGCCGCCGACAATTTTTTGAGTCTTCCCCTCGAGAGCCGCCCTGTTCACCGGGGGATGATTTTTACGATCGTCGCGCTGGCTTTGCTGATGATGTCGATCGACTCGACAATAGTTGCGACGGCATTGCATTCGCTACGGCTTGCGTTGCACACCTCGATCAACTGGGTCGGCTGGACCATCACGGCCTACGCGTTCGGATTTGTGCTGATCCTGCCGGTCAGCGGGAAACTCAGCGAGCAATACGGCCGCCGCAGGGTATTCCTCGGTTCGGTCGTCGCCTTCACCATAGCCTCGCTGTGCTGCGGGCTTGCCGACAACATCTACGTGCTCATTGCGCTGCGTGCGGTGCAGGCGGCCGGCGGAGCGGGTTTCACGCCGTCGGCAACCGGGATCATCGTGGATCACTTCGGCGACGCGCGCGATCGCGCGGTCAGCTTGTTTGGCAGTATCTTCTCGATCGGTGCGATGATCGGCCCCGTATTCGGCGGGCTGTTCGTGACGTACTGGACCTGGCGCGGCATCTTTTTGGTCAACGTGCCAATCGGCATCGCGGTTATCGTACTGGCGCTGTACTACATACCGCGTGATCAATTGCCGACGGGAAAAATCCACCATCGAATGGATGCTCCCGGTATGGCGCTGCTCGGTAGCGGCCTCATCGCCGGCATGCTCGCCGTCACTTATCTGGGCGAGAGGAATGCCTACCCGTGGTCGCCGGTATTCGTGGTGCCGCTGGCGATCGCGATTGGCGCTCTGGCGATGTTCTTTCGTCACATCAACCGTTCGGCGGCCCCGTTTATCGCTCCGCGCATGATTAGCGGTACAGGCTTCGGCGCGGTCAACCTGGTCAACGGACTCTACGGGGGCGTCACCTCGGGCGTGATAGCTCTCGTCCCGCTCTACGCCAGCAACCGTTATGGCATCGACGCACTCGACTCCGGTACTTTGCTCATCGCCCAAGGGACTGCCGCGATCATCTTGTCAATCGCTGCTGCATTCGCGTTACGGCGCACGGGCTACCGGACACCGCTGTATGTCGGGGCTGCAGTTATCGCAACCGGAATGGTGTTGCTTGCACTGAGCCCGGTCGCCGGTATCCCACCCTATGCGTGGCTCGCCGGCTCCGCCTTCCTTATGGGAATCGGTCGTGGGACGAACAACCCGGCCAGCCGCAACGCCGGACTGCAATTGGCACCTGAGCACTCCTCCACCATTGCTGCGCTACGAACGATGTTCATGCAAATCGGGACAATCATCACAGTCTCGATAGACACCGCGATTTTGGCCAGCTCCCATGACCCCGGCCACACCCAGGCCCGGCTGTTCGCCGTGGCAGCCGCACTGTTCGTCGCAGCGCTACCGTTGATCGCCCACGTACCAGAGCACCGCGGTTCGTGGTGACTGCCGCAGCGGAGTGCACCATGCCGCTGAGCCGCAATGCTACGCTACAGCGGAACGGACGGGCGACTCTTCAGGGACGATGATCGGCGGACCTTGTGGAAGCGTCGCTTCCATTTTGCAGATAAGCCCGGTCTTTTCAAAAGCCGTGTCAACAGCCCCGCCGAACTGATCCAGACCATGGGATAACAGTCGCAGGCCAAATCCGCGTCGAATGGGAGAGACGATGAGCGGTCCGCCGCTTTCGCGCCATTCGAGTTTTAACGTTCTATCTTCGAGTGACCACCGGATGGTTAGAGCGCCTTCCGCGGTTGATAGGGCCCCGTATTTCACGGCATTGGTGGCAAGTTCATGCACTATCAACGCCATCATCCACGCAAATCTCGGGGGAAGCGAAAGATCCGGCCCATGCATTGACGTTCGCGAAAATCCGTAGGGACCCAGTTCGTTAGATAGGATGTCGCCGATGCGCGCCCCTTGTCCCTGCATCGCCATGATAAGGTCGTCGGTACGCGATAGCGCGACCAGACGCGTTGTAATCTCATCTCTAAGCTCAGGAGACTCACGAAGCCGGTAGCTTATGATCGACTGAATCATCGCAATTTTGTTTTTCAGACGATGCCCAAGCTCTTCAACAGCCAACATCCGCAATCGCTCCTCGTCTTGGACGCGCCTAAACCTCCAATAGTGGTTTGCGCCCCAGACAATCAGGAAAGCAACGAACATGTAACATATAAGGCTGATGCCTTGACCAAATCTCAGCGGCAGGAACACGAAGTGCGGCGGCGTAAATGCCCACCAGCCAATTATCCCCCCGACTATGGCGGCAAACGCGCCCGTTCCAGTTCCACCCACTATGGTCGCCAAAATGACCGCGGGGTAGTAGGTCGAATAAAGCGCGCTTTCGGGATCAACCAGACCGATTGCCCAGCGCGCGACACTGCCTAGAGCAACAAACAATACGGCAGCCGCATACGCTTCCGCAGATCCAGGGCGGATCTGCAAATTACTGGGCATACTAAGGTATGGCAGCCGCATACGCTCCCGCAGAATCCGAGCGGATTTGTTAGTTACCAGCAATACAAAAAGACCCCCTCGCAGGGGCTGTCCTACACCGCTTCTCCCGCGGTAAATAAAAACTGAGGCGAGTCTTGCAACCCGAGCATTTTGTCGCACCGCCACAGCGTGCAGACTGACCGTGGCGGGGGCCTAAGCTGGTGCGGTTCCACGTTGATCCGCGGCGATTGCGCGTTCAGTGGCCATCAAAAAAACTGTCTTCGGCGGCGGTGGCCGACGTCATCATCTGTACTCCCGATAGCCGCCGAAGCGAACAAAAACGCAGCGATAGGAACACCCGCCTATGGCACGCGTTTCCACGAGGGTTACATTATTTGGCTCCTGGGAAGCATTCATGGTCAGTCCACACGAGTTCCTCGAACGTTGGGTCCGCGAAAACGTCCGAGCGACGCCTCATCGAGATAGGGCCGAGGCCAGGCGTCTTGCTTACGAGTGCCGAAAAGCCGCGGAAAAGGCTGATATCAGCTGGTTTGCGGTCGCAAGGGCGGCCGGTGGCGATGTGCAAGGTTACGTCCTGACCGCGTTGAACCATGCCGCCGATCAGGAAGCTGAGCGCGCGTCTTAGCCAGCAGCCGAACCCGCCCGCCAGCTTTGCGCGCCGATGTCGACTAAGTGCCAATAAGCGACGTCGGCGAGCGTGGAAAACTGGTTGCCGTCACCACGTATATCTCAGCGTTCCCGAACCGGCGTAGGTCTGCCCGGCGGGCGCGAACTCGCCGTCAAATTTGGCGATGAACGACCAGTTCGGCGTGAAGAAATATTGCGCGCTCGCGCTGGTCAACGCCGAGTTCGGCGGCAGCGGTGCGCCGTTGACGGTGAAGGCCGAGCCGGGCAACGCCTCGAACGCGGCGTTCAGCGCAGTCCCGCTCTCCCAATCGTGCGCCCAGGCGAGCGAGGCGCTTAGCAGCAGCGGCTTGTTGTTCCAGGTGGCGAGATCGTCGAACCGCGCACCGAGTTCGCTGCGCGTGTCGTTGGCGGTGGTGGAGGCGTAGGTCAGCCCGAAACCCCCGCCGGTGAAATCGGTCTCGCTGTAGGTGGGCGTGTGGAACCATTGGGTCTGCAACGCCGCATAGGGAGTGACGCCGATCACCGCATACTGCAGCGGCAACGCGAAGCGATAGCCGCCTTCAGCTCGCGCAGCATAGCTCTGGCCGGAAAAACTCGCGGTTAACTGATCGCCGAGTGCGTTGCGCGTGGTAGTGAACCAGTTGTTGCCGAAGGCCAGCGCGCCAGACACATAGGCCGGACCGAAGTCACTCTTGGCGTAGACACCGGCCTGGAAGGCATCGCTGCGTCCGGTGCCGAGATTTTCCGCCAGGCCCCAATTGACGCCGCTGCCGGCAAGCGCGAAGCCGAGCCGCGTATTCGGATCAGGTCGGTACTCCATGCCGGCGGCGCTGCCGTAGGTCGTGGCGTTGACATTGTTTGAGCCGACGGCCGCGTTGCCGGAATGGAAGCTAGAGCCGCCGAAACCCGATCCCCATGTGCTCCAGCGCTGATCGAAGGTTTGCTGCGGCGGCGCTTTGAGGATCGAATCGTAGGCGAGCGCGACGTCGGGCGGCAGCGCGTCCGCCTGCTGGTCCGGCGCAAAGCCGAGCCCGCCGCCCGCCGCGCCAGGGCCGCCGCCTCCGCTTTGCCCGAACATGAGGTCCAAAAACTCATTCATCAGCGTGAACGTGCTGGTCGCCGCCCCGGTCGCGTCCTCACCGTCGATCTGTGAGAGCGCATTCGCCAGGTTCGTACCGCTGAGATTGAATAGGTCTACGAAATCTGCCGGCAGCGCGCCGCCATTGTTGAAATAAGTATCGATGGCAGCGGCGACGTTCTGCTGATTTCGATCAAGCGGAGTACTCGTCGTCAGCATCCCAGTGAGGTTCAAGAACACATCGCCGGTGCCGTAACTCAGCGATGCGTTGAAATCTGTCGGCAACCCGGTCGTGGCAACACCGGAAAACGTTGTGCCGCCCAGCCCTGACGATTCCAGGATCGTGTATTGCCGCGCGAGACCGCTGCCCGTCGCGAAGTTGGCGTTCACGGTGCCGGCGAGCGACGCCGTCCCGCTGACATTGGCAAATGTCGTGGTGCTGTTGAGATAGACCACATAGAGCGCGCCGGACTGGAAGGCGAGATTGCCGCTGACGGTCATCGACGTGCCGGGCACGCCTGGGGTGCCGGGCGCGAAGGTGGCGCCCGAGTGGATCGTCAGCGTCAGCGGATCGAGGGTGCCAGAGCCGGCCAGCGCGCCGCCAAGAACGTCGATCGCAGTGGCGTCGTTGGCGCCATTGAGGATCACGGTGCCGGAATTGATATTGACCTGATTGATCCCGGTGAAGCCATAGGCGCTGCCATAGGTGAAGGTGCCCGTCACCATATTGAAGTTGATGGTGTCGCTCGATCCCGCCCCGACGATATTGCCATTGATCGTGCCCCCGGAAATGTTGAGCACATCGGCATGAGCCGAAAGCTTGATGGCGCCGGAGATCAAGCCCGCGCTCTGATTGATGGTGATCGCATTGTTGGCGCCGCTGACATCGATGGCCGTGCCGCCACTGCCGATGATCGTACCGCTATTGGCGATCGCCCCCGAGAACGTCAAAACATGCGCATTGATCAGGATGCCGGTTTGCCCGCCAATCATGCCGCTATTGGTGATCCCGTCCGCGAAGGTCGCGATGGTCACCGATGCCGCGTTGGTGCCGGCATGGAAGACGGAAGTGCTGCCGCCGATCTCAATGCCGACGCCGCTCGCCGTTATTATCCCGCTGTTGCTGATGCCCCCCGAGAACGTCGAGATCGTGATGGCAGCGCTATTTTCAGCACTGACGACATTTGCGGTACCGCCGACCAGGATGCCGTTCCCTCCCACCGCGATCATGCCCGAATTGGTGATGCCGCCCGCGAAGGTGGAGACCGTTATCGTGACGTGGTTCGAACTACCTGAGAGAGTGGCTTTGCCGCCGACCATGACCCCGTTGCCGCCCGCCGCGATCGTGCCGCTATTGGTGATGCCGCCGCTTAAGGTCGCGATCGTCACCGTGCGGGAGGTTTCACTGCCGCCGACGTTGAAAGCGCCGCCGATCAACAGGCCTCGACCGCCGGCCGCCGAGATCGTCCCGGCATTGCTGATGCCACCGGTCAGGGTTCCGCCGCTGATCAAGACGCCGGTGTGACTGGCGTTGATCACGCTCGTCGCGTCGATGGCAATGGCGCGATTGGTGGCGAGGATGGAGCCGCTGTCGACGATCGCGCCGTTGATCGTGCTGTCAGTGACGAGGATTCCGGTTGCCGCCGTGATGCGTCCGCTATTGCCGATATTGCCGGAGAAGCTCGAGACGTTGGCGGCGCCGTGGCCGGTCGTGCCGCCGACAAAAATGCCATAGCCGCCGGCGGAAATCGTGCCGGCATTGGCAATGCCGCCGGTCAGGGTCGGCCCGGTGACGACGATGGCGGTGTGGCTGGTATTGATCGTGTCGTCGGCGCCGACGCCGATGCCCCGACCGGTCGAGAGGATCGTGCCGGTGTCGATGATCGCGCCGTCGATGGTGGCGTTGCCCGCGACGACGATACCGCTTTTCGCCGTAATGAGTCCGGCGTTGCTGATATTGCCGACGAAGCTCGCAATCGTGGCGTCGGCGCCGACGACGATGCCGTCGGTTCCCGCCGAAATCCGGCCGGTGTTGGTGATGCCGCCGGTGAAGGTCGAAATCGTGATGTGCCCCACACCGCTGACACGACCGCCGACGACGATCCCGTTGTTGCCGTCAACCGTGACGGATTCGCCGCCTTGCACGGTACCGCTGTTGATAATTCCCCCCGCGAACGTCGATATCATTACTGTCGCGTGAGTTCCTGACACACTGCTCAAGGCAGTGCCGCCGACAATAATGCCCGAGACGGTGCCGGTGCTGGAGTTGACGATGCCACCGGAGAAGGTCCCGATCGTGATCTGGCCGGGGCCCAAGGCGAGACCGCCAACCAGGATGCCCTGACCACCCTGGACGGCGCCGCTATTGGTAATTCCTCCGGCGAACGTCGATATCGTTGCTCTCCCAGTGCCGGTGCCGCCAACGAAGATGCCGGCGGCGCCGGAGACGGTGCCGGCGTTGCTGATGCCGCCGGAGAAATTCGAGATCGTGCCCTGAGCGTTGGTGCCGTTGGCGCCGCTGCCAACCAGGATGCCGAACTTACTGCCCGCGATCGTACCAGCACCGCTGTTGGTAATTCCCTGGGAGAATGTCGCCAGCGTTCCTGTCGCGTTGCCGGTAAGCGAGAAGCCAACCCATATGCCTAATGCACCCGAGGAGATTACGCCGCTATTGCTGATAGAACCGGAAAAACTCGATACCGCAAGCGATGCGCTGCCCGTCGCCTCGCCACCAACGACGATGCCGGAGCCGAGGCCGCTTGCTAAAATCGTGCCCGCATTGGTGATGCCGCCGCCGAAGGTCGAGATCGCGACGTGAGCGCTGGTGAAGGCCTGACCGCCGACTGCGATGCCGTCGCCGCCTGCAATCGTGCCGGTGCCGCTATTGGTAATTCCACCGGAGAAGGTCGATACCGTGATTGTCGCGCTGTCTTCGGCCTCGCCGCCAACGATAATGGCTAGGATGGGGGCCGAGACAGTGCCTGAATTGCTGATACCGCCGGAGAAATTCGATACCGTAATCGCTTGGCTGCCGGATAAGAGGCCGCCGCCGACGGCGATGGCAGCGCGGTTCGCCGAGGAAATCGTGCCGCTATTGGTGATGCCGCCACCGAACGTCGCTATCGTCGTGGAGGCGACAGAATTGCCGACCACCACGCCGAAATGACTCGCCGAGATGGTGCCGGAATTGCTGATGCCACCGAGGACGCTGGCGCCGTTATCGACGATGATTCCCTGAGATTTTGCAGTGATGGTGCCGGCGTTGGTCAGGCCGCCGACGAGCGTCGCGCTGTTTTCGATCAAGATACCGGTCGAGGCTGGCTGGATTTTGCCGGTATTGATGACGCTGCCGCCAACGCTGACATTGGAGCCAGTGACGGAAGTAAAGGTTGTATTGGGAATAACAACGTTGCCGGGAGAACTGTTGATCGTGAATGTTTGAGCAAGCGCCGACGGCGCACCGCCGCTGATCAAAAGCGCGGCGAGCGAGCTTGACGCCAACAACAACCTGCGCTGGCCACGGTCGACGCGCACTCGCATTCCGAACACTTCCCCACGCCAAGGTTACGGTCGGCAGCGCCACGCGCTGCATCACGCAAAGACCCAGGCGCATCACTCAAACTCGCCGCCGAGCGTTGCATTCCGGCGGCGCCCCACGTCAACCACGCTGCGATAGAAAGCACTTTGCCAAGCGTCCGATCGCGAGAGTTGCACGAAATCCATCGACCGCTGTTGCCGATCGGCCACAGCTTCGGTGACGAAGGCAGCCGCGTTCAGTGTCGCGGATGAAATCTTCGCTATGGATCAAAGATGGGGTAATCGGCCGACCAGCTTGCGGATAGCTGAAGACTTTGGGTGCTGTGCTTCAGGCTGATGGTGAAGCGAGGTCCGTGGCTACGGCCTCAAGCAGCGCGATGAAAGGGTTATTGCTAAAATCGCGGAACCTTTAGCCGCCCAATTGATCTAAGAATTAACCGGCAGATTTTATCAGGCCGACATCACGGCCTCACGACAAATGAGGACGGCAATGGCCGAACAGCAAGCCTCTCCGAGCGGCCCCGATCTGACCGCCGGCATTGCATTGAGCGACCTCGTCAACGGCCGTCTGGTCGGCCACGTCGGCGACGAGGAGGTGCTGGTGGTCCAAAGCGGCACCGACTTGTTCGCAGTCGGCGCCTATTGCACCCATTATCATGGACCGCTCGCCGACGGCGTGGTGAGCGGAGCAATCGTGCACTGCCCTTGGCACCACGCCTGCTTCGATTTGCGCAGCGGCGAAGCATTGCGGGCGCCGGCCCTGAGTCCCGTCGATTGTTGGAATGTCGAAGTGCGCGACAGCCACCTCTATGTGCGGGAAAAGCGCGCGCAGCCGGCGCCAAGTCTTGCACCAAAAACACTTGCACCAAAAACACTTGCTCCTAAAACCAGCCTCCCAGGCCGGATCGTCATTATCGGCGGCGGCGCGGCGGGCTTTGCGGCGGCCGAGATGCTGCGGCGGCGCGGCTTTGACGGGGCTATCACGATGCTCAGCCAGGATGCCGCCGCGCCGGTCGATCGGCCGAACCTGTCGAAGGACTACCTCGCCGGCGGCGCGCCGGAGGATTGGGTACCGCTGCGGCCGGATTCGTTCTACGCCGAAAGCGGCATCGAATTGCATCTCAATACCGAGGTGGTCGGCATCGACGTCAAAACGCGCGAAGTCGCGACCGCCGCCGGCAAGAAGTTTGCGTATGACCGGCTGCTGCTGGCGACCGGCGCCGAGGCGATTCGTTTGCCCATCCCGGGCGCCGAAGCGCCGCATGTCCACACGCTGCGCACGCTCGCCGATTGCCGCGCCATCATCGACAACGCCAAAAATGCCCGCCGCGCGGTGGTGATCGGTGCGAGCTTTATAGGGCTGGAGGTGGCCGCGGCGCTGCGCGCCCGCGGCATCGACATCCACGTGGTCGCGCCGGAAGCACGGCCGATGGAACGTGTCCTTGGGGCGCAGATGGGCGACTTCGTCCGCGCGCTGCACGAAGAGCACGGCGTCGTCTTCACCTGCAGGATACGGTCACCGCCATCGACGACCGGCATGCAACGCTCAAAAGCGGCGGAGCGTTGGACGCTGACCTTGTGGTCATGGGCGTGGGCGTGCGGCCGCGTCTGGCGTCAGCCGAGCGCGCCGGGCTCGCCATCGATCGCGGCGTGACAGTGAATGCTTTTCTGCAAACCAGCGATCCTGAAATCTACGC
>DATJTL010000375.1:0-2612 GCA_035503415.1 Xanthobacteraceae bacterium
GGGCGCGGGCGGCAAATTCGTCGCCGACGGCAATCTGATTTCCGGCGTCGGCAAGCTGCCGTTCAACACCGACGGCGGCGGATTGTGCAACAACCATCCGGCCAATCGCGGCGGCATGACCAAGGTGATCGAGGCGGTGCGGCAGTTGCGCGGCGAGGCGCATCCGAAGGTGCAGGTGAAAAACTGCGGTCTCGCGCTCGCGCAAGGCACCGGCATGCAGCTCGGCACGCGTCATTGCAGCGCGACGCTGATCATGGAGCGGGGGTGAGAGATGGCGGAGCCGCGCAAAATTCCTTCGCCGATCGTCAACGTCGAAACGCAACCGTTCTGGAATGCGGCGCGTGAGCGCCGCTTCGTCGTGCCCACATGCAGCGCCTGCGGTCGCGCGCACTGGTATCCGCGCGCGGTCTGCCCGTTCTGCGGCAGCGGCGACGTGCAGTGGCGCGATGCATCGGGGAAGGGCGCGATCTACACGTTCAGCGTCATGCGCCGCGCCAAGGAGCCTTACGCGATCGCCTATGTGACGCTTGCCGAAGGCCCGACCATGCTGACCAACATCGTCGATTGCGATTTCGACGCGCTTGCTATCGGCCAGCCGGTCAGCGTCGTGTTTGCCGACACCGAGAACGGGCCGCCGGTGCCGATGTTTCGTCCGGCATAATATTCAATACTGTCATCGTCCGCGCAGGCGGACGATCCAGTAATCGCTGCATTGGCCGCCAATGCACGGGCAAGACGAAACTCATTGAGATTACTGGATGCTCCGCCTTCGCGGAGCATGACAAGTTTAACAGACGATTTTGTCATCGTCCGCGTAGGCGGACGATCCAGTAATCACCGCATTGGCCGTCAATGCAGAGCTAAGACGAAACCGATTGAGATTACTGGATGCTCCGCCTTCGCGGAGCATGACAAGTTAAGGATGCCTACTCTACTACTCGACTTTTAATCCCAGCTTCTTGACCAGCGCCGCCCACTTGCCTTCCTCGCGCTTGATGCTGGCGGCGTACTCCTCCGGTGTGCTCGGTGCCGGATCGTCGCCGGCCTCGATGAGGCGTTTCTTGAAATCGTCGGCCGCCAGCATGGTGCGCAGTTCCTTGTTGAGCCGATCGACGATCGGGCGCGGCACGCCGGCTGGCGCCGTGAGGCCGTAATACTGCACGGCCTGGAATTCGGGCAGGCCGGATTGCGCGGACGTCGGGACGTTGGGCAGCGCCGCCGAGCGCGTCAGCCCGGTGACCGCGATGGCGCGCAGCTGTCCCGCCTGGACGTTGCTGATCGCCGCCGGAATCGTATCGATGCCGAGCTGCACCTGACCGCCGATGAGGTCGGTCGTCAGCGGGGCGGTGCCGCGATAGGTGACCGTGATCGTGTCGATGCCGCCCACCAGATCGAGCAGTTTGGCGGTGAAATAATTGAGCGTCGGCGAGGGTGGGGTGCCGACAGAGATCTTGCCGGGCTCTTTCTTTGCGAGCGCGACGATGTCGGTGAGCGATTTCACCGGCAACGAGGGATTGGCCACGACGAACATCGGCGTCGTGGCGATCGAGCCGATCGGCGAAAAATCCTTGTTGATGTCATAGCCGGCGTTGGGGCTGAGGCTGATGCCGGTCAGCATCACGCCCAGCGTGTAGCCGTCGGGCGTGGCCTTGGCGATGTCGCGCGTGCCGATCATGCCGCCGGCGCCGCCGCGGTTCTCGACCACCACCTGCTGGCCGAGCGCGGCCGACAGTCTTTGTCCGACCAGGCGGCCGATGAGATCGACGCCGCCGCCCGCCGGATAGGGCACGATCAGCGTGATCGGATGGGTGGGATAGTCTTGTGCCCGTGCCTGCCCGACCGGCGCTGCAACAAAACTCGCGATCAGCGCGCCCACAACGGCCGCCATCATCTCCCGGTGCATGTTCGCTCCCCATATTTTTATGACACCGTAACTATAGCTCCGGCCGCCGGGCATGCGCTACATTGGCGCGGAAGAGAGGGAGCGCCCGCATGCGGTTCGGTCTATTCGGCAGCGCCACCGCCCGCCACGGTGGGCCGGATGTCGATTCCGGCCATGGCTACCGACAGTTTGTCGACTACAACGTCGAGGCCGAAGCGCTCGGCTATCACTCGACGTTTCTGGTCGAGCACCATTTCACCGGCTTCGGTCAGGTCTCCGCCAGCCTGACGTTGTTGACCTGGGTGGCGGCGCAGACCCGCACGCTCCGGCTGGGCACCGCCGTGCTGGTGCTGCCCTGGCACAATCCGGTTCTGCTCGCCGAGCAGGCGGCGACCATCGATCTGCTGTCCGGCGGCCGGCTCGATTTCGGCGTCGGCAAGGGCTATCGCCACAACGAGTTCCTGGGCTTTTGCGTGCCGATCACCGAAGCCGACGCGCGTTTCAACGAGTCGCTCGACGTGATCATCAAGTCGTGGACCGCCAAGCAGCGCTTCTCCCATCACGGCAAATACTGGAGCTTCGACGACATCATCGTCGAGCCGCCGACCGCGCAAAAGCCGCATCCGCCGATGTGGATGGGAGCCGGCAGCCCCGACTCGATCCGCCAGGTGGCGGCGCGCGGCTATAACCTGTTGCTCGATCAGTTTGCTTCGTTCGAAACCGTCGGCGA
>DATJTL010000376.1:0-3188 GCA_035503415.1 Xanthobacteraceae bacterium
TTCCCCCATGAGCGCCGCGCCAAGCCCCATGAAGGGAATGCTGGCGCGGCGATGCAATACCTGGAACTGGGGATCACGCTGCAGTACCCGGCTATAGTCGTGGTGCGGGTAGAGCAGCGCCAGGGGGGTGTAATTGGCCGCGAGCCAGTCGCGGTCGTGCTGCCGCAGCCTTTCGCCTGTCGTTAGAATCCGTACCCGCGCATCGTGCTCGGACGGACGCGATTCAAGGCAGCCGACCGTACAAAGACGCGCGAGCAGATGATCGATATGGCGATCGCTTGCTCGCCCCAGGCCAAAGGCGGCCATCGTCTCCTTCACGAGACCTATCGTTGGCCAAGTCTCACGACGAGCCGGATCGTACGCGCTCTCGAGTAGAAGGACGATGTAATAGACGAAAAATCGTCCGGACTCGATGAGCAGCCGGATCATGAATGGGTCGCCGTCATACACCTTGAGAAAGGAATCAAGGTAGGCCCGGCGGGCTTGTTCGAGCCGCGGGTGATCGAGGATGTTTTCGATAGTTATCCGCGGCGCGCGGCCGAGCAGCCGCTCGATTTCGGCCCGTTCCAAGCTTGCCCCCTTGCCCGGTCGTACCCGATTTCTGAAACGCTAGCTTTATACGCAAACATTTTCAACTCACGCGTATGGGGCGGGCAGGCGATCGTTATGGTGCTCTCATGGAATGTGAAGAGCAGCCCTAGAGACGCGCCGAAAATCGCGGCGAATGCGCCCGTTCACCCGCCCTTCGCGCCGGCCATCAACCGCTTCATGTAACCGAGTACATCCGGCGAGGCGTGCGCCATGTCGTCGAGCGCCTGGCTGATCGCGTCAGCCGTGACCGGACTGATATCGATGCCGAGTTTGGCGCCTTCGGCGAGGAATTGCGGATCGCGGTGCGCGGCATCGAACGCCGCGCGCAGCGTGGCGAGGCGGTCGGCCGGGATGTTGGGCGGCGCCATATAGGGGCGCGCCATGGTGAGGAACGGCGTCTCGGCAAACACGATGAGCGCGCGCGCTTTGGCGTCGAGCGCAAGTTCGCGGGCGGTGGGCACGTCCGGCAGGTCCGGATGCCGCGTGCGGCGGGCGAATTGCACGAGGACATGGAAGCCGGAGTCCGGCTTGAGCCATTGCGGCCGTGACTCCTTCACGTAGGAATAATCGAACGTGCGGCCGTCGACCTCGCCGCGCTCGACCGCGAGCACGATCGCCGGCGTCGAGATATAGCCAAGCACCTGTTTGATGCGGATGCCGATCGTATCGCGCAGAATTTTCGGCACATCGGCATCGGTGCCGCCTTGGCCGGTGCCGCCGAGCACGAGCGGCGGGCTATCGGGCTTGCGCGCCTGCGCGATCGACGTAACCGGCGCCTTCGGCCCAAGCAAGAGGATATAGGCGTCGTTGGCGTAACTCGACGACGAGCCGATCCAGCCAAATTTATGGACATCGAACTGCACGTTGGGATCGGCGCCGAGCAGACCCAGCAGCGGCATGTCGCGCGCGATCAGCGCGATCGCGGTGCCGTCCTTGGGCGCATTGACATAGGTGTAGTTCGCCGCGCGCATCGAACCTGCGCCGGGCATGTTCTGCACCACGACGTCGGGATGGCCGGGAATGTACTTGCCGAGATAGCGCGCCACGAGCCGCGCGGTCAGATCATAACCGCCGCCGGGCCCATAGCCGACGATCAGCGTGATCTGCTTGCCCCGATAGAAATCCGCGACCGCGTCGTTCGCCCGCGCCGCGCGCGCCAGCGGCGACGCAAGCAATGCCCCGGCGAATACGCGCACAGCTCGCCTGCGGTCCATCGCCGCCCCCTTCCCTATCTGGTTCCGCGTCTCGCCCGATCAGGCGGCGAGATTGCCGTAGCGAACGAGATTGTCTTTTTGCTTGGCATTGCGCGGCGGCAGCTTGAACAGCCGCGCGGCAGTGCCGCCGACGATATTGTGCTTGGCTTTCTCGGAAAGAAACGGCAGGTCCCAAATGGTCGACGGCAGATCGAAATCCCAGTGCGGATAGTCGGACGCATAAAGGAGCTGCGTCTCCGCGTTGATCATGCGGAACGTGCACTCCAGCGCCGCCAGATCGACCCGCTCCATCGGCTGCGAGGCGTAATACATGTCGCGCATGTAGTCCGACGGCCTCTTCTTCAACAACGGATATTCGGACGCGCGCAGCATGAACTCGTGATCGAGCCGCTGCATCAGGAACGGCACCCAGGCCAGCCCGCCCTCGATCCAGATCACCGGCAGTTTGGGAAAGCGTTCGCCAAGCCCATTGGTGACCCAGTTGGTCATGTGCAGGATGTTGTAGAAGGGAAAGCCGAGCGCATGCACCGAGGCGAAGCGGTTTAGTCCCTTGAACACCGGCTCGCCGATATTGATCGCGGAGTGGAAGGACAGCGCCAGCCCGCGTTCCTCGATGGCGCGAAACACCTTCATGTTGCTGTTGTGATGGATCGGCAGCGTACGCGCCGCGGTCACCATGAAGCCGGTGACGTGTTTGCAATGGCCGAAGGTCTCGACCTGGCGCAGCGCCTCGTCAGGGTCGGAGATCGGCAGCGACAGCATCGAATAAAGGCGGCCGTCTGCCTCGGGCAATACCTTGTCGGTGAGCCAGCGGTTATAGGCAAAGCACAGTTCGACCTCCATTTCGGTCGAAGGGTGCAGCCCGACCGAAAGCAAAAGCGTCGGGAACAAGCACGAATAGTCGACGCTCATCGCGTCCATCCAGCGCCGGCCCAATTCGACGTCGCGCAGCTTGCCGGCTTGGGTCTTTTCGGACGAGCGCAGAGGGTAGCGGGTGATGCGCCCGCCCATGTCCTGAAAGCTCACCTGCTGAGGCGTCAATGCCCCGCGGCCCTTGGTGCGGCCGGCGAGCACGAGCTGGCGCAGCACGTCGTTCTCGATGAACGGCAGAAACTCGTCGAAGCATTCATTTTCGTAGTGGTGGGAATCGACGTCGGCAATCAGCACGTCGTCGAAATTACGCTCGTGCGCCTGGCGGCGGGCGTGGGAGAGGAGCCGGCTGGTATCGAGTTCTTCCACGGAGACGCGGCGGCCACGGTCGGCAAGCAGGTCCATGAGTCACTCCCGGCAAAGGCTATGCGGACAAGTGCTACGCGCAAAAGAGAGCGCCGCGGCCACCTCGCCGAGGAGGTGGCGCGCGGCGCCAGATTGACGTGTTTCCCG
>DATJTL010000377.1:0-3085 GCA_035503415.1 Xanthobacteraceae bacterium
GATCTCCTGGTGCTGACCGCAACGCCGATCCCGCGCACGCTGGTGCTCACCTATTTCGGCGACATGGACGTTTCGGCGCTGCGCGAAAAGCCGGCCGGCCGCCAAAAGATCGACACCCGCACCATTCCGCTCGATCGCCTCAACGAGGTCATCGACGCCGTGGCGCGCGCGCTCGACGAAGGCCGCCGCGTCTATTGGGTGTGCCCGCTGGTCGAGGAATCCGAACTCGTCGATCTCGCCGCGGCCGAAGAGCGCTACGCCGAATTAAAGCGCCGCTTCGGCGGCGTGGCCGATCTTGTGCATGGCCGCATGCGCGGGCCCGACAAGGACCGCGCCATGGCGCGCTTCGCCTCGGGCGAGACGCGGCTACTGGTAGCGACGACGGTGATCGAAGTCGGCGTCGACGTGCCGCAGGCGAGCGTCATGGTGATCGAGCACGCCGAGCGCTTCGGGCTTGCGCAACTGCACCAGCTGCGCGGCCGTATCGGCCGCGGTGCCGAACGCTCGATCTGCCTCCTGCTCTACAAGGGTCCGCTCGGGCCGACCGCAAAGGCGCGACTCGCGATCATGCGCGAGACCGATGACGGTTTCCGCATCGCCGAGGAAGATTTGCGCCTGCGCGGCGAGGGCGACGTGCTCGGCACACGCCAAAGCGGCGACCCCGGCTTCCACATCGCCCGCCTCGACGTGCACAGCCAGTTCTTGACCGCCGCGCGCGACGACGCCGCACTCGTGCTCGCGCGCGATCCGAAGCTTTCCACGCCGCGCGGCGAGGCGCTGCGCGCGCTTCTCTATTTGTTCAGCCGTGACGAAGCGATCCGGCTGTTGGGGGCGGGGTAATTGCGTCCCTAAAGCCCCAGCACATGCGGTAGCCAGAGCGAGATCGCCGGCAGATAAGTCACCAGCATCAGCACAACAAACATCACGGCGTAGAACGGCCAGATGCGGCGCAGCACTTGCTCGATCGTGACTTCGCCGACGGCGCAGCCAACGAACAGAATGGCACCGACCGGCGGGTGGCACAGTCCGATGCCGAGGTTGAGCAGCATGATCATGCCGAAATGCACCGGATCGACCCCGAGTTTGAGCATGACCGGAAGCAGGATCGGCGTGGCAATGAGAATCGAGGGCGCCATGTCGACCAGGCAGCCCAGCAAGAGCAACAGCACGTTGATCAGCATCAGGATCACGTACTTATTGCTCGATATGGTGAGAAAGAACGCCGTGATCTTGCCCGGCATCTGCGTGAGCGCCATGATGTAGCCGACGCTTGAGGCGCAGGCGATCAGGGTCAGCACCATCGCCACCGTGCGCATGGTCCGGTGCACCAGCCCCGGCAGGTCGCGCCAGCGGTAGTCCCGGTAGACGAACATGGTCACCAAGAAAGCCCAGACGCAGGCCACGGCGCCGGCTTCGATCGCCGTGAACACGCCGGCGAGGATACCGCCGAGGATGATGACGAGCGTGACCAGTCCCCACAGCGCCTCGACCGAGATTTTGATCGCCTCGCGCACGGGCACCGCCTTGCCGCGCGGGTGTCCGTCCCGGTAGGCGATGACCAGACACAGCACGACCAGCGCGAAGCCGAGCAGGAGACCGGGCACCACGCCGGCCATGAACAGACTGATGATCGAAATGGTGCCGCCGGTAGCCAGCGAATAGATAACCGCGTTGTGGCTCGGCGGCACCAGCAACGCCTGCACCGAGGCCGAGATGGTCACGTTGGTGGCGAACACGCGGGGAAAGCCGCTCTTCTCCATCTGCGGAATCATCACCGAGCCGATTGCGGAGGTGTCAGCGACCGCCGAGCCGGAAATGCCGGAGAGGAACGTGGTGGCGACGACGTTGACCACCGACAGGCCGCCGCGCAGGCGGGTAAAGCCGACCAGCACGTCGGCGAAGGCGACGAGGCGGCGCGCCATGCCGCCTTCCGCCATGATGGCGCCGGCGAGCACGAAGAATGGAATCGTGAGCATGGCGACTTTGCTCACGCCGTTGGAAATCTGCAGCATGACCGCTTCGAGCGGAATGCCGATCCACAGCGCACCGGCAATCGCCGAAAGCGCCAGCGCATAGGCAATCGGCATGCCGATGAGGAAGCAGGCAAACATAGTGGCGAGCAGGACGAAAATATCCATCGGCACGCTTCCGATTCATCCTGACGTGGGGATCGTCTCGGGCCGGCGCGGTGCCGGCGGCCCGATGGTCAAGCGTTCAACGACAAAGAGCAGCAGGATCGCGCCGCCGAGCGGGATCGGAAGATAGGTCACGCCGACCGACAGCGCGGGAAAGTCGGGAAAGGAATTTTGCCAGGTCGCCACCACCAGCTTGACGCCCCAATTGATCATGAAGAGACCGATCAGCGCCATGAGCGCCTCGACCAGCAGTGCGCTCGCGCGCTGCAGACGAAGCGGCAAGAGCGAAACAAAAAACGACATGCGCATGTGCAGCCCGACGCGGTAACATGCCGCCGCGCCAAAGAAGGTGAGCACGATCATGAGAAGAATCGCGGTCGGTTCGGGCCAGGATGCCGCGCTGTTGAGGACGTAGCGCGTGAAAACCGCCCACGGAATCACCGCCGATATCAGGACCAGGGCCGTGCCGGCGACCCACATGCAGAGGGCATAGAGCGCGTCCATCAGTGTGCGGATGGCGGATGTCACTGGTGTCGTCTCAAGCCGCCGCGCGCGGCGCACGGCCCCGCGCGACGTCGCGCAGACCGACGGCCGGCAGCGCGACGCTTGATTGCTTCGCTGGCAATGTCATTCGCCGACTTTGCCTAATCGACCGCCTGGATGCTTTTGATCAGGCCGGCGAAGCGCGGACCGTATTTGTCCCAGAGCGGCTTCACCGCGGCCTGGAACGGCTTTTTATCGATCGTCTCGATCATCTGGATGCCGGCGGCGCGCGCCTTGTCCATCGCCCCCTGTTCGTAGGCCATCCAATGCACGCGCTCGTCGGCCTGCGCCTCGCGCGCAAGCTTGCGGAGGAGGACCTGATCGTCCGGCGACAGCGTGTTCCAGGTCTTGCGCGAGAACACCAGAATTTCGGGCACGATCAGGTGCTGGGTGAAGGTATAGAACTT
>DATJTL010000378.1:0-10106 GCA_035503415.1 Xanthobacteraceae bacterium
GGACGTCGCCGAGCGCATGCTTGAGATGCTGATCGGGGCGGCGCGCGAGCTGAAAGTCGGCGATCCGCGCGAAGTCTCGACGCATGTCGGCCCGGTCATCGACGCGCAGGCCAAGGCCAAGCTCGAAGGCTGGATCGCCGCCATGGAACGCGCCGGCCGCCTTTGCTTCCGGTTTGATCGCGAGCGGACGCTGCCGGATCGCGGCACCTATGTGGCGCCGGCCATCATCGAGCTCGACGCCGCCCGCGATCTGACCGAAGAGATATTCGGGCCGGTGTTGCACGTCGTGCGCTGGCGCGCCGACGAGCTGGACGCGCTGCTCGGCGACATCCCCCGCAATGGCACCGCGCTCACGCTCGGCATTCACTCGCGTATCGATCTCACTGCCGGGCGCATTGCCGCGCGCCTTGCCAACGGCAACGTCTACGTCAACCGCAACATGATCGGGGCCGTGGTCGGCACCCAGCCGTTCGGCGGAACCCTGCTGTCGGGGACCGGCCCCAAGGCCGGCGGGCCGAACTATCTGCGCCGCTTCGCCACCGAGCAGGTCCTGACCGTTAACACCTCCGCCTCCGGCGGCAATGCGAGCCTTTTGGCGCAAGAAGAACAAGACGAATGAGGCGCGACCGGCCGCCGCCGGGCCATTAACACACTCTCGACAAGATCGGGCTATTCTCGTGGGCCATGAGTGATTCTATCACCCGGCTCTATAACGCCGCGCTCGGCTGCCGCAACGACGATCCGTCGACCTCGCGGACCGCCCGTCTGCTGCGCTCGGGTCGCGGCAAGATGGCCAAAAAGCTTGCCGAAGAGGCAGTCGAGGTCGTCATAGACGCCATGAACGGCGCCCGTGACGCGGTCGTCAAGGAAAGCGCCGACCTTCTTTACAATCTGGTCGTGCTTTGGGTGGCGACCGGCATCCGCCCCGACGACGTCTGGAAGGAAATGGACCGGCGCGAACGGCTCCTCGGCATCGCCGAGAAAGTTCCCAAGAAGATGTTTGACGAGACCGCACGGCGCCAGATAGTGGTTCTCGAAGGCCGCCGGGTGCGCAAACGGCGCTGATCCGGCCAGTTTCCCACCCTCGCAGCCCCCTTCTCGGTTATAGCTGAGCGATGCTCGACGACGTTCTCTCGGCGCTCGTGGCCTTCATTGTCGCGGTGATTGCAGCGGCCGGATACCTCGGCATCGTCGCGCTGATGGCGATCGAGTCGGCCTGTATCCCGCTGCCCTCCGAAGTGATCATGCCATTCGCCGGCTATCTGGTGTCGCTTGGAAAGTTCAGCCTGATCGGCGCGGCGACGGCCGGCGCGATCGGCTGCAATATCGGCTCGACGATCGCTTACCTGGTGGCGGCCCATGGCGGGCGCGCCGCCTTCGAGCGCTGGGGCGCATACGTTCTCGTCCGCCACGAAGAACTCGACCGCGCCGAGCATTTTTTTGCCCGCTACGGAGCGGTGACGGTCTTCGTCGGCCGCCTCTTGCCGGTGATCCGAACCTTCATTTCCTTTCCGGCCGGATTGGCGCGGATGCCGATGCTCAAATTCCAGATCTACTCGTTCATCGGCTCGTGGCCCTGGTGCTTCGCCCTCGCCTATGTGGGAATGACGCTTGGAACGCGCTGGAACTCCGATCCGACCTTCCGCCGCCTGTTCCACCAGTTCGATACCGCCGTCGTAGCCTTGGTTCTGGCCGGCTTTGCCTGGTTCGTCTGGTCCCGCTGGCGCGAGATACGCCGGAAGGACCGATAGCATGGGGCGCGGACACGCCATCGCGCCCGCTACACGCTCCGGCAGCAAGAAACAGGAAATCTGACTTGCCGCTGCCCAAATTGCCCGTCAGAATCACTTGTGGCTGACAACGGGTTGGCCCTCGGTACGCTCAGTGGGCTGTGGGCGCGACGAGGAGGGCGATGAAGGACAGCGCCGAAAAGTTCAATCTCGCGGGCTCCTTGAAACCGCGCGGGCGTTGCGCCGTGGCGATGCTGTGGCTCGCTGCGGTCGCGCTGTTGCCTGCGGCGGCGGGCGCGCAGACCGCCTTACCGTCCGCGCTGGCCGGCACAAGCCCGGCGCCGGCGGCACCTGCTCCGACTGCGCCCCAGGCAGTGGCTCCCGCTGCGCCGTCAGCGCCGCAGGGGCGCGGGCTATTTCCATTGCAGCCGCCCCCGCCGGACCGGCCCGGATTCATCTATGCCTTCGGCCACTGGTGGGACAGCGCGCGCGGCAAAATCGACGACTTGACCAAGCAGTCCGATAAAGGCGCTGAAACGGCCACGCAGGACGCGGTACACGGCGCCGCCGAGGCCACCCAGGGCGCCGCCGCTGCCACCCAGGATGCGGTGAGGAATGCCGCGGAGGCAACCAAGAAAGCCGCGACCACGCTGTTTCACCTGCCCGGAATGCGGGTGATCGAAGTCCACGAGCGCTGCGCTATTGCCCCCAACGGCGCTCCCGATTGCGGGATGGCGGCGACCAAAGCCTGCCGCGCGAAGGGGTTCGGCGACGGACATCCGATCAACGTTCAGTCCGCCGAGAATTGTCCGCCTTCAGTTTGGATGTCCGGCCGCGAGCCGGCCGCCGGGGAATGCCCGGAGGAAACCGTCGTGCTGATGGCCGCCTGTCAGTGATCGAAAAAAAGAGGCTTCCCTGCAATGATGTCTGACGTGGATCGCCGGAAGGCCGCCGATATTCTCATGGCGGCCGAAAAGGAACGCAAACAAGCAGTCCAGCTTTCAAAGACCTGGCCCGATATCACCATGGAGGACGCCTACGCGATCTCCACCGAGGTGGCGGATCGCAAAATCGCGGCCGGCGCCAGGCTCATCGGCCACAAGGTCGGTCTCACCTCGAAGGCGATGCAGCGTTCCTCGCAGATCGACGAGCCGGACTACGGCCACCTCCTCGACAATATGATGATCGCCGACGGAGCGCGCGTGCCGCATGAGCAATTCTGCCTGCCGCGCGTCGAAGTCGAGCTCGCCTTCGTCCTCGGCAAGAAACTGCGCGGCCCGGGCGTCGGTCTGACCGATGTGCTGCGCGCGACCGAATATGTCGTGCCGGCGATCGAGATCGTCGATGCGCGCCTGCAGGATCCGCGCAAGATATTCGACACAGTCTCCGACAACGGCGCCGCCGCCGGCATCGTGGTGGGTGGCCGGCCGGTCGGACCGACGGAAGTCGATCTGCGCTGGGTCGGCGGCATCATGTATCGCAATTCCGAGATCGAGGAGACCGGCGTTGCCGCCGGCGTGCTCGGTCATCCGGCGCTCGGCGTGGCTTGGCTCGCCAACAAGCTCGGCCAGCACGGGGTGACGCTCGAACCCGGCCATCTGATCCTCGCCGGTTCGTTCACCCGCGTCGTGTTTGCCCGCAAGGGCGACACGCTGCACGCCGACTTCGGCCAACTGGGCGGCATCGCCTTACAGTTTGTTTGATGTTCCGGCGCAAGGACGAGAGATGACAGGCGACGGATGACGGATCTGAACATCCGATCGTGCGTCGAATGTTTGTCATCTGCCGTCCGCCATCCGCCGTCTGATACGAGTGGCTCGTGGTTGCACGCAACACCATGCGCTCCGTCATGGCCGCCGCGGCGATCGTCCTGTCGGTCGAGGCGCTGCATGCGGCGCTGCCGCTGCCGACATCCCCGAACATTTCCGGCGCGACCTCGGTCGCCGGTCAGTTGCTGGTCGCTACCTCGGCTTTGAGCGGGCCGCCTTTCGAGCAAACGGTGATCCTGGTGGCGCAGCACAACAAAAGCGGCGCGCTCGGCATCGTCATCAACCGGCCGGTCGGCGCGCGCTCGATCGCCAAGCTCCTCGCGGCCTACGGCGCCGATGCCAGCGGGATCAGCGGCAGCGTGCAACTGTTCTTCGGCGGTCCGGTCGATCCCCAAATCGGCTTTGTGGTTCACAGCGCCGAGTATCACGGCGACGACACGCTCGACATCGACGGACGCGTGGCGCTGTCGAGCGGGCCGAAAATCCTGCGCGACATCGGTCTGGGCAAGGGGCCGCGTCAAAGCCTGGTCGCCTTCGGCTATGCCGGCTGGGGACCGCTGCAGCTCGACGGCGAACTGCGCGAAGGGGCCTGGAATGTCGTGCCCGAGGACCCGGCGCTGGTGT
Organism: Xanthobacteraceae bacterium; assembly: GCA_035503415.1. Lineage (GTDB taxonomy): Bacteria > Pseudomonadota > Alphaproteobacteria > Rhizobiales > Xanthobacteraceae > BOG-931. The sequence goes on from DATJTL010000378.1 coordinate 4,124, forward strand.
TCGACGACGATCGGACAAAAGTTTGGCGCGACGCGATGGCGCGCTATAAGCCGAACCAATAGAGGTTTCCCGGACGCGGTGCACCTAGCTCCGGGACCGTCCCAAACACCGTGCATGCAAAGATCCCGGTTCTGTAGCGCACCACTTCATGCTGCGCTGCGCCCGGGAAACGTGTATTCGGTTGCTTCGAATCCCATTGAATTTACGGGAATGACCGAATGCGCGAACTTCACGGCGTTTTTCCCTACTTGGTTTCTCCGGTCGATGAATCAGGCCGCGTCAAAAGCAGCGTGCTGGGACGGCTGGCCGACGATCTCGTCGCCGCCGGCGTGCATGGGCTGACCCCGCTCGGCTCGACTGGCGAGTTTGCCTATCTCAACAACGAGCAGCGTACCGCGATCGTGCGTACGAGCATCGAAGCCGCGGCCGGCCGCGTTCCGGTCGTCGCTGGTGTCGCCTCCACCGTCACCGCGGACGCGGTGGCGCAAGCGCGCCATTACGCCAAGCTTGGGGCCGACGGCATCCTGGCTATTCTGGAGTCCTATTTCCCGCTCGCCGACGCGCAGGTGGAAGCCTATTTCCGCGCCATCGCCGACGCGGTCGAGGTGCCGGTGGTGCTCTACACCAATCCGCAATTCCAAAGGAGCGATCTGTCGCTCGACGTGATCGCCCGGCTCGCCGAACATCCGCGCATCCGCTGCATCAAGGACGCCTCGACCAATACCGGCCGGCTGTTGTCGATCATCAACCGCGCTCCGCAGCTGAAAGTCTTTTCAGCGTCCGCGCACATACCCGCCGCCGTCATGCTGATCGGCGGCGTCGGCTGGATGGCCGGTCCCGCCTGTGTCATCCCGCGGCAAAGCGTGCGGCTTTACCAGCTCTGCCGCAACGGGCAGTGGCCACAGGCGATGGAATTGCAGCGCGCGCTCTGGCGTATCAACGAAATCTTCGCGCGCTTTAATCTCGCCGCATGCATCAAGGCGGCGCTGCAATTGCAGGGCTACGATGTCGGCGATCCGATCGCGCCGCAGCGCGCGCTCGATGCCGACGAGCGCCGCGTGGTTGCGGCTGCGCTCGATGCGGTCGCGGCGGTCCAGCCGATTCCCGTCTGAATCGTTGAGCAATTCCCAAAGCAATTGTTAATTTCGTCCAACCTATTCTTAACGCTTCCTTGCTAACGGTGCCGCTCATGTCCCGCCGGCGGCGGCGGAGAGGTTGTTGTGGCATCGATCGGTTCCGAGCACGCGTCGCGTTCGCGTCTGTTTTGGCGTCCGTCAGAGCGGATTTCAGAGCGGTTTTTTTGGCGCAGCCCGCTGGAAGCGCTGCGCGTATTGTTTGCCGGTGGCAGCGATTTATCGGTGGCGCGGCGGCTCGCCGGCACCGCGTTCCTGATCCGCGTGGTCAGCGCGCTGGTAGCCTTCTTGTCGCAGATCGCGCTGGCGCGCTGGCTCGGCGGGTTTCAGTTCGGCATCTACGTCTATGTGTGGACCTGGATTCTGCTTCTGGGCGGCATGGTCGATCTCGGGCTCGGCTCCGCGGCGCAGCGCTTCATTCCCGAATACACCGAACATAAAAACTTCGCCCTTTTGCGCGGATTTCTCCGCGGCAGCCGCCTCCTCGCAACGATCATCGCGACGGTGGCAGCAGGCGCAGCGGCGGCGATCGTCACCGCGCTAACCCCGCACATCGGCCCGGCTACCATCGTACCGCTTTATCTCGCCTGCGCGGCATTGCCGATCTGCGGGCTTTCCCAGGTGCAGAGCGGAATCGCGCGCTCTTATGACTGGGTCAATCTCGGGCTGAGCCCCGCTTACGTGCTCCGCCAAATCGCGCTGCTCGCGCTGTTGGGGCTTGCCTTTGCGCTCGGCGCGCCGATGGGTGCGGTTACCGCCACGCTGATCGCGGTCGTCACGCTGTGGGCGGTCACACTCGGGCAACTCGTCGTGCTCGACCGGCGGCTGTCGGGCGTGGTCGAGGCCGGCCCGAAGGCCTACGCCGTTCGGTCCTGGCTTGCCACCTCGGCCCCGATCTTCGTGGTCGAGGCGTTCTATCTGTTGCTCACCTACGCGGACGTCATTGTCCTGCAGTTCTTTCGTCCGCCCAACGAGGTCGGCATCTATTACGCCGCCGCCAAAACGATGGCGCTCGTCGCCTTCATCTATTTCTCGGTGGCGCAGACACTGGCGCATAAGTTCGCCGAATATCACGTCACCGGCGACCGCAAGAGGCTTGCCGATTTTCTCGCCGTCGCCGTGCGGATGACGTTCTGGCCGTCGCTCGGCTCGGTCGTGGTCCTGCTCGCCGTCGGTCGGCCGCTGCTGCGTATGTTCGGCGGCGGCTTCGTCGCCGGCTATTATCTGATGTTCATTATCGCCATCGGGCTGTTGGCGCGCGCGTCGGTCGGCCCGGCGGAGCGGTTGCTTAACATGCTCGGCGAGCGGCGCTCCTGCGCGCTGATCTATGCCGGCTCGTTCGCGCTCAATCTCGTGCTTTGCCTGTTGCTGATCCCGCGCATGGGCATTAGCGGCGCCGCCTGGGCGGGCGCGATCACGCTCGTCTGCGAGTCGGCGAGCCTGTTCTTCGTTGCGAAGTACAGGCTAGGGATGCATTGCTTCATTTTCGGCGGGCGCGAAGGTCGCTGAGGCGCTCATGACGGTCAACGCGCCGACCGAACACGCGCCGCACGCTCTCGACACGGCTGCGGCAATCGCTCGCGCGCGGCGGGCGGCTGTCGCCGATCGTTATGCGATCGATTCGTTTGTCGTCGAGTGGCGAAGGCTGGCGGAACTCGCCGACATCACCAACGAATGGCGTGAGCTTGCCGCGCGGGCGCTGGTCGCCAATGTGTTCTACGAGCCGGCCTTCGTGTTCGCCGCCGCTTCGCTGTTCGGCCGCGACGCCGGCGCTGTTCTGGTCTGGTCGGGGACCACGCCGCGCAAGCTTCTCGGCCTTTTCCCGGCGCGCACCGAGACGCGGCGCTATGGGATCAAGCTTCCGTTGCTGGTCGGATGGACGCATCCGTTTGCCCCGCTCGGCGTGCCGCTGGTCGAGCGCGAGGCGGCCGAGCCGGTGATCGCCGCCTGGCTCGCCCATCTTGCCGGTGACTCCGGGCTGCCGGGATTGCTGCTGCTGCCGTTTGTGCCCGAGCAAGGCCCGTTCGCTGCCGCTCTGGCGGCGGTCATCCGGCGCGCGCGGATGCCCACGGCCGAGTTCAACCGGCATTCGCGCGCGCTGCTTGCGCCGCAGGGCGAGCGGTCGGGTTATGTCGAGCAGGCGCTGGGCCCGCGCAATTTCCGCGAACTGCGCCGCACCGCGCGGCGCTTGAACGAAGCGGGTGCGCTGTTGTTTTCGACGGCGGCCGAGCCCGCAGGCGTCGGCGCGGCACTGGAGGATTTCCTTGCGCTCGAAGCGAGCGGCTGGAAGGGGAAAGCGCACACTGCCGCTGCCTGCGACGCGGCCGTCCGTGACTTCGTCAAGGCGGCAGTCAGCGGGCTTGCCGCGGAGCACAAGGTCACGATCGATCGCATCGTGCTCGATGGCAGTCCGATTGCCGCATCGGTCACGCTACGCAGCGGCAGCGGCGCTTGGTTCTGGAAGATCGCCTATGACGAAACGTGGGCCCGCTTTGCGCCCGGCGTGCTGTTGACGGCCTGGGTCACCGAGCGATTAGCCGACGATCTCACCGTGGCCCGCGCCGATTCCTGCGCGACCGCCGACCATGTGGTGATGAACCGCAGCTGGAGCGAACGCTTGGCGCTTTGCGACCTGATGATCGCGGTGCGGCCGCAATCCCCGTTCGCGCGAGTCGAACGGCTCGAGCGGCTGCGGCTCGCCGCCACTGCCGCCGCCAAGGCGATCCGCGAAAGGTTGCGCCAGCAATGGTCGCGTGCATTTCGCTGGTGATGCGCGTGCGATCTTCGGGTAGTTTCGCCGCCGGCGCGATCAGCGCCGAGGAAAAAGCCTAATGAGTGATCCGATTACGATTCGCATGGGTGGCTATGGGCCGCCGACCACGTCCTTCTCGCGTGCGCTCAAGCTCATCGGCGACACGCTGCAGCAAAAATTCGGTGACCGCATCAGCGTCAAGTATGTCTGGAACATCATGGATTTCGGCTATCGCGCCGAGGAGATTCTGTGGCTGGTGGAAGACGGCGTGCTCACGCTCGGCTATCAGTCGTCAAGCTACCTGACCGACCGCGTCGGCGAACTCGGCTTCGTCGATTTGCCGTTCTTGTTCGAGCGCAGGGACGATGCGCGTGCCGCGATCGACGGCGCGCTCGGGCGTTATCTGGCGGAGCGGATAGAGGCGCGTTGCAACTACCGCATTCTCGGCTGGTTCGAGAACGGCTTTCGCCAGATTTCCAATCGTCTGCGCACGGTGCGCGTCCCGGCCGATCTTGGCGGCCTGCGCATCCGCGTGCTGCCGAGCGAGGTGCAGGCCAGGACGTTCGAACTGCTTGGTGCCGTGCCGATCCGCTGCGATCTGACTGAAGCGATAGCCGGCATCAAGGCCGGCAGCCTTGACGCCCAGGAAAATCCGTTCGCCAACACGGTAACCTACGGCGTGCACAAGTTTCACCGTTTCCACACCGTCACCAACCATTTTTACATTTCACGGCCGATTTTTCTGCATCGCCCCACCTTCGAGGCTTGGCCGGCGGAACTGCAGGATGCCATGCGCGAGGCGATCAAGAGCGCGGTTGCCTTCCAGCGCGGGCTTACGGTCGAGGAGGATGCGCAGGCGCGCGCGGCTATTCTGGCCGAGGGCTGCGAGATCACCGAACTGACCGCCGGCGAGCACGCCCAATTCCGCGCCGCCGTCACGCCGCTGCTCGACGAAGCGCGCGCGACCTTCGGGCGCGAAATGTTCGACTTGGTCTAACTCGGCCGGTCGTCCCGTTTGGCGAGAATCAGCGACCAGAACACTTTATATCTCGACGCCGGCGCATAGACCGCGGCGATGCCCATCTTGGTCACGTTCGGATTGAGCATGTTCGCGCGGTGCGGGGGCGAGTTGCGCCAGCCGGAAAACGCTTCCGCCAGCGTATCGTAGCCCGCGGCGATATTCTCGACCGCGACGGCGGCGTCGAAGCTCGATTGCTGGATGCGTTCCTGGAACGGACGCCAGACGTTGTGATCGAGCTTGTCGTGCGCCGCCATGGCGTGGGCTTGTTCGCTGGCGAGCTTCATCAATTCCGGATCGATGGTGACTGGACCAAGGCCATTATTCGTGCGGTAGCCGGAAATCATCGACTGCGCTGCGCCGACGTCGAGCTTGGCGTCGGCGGTGGCGAGGCTTTGATAAAAGCTCGGCAGGCCGGTCGGCGGGGCATTGTTGCTGGCGCAGCCGGCAAGTGCGGCCGCGGCAATGAGCACGCCGCAAGCGATCGATGCGGCCGTTGGCCGGAGCATGAATGATGACCCTCGTCCCCGACGCGCGGCATGCCGTCAAAAAGTGTCGGAAGCATGAAATCCGCCGTGTTGGTCCACCGTTTTGGCCGGCGGGGCGCGGCGCCGCTCAGCTTTTGTTAACAAATCTTTCATCGGTCTTTAACTTCAAAACAACCCCTTGGCGAATATTTTGGCAATTATTTTGCGCCGATTGAGCCGGGGCAGACGCGATGCCTTTTGCCGTAGAGTTATCGAGGACGACCCGTCGCAACGGATTCGTCGCGCTTGCAGGCGCGGGCGGATTTGCCGCGGGCGTTGCCGGCTTCTATCTGTTCGGCTCCCATTGGCTGGTGCGGGCGCTCAGCGACCCATCGGCCCCGTTCGCGGCGGCCGTCATGGGCGTCATCGTCGCATGCGCCATCTCGGCGCTTACGGCGATCGTAGTCGTCGGACGCGTACGCGCCAAATATCGCTTGGTCAGGTCCGCGCTCAACAACATGACGCAGGGCCTGTGCATGTTCGACGGCGCCGCGCGGCTCATTCTGTGCAATGAGCGCTACGCAGAGATGTACCATCTGCGGAAGGAATTTAC
>DATJTL010000379.1:0-21424 GCA_035503415.1 Xanthobacteraceae bacterium
CAAAGATCGCGCGCTCGCTGTCAGACGACGTGTGGATCGTCGCGCCGGAATTCGACCAATCCGGCGTCGCCCATTCGCTGTCGCTCAACGATCCGCTGCGGCTGCGGCAGGTGGAGGACCGCCGTTTCGCTGTGCGCGGCACGCCGACCGATTGCGTCATCATGGGCGTGCGGCACGTGCTGCGCGACAAGCCGCCGAATTTGGTTCTCTCCGGCGTCAATCGCGGCCGCAATGCCGGTGAGGACGTGATCTATTCCGGCACCATCGCCGGCGCCAGGGAGGCCACGGTGCTCGGTATTCCGGCGCTGGCGCTCTCACAGTCCTACAAATCGCGATCGGGCCAGCCGCCGCATTGGCACACCAGCCTGAAATTCGCTCCTGACATCATCCGCCGCGTGCTCGCCGATGGCATGCCGCGCGACGTGCTGGTCAACATCAATTTTCCCGACTGCTCGCCGGAGGAAGTCAAAGGTGTCGAGGTGACCGCGCAAGGCCGCCGCCGGCAGGAGCGGCTGCACATCGACGAGCGCACCGACGGCCGCGGCAATCCGTATTACTGGATCGCCTATGTGCGCCAGCCGTTTGTCAAAGCGGCCGACGGCACCGATCTGGCCGCGCTTGACCGCCGCCGCGTCGCAATCACTCCGCTCAAGCTCGACATGACCGACGATCCGTACGTGACGCGGCTTGCGGCTCTGTTCGGTCCGAGCGAACAAAAAGACTCATGATGAGTGTTTGGTTCTTGCCGCCTAGACCCTCAGACGGAACGCGATGCTTCCCAGCCGTCGCGATCGACGGTTTTCTGCGATCGGGTCGGGTCGCGGTGAGGTGCCGCGATGTTAATTCGGAGCCCTTGCGGTCGCGGCGGCGAGCGCTCGGGCGAGACCCTCTGCCTGGAAAGGCTTTTGCAGAAGTGGAATCCGGCTGTGCTCTTCGGGGATGCCGCGGCGGGCATAGCCGCTGACGAAGACGAACGGCACGCCGCGCTTAACCAGAACTTCGACCACCGGTGTAACCGGCTCGCCATTGAGATTGACGTCGAGAATGGCGAGGTCGAACCCGCCCTGGTTTGCGACCGCGAGCGCTTCGTCGAGCCGGCCGGCTTCGGCGGCCATCGAGTAGCCGAGATCGGTAAGCATGTCGTCGAGCAGGAGCCTGATCATCGGCTCATCTTCGACGACGAGGACGCGTTTGCCGTTCACGCTGCCGCCACTGGCTGACATTTTCACCCCGTCCGCGCGCGGTGAGGTTTGCACCGTAATGGGAGAAAAATGAGGCAATTTCTCCCCGAAGGCCCTGTTCGAAATGTCCGCGCTGCTGCCTTACAACCCCGCGCAAACCTCATAACGCCGAGGATCGCCGAGGGTTCCAGGCCCTGAATTATTTTTATAGCCTGCCGCGAGCCGCCGCATTGCCGTTGGCATCGGGTGTCGGTGGTGCGGCTAGGGTGATAATATCGTCCGGTACGATCGGAACGTGAGGATATTGTGGCCGCCGAAGCCGCTGCTGACATCGAGCGCATGGAGTTTCAGCTGGCGCTGCGGCGGCACGGCATCAGCGACCAGGCGGTATTGCGCGCCATGGACGAGGTGCCGCGCGAGCACTTTGTACCCTCCGCCTATGCTGAGAGAGCTTATTCCGACCAGGCGCTGCCGATCGCCTGCGGGCAGACGATCAGCCAGCCCTACGTGGTGGCCTATATGACCGAGCAGCTCGACGTTGTGCCGGCGCACCGCGTGCTCGAAATCGGCACCGGCTCGGGTTATCAGGCCGCGATCCTCTCGCGCATCGCTCGCGAAGTGGTGAGCATCGAGCGCTATCGCACGCTCGCCGATGCGGCGCGCGACCGGCTCAAGACGCTGGGCTACGACAACGTCACGGTTCTTGCCGGAGACGGCCTCGCCGGTGCCCCGGACCGTGCGCCGTTCGACCGCATTATCGTGACTGCGGCCGCCGGGATGATCCCGGAAGCGCTGGTCGCCCAGCTTGCCGAAGGTGGCAAGATGGTATTGCCGCTCGGCCCGCGCGGTGGCCCCCAACACCTCGTCAAGCTCACAAAAGCGCCCGGCGGCGTGCTCGAGCGCGAGGAACTGATCGCGGTGCGCTTCGTACCGCTCCTGCCGGGCCAGGCGCGCGAATTGTAGCGTTTTTGCCACAGTCCAGAATTTATTAAACGCTGACCCTGACGCTTAAAGGCCCTGTTTACCGCACTCTTGTTTAGTCGCGCACAGTGTCTGTTGCGTGCGAGCGAGTAACCATGTGCGCGTGGCGTTGTTCGGCCATTTGGCCAAAAGTGGTTGCCATTTCATTAATTGGCTTGGGTGCGGCGGGCTGCACCGACTCTGGCCGATTTTCCGACATGTTCGGTTCGGACACCCCCACGCGAACCGAAACCACCGGGTCAATTCCGTCGCGGCCAGCATCTGACCACGTCGTCAGCCGGCCGCTGCCGCCGGTTGCCAGCGCTGATCCGCAGGGCTTCTCGGGCGGTGGGCGCGGCATGGCCTCCTATCAGCCGAATAATTCCGAGATCACTGGCTCGGTACAGCCGCCGCCACCGCCGCCACCGGCCTGGAGCTGGAACGGCGGAACGGCGATCACCGTGGCGCCCGGCGAAACCCTGGACATGATCGCGCGCAGGCACGCCGTGCCTGCCTCAGTGATCATGGAGGCCAATCACATCGCCAATCCGGCCGATATACGTGTCGGCCAGCATCTGGTGATTCCGCGCTACCATCGCGCGCCCACCGCCTACGCACCGCCGACAACGCGGATCGCGACGGTGCCCGATGCCGTGTCCGTCGGCAGCCCGCGAACGGCTTTGGCCCCGACTGCGGGCGTGCATGTCGTGGCCCCCGGGGAGACTCTCAACAGCATCGCGCGGCTCTACGGCACGTCGGTCATGGTGCTGGCCAAGGCCAACAACATTCCGCCCTACACTATGGTGAGGATCGGGCAGCGCATCGCAATTCCCGACGCCAGGGGGCGCCGTCGTGCGGAAAGGCCGGCGCCACAACCACGCCAGGAAGTCGCCAACGTGCCGTCGCCGCACGCCGCCTATAATGCGAACCCGGTCGCGCCGCCTCCCGTACAGCAGACCCCCGTCCAGAGCGCAGAGCCGGTGGGTGCGATCCCGAGCTTCCGCTGGCCGGCGCGCGGGCACGTCATTGCCGGGTTCGGCCGGACGCTCAACGGATCGGTCAATGACGGCATCGACGTCGCGTTGCCCGAGGGGACGCCGATCAAGGCGGCTGACGATGGCGTGGTCGCCTACGCCGGCAACGAACTGCAAGGCTACGGCAATCTGGTGCTGATCCGCCACAGCAACGGCTTCGTTACCGCCTACGCGCATGCCAGCGAAATACTGGTCCAGCGCGGCCAGACGGTGAAGCGCGGTGAAGTGATCGCCAAGTCCGGCGAGACCGGCAACGTCAAATCGCCTGAGCTGCACTTTGAAGTGCGCAGGGGCGCGACTCCGGTCGATCCGGAGCAATTCCTCGGCGGTGCATAATCGAGATTGGGTGTTCGGAGATCTGAAGTCGGAAAACTTCCGATCTGACTTCAGACCTCTGATTTCCGAATTCTGATCTCAGACTTCCGATTTCTGACTTCCGGCGTCCATCTTGACGCCCAGCCGCCCGGCCAAATCCTGCACGTATTGCCAAGCCACGCGGCCGGAGCGCGCGCCGCGGGTCGTCGCCCATTCGAGCGCTTCGCGGCGCAACTCCGCACCGGCGATCGGGACGCGGTAATGCGCGACGTAGCCCTCGACCATCGCCAGATATTCGTCCTGGCTGCAGCGGTGAAAGCCGAGCCACAGGCCGAAGCGGTCGGACAGCGAGACTTTCTCCTCCACCGCTTCGCCAGGATTGATGGCGGTGGAGCGCTCATTCTCCATCATTTCGCGCGCCATCAGGTGGCGGCGGTTCGAGGTGGCGTAGAAGATCACGTTCTGCGGGCGGCCTTCGATGCCGCCTTCGAGCATGGTCTTGAGCGATTTGTAGGAGGTGTCTTCGGCGTCGAACGACAGGTCGTCGCAGAACACGATGAAGCGTTGCGGCGCATTGCGCAGCAATGCCATCAGGTCCGGAAGCGACTCGATGTCCTCGCGATGAATTTCGATGAGCTTGACGCCGGGCACCGGGTAGGACGCGTCGGTCGCCGCATGAGCGGCCTTGACCAGCGAGGACTTTCCCATGCCGCGCGCGCCCCAAAGGAGCGCATTGTTGGCCGGCAGCCCGCGGGCGAAGCGCTCGGTGTTTTCGACGAGGAGATCGCGTACACGGTCGATGCCCTTGAGCAACATCATGTCGACACGGTTGACGCGGCGCACTGGGCCGAGCCTTTTACCTTCGGGGTGCCAGATGAAGGCGTCAGCGGCGGTGAAATCCGGTGCCGGGGGAGGGGGCGGCGCCAGCCGTTCGAGCGCATCGGCGATCCGCTGCAGGATCGCGCCGCTGTCGGCAGGAAGCGGGTCGGCCTCGACGGCCTGCGCGGCGTCGCTTTGCGCCTGATCGCGGAAACGCTGAGGAGATTGGGCCATAATGCTACCGTCTTGCGGCCATCCCCTTAGCGGGGCCCCGAAAAGCCTGCAAGCGTGGCCTGGAGCCTCGTTTTGTTCCCGCCAGACGCGACGTAAGGATTGGGCGCGCGGCGTTGCAATTGGGCCGTCCCTGGCTATAGTCCGCGCCGATTTCCGCGCAAATTCGGCCCTTCCCGACCAGGCCGGCGCACTTTGAAGCGGCCCCCCGGAGGAGCAATGCTGATTACCCCCGCCTACGCGCAAGCTGCCTCGCCCATGAATTATCTGTCGCCGCAGAATCCGATGTGGATTCTCATCATCATGGTCGTGATCATGTATTTTCTGATCTGGCGACCGCAGCAACGCAAGATGCGACTGCACCAGGACATGATCAAGGCGCTGCGCCGCGGCGATACGGTCGTGACCAGCGGCGGGCTCGTCGGCAAGGTGACCAAGGTGGTGGACGACGACCAGATCGAGGTCGAGATTTCCGATGGCGTGCGGGTGCGGCAGATGCGCGCGATGGTCACGGAAGTGCGTGCCAAGGGCGAGCCGGTGAAGGAAGAAAGCGCCAGCTAAAGCCGGCGCTCGCCCCACTTGCGGCGGCGCCGGTGCGGCACGAACTTTCGTGGTAACGAGGACTACCGAGCCACATGTTGTTTTTCACGCGGTGGAAGGCGGCGGCAATTCTGCTCACGGCGCTCGCCGTGTGCCTGTTTGCGGTGCCGAACTTTTTCTCCGACAAGACAGTTGCGAGATTTCCAGATTGGGCGCAGCGCCACATCGTGCTCGGCCTCGACTTGCAGGGCGGATCGAGCCTGCTGCTGCAGGTCGACACAAGAGTAGTGCGCCAGGAACGGCTGCAGGCCGTCAACGACGACGTATTGCGCGTACTGCGCCAGGCGCGCGTTCCGTTCACCGGCCGCGCCATTCAGGGTGGCAGCGTGGTGGTGCACATCACGCGTCCCGAGGACGTCAAGACCGCGCTCGATAAGCTCGGCGAACTGTCCCAGCCGCTGACTGGCATTCTCGGCTCGACGGGCCAGCGCAGCCTCGATATTTCGAATCAGAGCGGGCTGATCACACTCACCCCCTCGGACCCGGCGCTGAACGACCGCATCCGCCAGGCCGTCGACCAGTCGATCGAAATCATCCAACGCCGTGTCAACGAGCTGGGGCTGGTCGAGCCGAGCATTCAGCGCGAAGGCGTCGACCGAATTCTGGTGCAGGTGCCGGGCCTGCAGGATCCTACCCGGCTGAAGGAAATTCTCGGCAAGACCGCCAAGCTCGACTTCCGCATGGTCGACTTATCGATGACGCCCGAGCAGGCGGTGCAGACCCATCCACCGGCGGATTCCGAAGTGCTCGACGGCCAGAAGCCGGGCGAGAAATACCTTATTGAAAAGCGCGTGCTGGTCTCCGGCGCCGACCTTGTCGACGCGGCGCCAGGTTTCGATCAGCGCACCAACGAGCCGATCGTCAATTTCCGCTTTAATTCGGCAGGCGCGCGCAAATTCGCCGAAGCCACCCAGCAGAACGTCGGCAAGCCGTTTGCCATCGTGCTCGACAACCAGGTGGTCTCGGCGCCGGTGATCCGCGAACCGATCCTCGGCGGCCAGGGCCAGATTTCCGGCAATTTCACCGTTCAGCAGGCCAACGACCTTGCCATTCTGCTGCGTGCCGGTGCGCTGCCAGCGCCATTGACCATCGTGCAGGAGAATACGGTCGGGCCGGGGCTCGGCCAGGACTCGATTCTCGCCGGCGAGCACGCCGCCTATGTCGGCGCCGGCCTCGTCATCTTCTTCATGTTCGTCACCTACGGCCTGTTCGGGCTGTTCGCCAATATCGCGGTCGCCGTCAACGTGGCGATGATCTTCGGCGTGTTGTCGATGCTCAGCGCGACACTGACGCTGCCTGGCATAGCCGGCATCGTTTTGACCGTGGGCATCGCGGTGGATTCCAACGTGCTGATCTATGAGCGCATCCGCGAGGAGGTGCGCGCCGGCCGCACCGCCATCAACGCCATCGATGCGGGTTTTACGCGGGCGCTCGCCACCATCCTTGACTCCAACATCACCACCTTCATCGCCGCTGCGGTGCTGTTCTACGCCGGTTCCGGTCCCGTGCGCGGTTTTGCCGTAACGCTCGGTGTCGGCATCCTGACCAGCTTGTTTACCGCCTTTACGCTCACGCGGCTGATCGTCGCCTATTGGGTGCGCATATGGCGGCCGCGCACCGTGCCGATCTGAGCGAGCGTGGTGCGATTTCGATGAGTTTGACCGTCATATCCACAGTAGCAAAAACCGCCTGAAAGCAGACCAGTGCGCCTCCTTCGCATCGTCCCCGACAACACGCGCTTCGACTTCATGCGCTTCCGGCGCATCAGCTTCCCCATTTCGGCGATGCTGTCGATTGCCGCGATCCTTCTGTATTTCTATCACGGGCTGAATTTCGGTATCGACTTCGTCGGCGGCACGCTGGTCGAGGTGCAGACCAAGGCCAATCCGGCCGATCTCGCCAAATTGCGCTCAACCATCACCGGGCTCAATCTTGGCGAGTTTCAGCTGCAGCAATTCGGCGCGCCCGACGACGTGCTCATCCGCATTTCCGAGCAGCCTGGCGGCGACACGGCGCAGGAAGCGGCGGTGCAGAAGGTGCGCAACGCGCTTGGCGATTCCGTCACCTACCGCCGTGTCGAAGTGGTGGGGCCGAGCGTTTCCACCGAGCTTCTGTCCTACGGCACGATCGGGCTTCTGAGCGCGATCGTCGCCATCCTGTTTTATTTGTGGTTCCGCTTCGAATGGCAGTTTGCGCTCGGCGCCATGATCGCCAACGTGCACGACATCGTGCTCACCGTCGGCTTCATGTCGCTCACGCACGTCGATTTCGATCTCACCAGCATCGCGGCCCTGCTCACCATCGTCGGCTATTCGCTCAACGACACGGTGGTGATCTACGACCGCATCCGCGAAATGCTGCGCCGCTACAAGCGCATGTCGATGCCCGATCTGCTCAACATATCAGTCAACGCCACCCTGTCGCGCTCGATTGTTACCCACCTCACCGTCGCCTGTTCGCTGCTGGCGTTGCTCTTGTTCGGCGGCCAGGCGATCCGCAGCTTCACCGCGACCATGATGTTCGGCGTGGTGCTGGTGGGCACTTATACGTCGGTGTTTATCGCTTCGCCGATCCTGATCTATCTCGGCGTCGGCGCCGCGCGTATGGGGGGGGCGGAAGAACCCGACACACCGCCAGAGCTGGAAGCGGGGCAGCCGGCTCCGTCGAAACCCGCACCGTCGCGGCCTGCGTCGGCCCGCCGCGCCAGGGCACGGCGGTAACTGTGGACGCGCCGCATCTACCGCGGCAAGTCCTCATCGACGCCCATGGCGCAGGCGGCTTCCGTTTCGGCGGAATGTCGCATCGCGGATCGCTGCTCTGCCTGCCGGATGGCATCTGGCGGTGGCCGGTCGGCGAGGTCGCAGCGTTATCCGAGGAAGCGCTCGCGCTGGTGTTCGCCCGCAGCGGCGATCTCGACTTTTTCATCGTCGGCACCGGTGCGCGCCCCTGGATCATGCCGGGCGCCTTGCGGCAAAGGTTCCGCGACGCGCAAATTTCCGTTGATGCCATGATGACCGGCCCTGCCGTGCGCACCTATAACGTGATGCTGATGGAGAGCCGCCGCGTCGGCGCCGGCCTGATCGCGATCGATTGACACTCGTGTACGATTCCCAAGTTTGCAGGGTCTTGCGGCCGTTCATTTGTAATCTTCGGAATCGAAGAACACTGACAACTTGTTGATCTAATGCAGGATGCATTCGCCTATTGCGCCGAGTTGGTGCGCGCGGCCGACCGCGACCGCTATCTCGCGGCGCTGTTCGCGCCATCGTGCCATCGCGACGCGCTGCATGCGCTCTATGCCTTTAATATCGAGGTCGCACGCGTACGCGATGCGGCGCCGCAAGCGCTGGCCGGCGAAATCCGCCTGCAATGGTGGATGGATGTGTTGCGCGGCGAGCGGCCCGGCGAGGCAAGCGCCAACCCGGTCGCCGCCGCGCTGCTCGCTGCCCTCGAACGATATGATCTTGCATCCGATACGCTGATCGATCTCATCGACGCCCACCGCTTCGACCTCTACGACGAGCCGATGGCGCGCCTCGCCGATCTGGAGGCCTATGCGGGGCGGACATCATCGGCGCTGTTCGCTCTCGCTGCGCAAATTCTCGCCGGCTCGGGGCAGGACGCGGTCACGGTGCCTGCGGGAAAAGCCTATGCGACTGCCGCACTGTTGCACGCCTTTCCGCTTCACGCCGCGCGCCATCAGCTCTACGTGCCGGTCGAACTGCTCGAACGCTACGGAGTGCGAACAGCAGACGTTTTCGCTGGCCGAGCCTCTGCCGGCCTTGATGCGGCGCTCGCCGAACTTAGAACGTTCGCGCGCGGCCACCTGCATGCGGTCCGAGCGTGTATCGCCGAGCTGCCGACCGAAGCTCTGCCGGCCTTGTTGCCGACCGCGACAGTACGTTCTGCGCTTGATCGGCTGGAGCAATCGCAGGCGTTTTCGCCCGACGAACTCGCGCTGTGGCGGCGGCAATGGCTGATCTGGCGTGCGGCACACAATCCGGCGCGGATCGCGAACTGAATTTAGAATGCGAAACGATCGCGTAGATTGCGGCGCTCGGATACGATGCGGCCGATGAGGGCGCGCTCGTCCTCGGTCTTGACCAGTGGTGCGATCAGATCGAGCTGGTTCAAGGCGACGAGTTCGAGGATTTCGCTGCGCACGTCGCCTGCGCCGTTACGCGGCAGCGCATCGACGATTTGCAGACATTCGGGGGCCGCGGCCCCTAGAAAATCGCGCAGTTCGCGATCGCTGGCGCTGCCTTCGACGAAGGCATAGAGCCCGGTGCCGGTGCGCCTGTCGGGAAATGCGACGATCGCCACATCGCGCACTTTGGGATGCGTACGCAGCCGATCAGCGATTGCCGGCGCCTCGCGGGTGAATCGTAGCCCGCGGCCCTCGCGGTCGGTGAAATTCAGCCCACGTGTGATCGCGTAATAGACCTTCTTGCCGGTCGCCATCCACACTCGCGTTGGCAAACTCTTGCGCGCCAGCACGCGCTGCTCGGCTGCGGTGAGCGCCTGCGGCGCGTAGCGTCGCTTGTGCTTGAGCAGATGTCGTAGGTCCTCGTAGCGGGCGATACGGAACAGCGTACCGCGGCGTCCGCGGCGACCGAAGCAGGAGGCAAGCTGGAAATCGGTGAGCGAAGCGCGCCCCGCCGTGTACAGCCAGTTCTGTTCCTTGGCGAGATCGTTATGCGTGATGCCGGCGCGATGCAGCGTCCGCAGCGCCTTCTTGGCGGAACGGAAATAGCCGGCATCGCCGTGCGGCTTGGCGATGTGGAGCGGCACGCCGTCGATCCAGCCGCGCACCAGCAGATGGCGTCCGGCGAACAAGAGTGGCGGCGCGATGCCGAGCTTGCCGGCCACCGCCAGGGCGCGCCGCTCGCGGGCGAACAGCAGATAAGCGAGCGCGCGACTCCACCACGGCACCCCGTCGAGGCGGCGCAGCACAGCGTCGACCTCGCCATCCTCGGTGCGGAAGCGGCCGCGCTCGATGGTGGAAAAGACGTCGCGCTTAAGTACGACGCCGCTGCGCCAGCGGCCGGCGATTTCGTCGGGGACTTCGCGATCGGTCATAAACGAGGCGTCTAGCACAAAACGGGCTTGATCACTCGGCAGCGTGCGGCAGGACGGCTTGGATCCAGGCGTCGAGATCGGCGCGCGCGCGCGAGCAGAGTGCGGGCTTTTGCGACTGCTTTTTGCCACGATGTCCGCTGCCGACCGCAATAGGTGGAAATAGACCAAAATTGACATTCATCGGTTGGAAGGATCGCGCGCCCGCATCGATCGTCTCGATGTGGCCGCCCGTAATGTGGCCGAGCAGCGCACCGTGCGCGGTGGTCGGGGGCGGCAAACGGGGCGCTTCGCCGATCCGTTCGGCGGCCGCAAAGCTTCCGGCAAGAAGGCCGATCGCCGCCGACTCGACGTAGCCTTCGCAGCCGGTGATCTGGCCGGCGAAGCGAAATCGCGGCATGGCCCGCAGCCGCAGCGTTTCGTCGAGCAGTTTCGGCGAATTGAGGAACGTATTGCGGTGCAGTCCGCCGAGCCGCGCGAACTCGGCGCTGGCGAGGCCCGGAATGGTCCGGAAGATGCGGGTCTGCTCGCCGTGTTTGAGCTTGGTTTGAAAGCCGACCATGTTGAACAATGTGCCGAGCCTATTGTCCTGGCGCAGTTGCACGACGGCGTATGGCTTCTCGCCGGGCCGCCGCCGATCGGTGAGACCGAACGGCTTCATCGGCCCATGGCGCAGCGTTTCGCGACCGCGCTCGGCCATCACCTCGATTGGCAGGCAGCCATCGAAATAAGGTGTCGCTGTCTCGAAATCGTGGAAGGCGACCTTCTCGCCGGCAAGCAGCGCATCGACGAAGGCCTCGTACTGCGCGCGGTCGAGCGGGCAATTGATGTAGTCGGCGCCGGAGCCGGCGGGGCCGGGCTTGTCGTAGCGCGACTGGAACCAGGCGACGTCGAAGTCGATCGTGTCGCGGTGCACGATCGGCGCAATGGCGTCGAAGAAGGCAAGCGCGTTCTCGCCGCTAAGCGCGCGGATCGTCTTGGCAAGCGCCGGCGAAGTGAGCGGGCCGGTGGCGACGATGACACTGTCCCAATCCGGCGGCGGCGCTTCAATCTCCTCGCGACGGATCTCGATCAGCGGTTCGGCCTGCAGTGCGTCGGTGATGGCGTCGGCAAAGCCGTCGCGGTCGACGGCGAGCGCGCTGCCGGCCGGCAGTTTGTGGGCATCGGCTGTCCGCATCACCAGCGAACCGAGCGCGCGCATCTCGGCGTGAAGGAGGCCGATCGCGCTGCCTTCGGCATCGTCTGAGCGGAACGAGTTCGAGCAAACCAATTCGGCGAGCTTTTCGCTCTTATGCGCGGCCGTGGTGCGCGCGGGCCGCATTTCATGCAGTACCACCGGCACGCCGGCGCGCGCGATCTGCCAGGCAGCCTCGGAGCCCGCGAGGCCGCCGCCGATGATGTGGACTGGCTGCGAGCTGTGCATCGCTGGAGAATTAGGCCTCTGATCGTTGTGCGGCAATGGCAGCGCGATGTCCTGCGCCGGGCTTGATCTTAAACATTTACGTCATATAAATGTTTATAGACGGCGACAAGGCAATGTCCGCCGCCGCTACTGATGAAGGTCAAGGATGAGCGCAGATGCGCATGAAGGGGCGGCACGGCGCAGCTTGCTTGTCGCTGACATCGTGGATCGCACCGGCATCGACGAGGCCATGATCGAGCACCTGGTGCGGCATTTTTACGGCCGGGCGCGGACCGACTCGCTGATCGGCCCGATTTTCGAGCGTCGTGTCGCCGACTGGGAGGCGCACATTGCGCGCATGTGCGATTTCTGGTCTTCGGTGGCGCTGATGAGCGGCCGCTATCACGGTCAGCCGATGGCGGCGCATTTGCCGCTTCCTATCGACACGCCGCACTTCGACCGCTGGCTCGAACTGTTTGCCGAGACTGCGCAAGAGGTTTGTCCTCCGGTTGCCGCGGCCCATTTCATCGACCGCGCGTATCGGATCGCCGATAGCCTGGAATTCGGCATCGCAGCGCAAAAGGGAGAAATCAGGGAGCCGCGGACGCGGCCGGCGGCCATCTTGCCGAAGGCGAGGAGACAGGATCGCGCGAATTAGGCCGTGGCTTAGTACGTGGCTTGGCACGTGGGCAAAAGGCGAAGCTTCAATGCGGCTGACCACCTTCACCGATTATTGTCTTCGCGCCCTGATCTTCGTTGCGCTCAAGGACGATAGCGGTCTGGCGACGATCGACGAGATCGCGCAGCACCACGCAATCAACCGAAATCATCTGGTGAAAGTGGTGTTCCGTTTGAGCCAGCTTGGCTATCTGCAGACTTTGCGCGGTAAAGGAGGCGGCATCCGTTTGGCGGACGATCCCGCCAACCTCAACCTCGGGAAATTGATCCGTCAGACTGAACAGGGTTTTTCGCTGGTCGAGTGCTTCCAGGAACGCGACTGCCATTGCGTCATCGAGCCAGCATGTGTGCTCAAGGGTGCGCTGCGCGCCGCGCTCGACGCCTTCTTCGACGTGCTTGACGGATACACGCTGGCCGATCTGGTCAAGCCAAGCCGTAATTTGGCGCGCCTTCTATCCGTGCCGGCAGTCTAGGGAATGCGGATGCCCGGTCCCGAAATGGCTTCATGCAAATCGGGTCAGGCGGCAGCATGACGGATATCTCCACCTTGGTCGGCGATGCCCGTGCTGCGCACGCAGTTCGACGCCATCATCGCCTCCGACCAAGACGGCATCGTGCGCTTCTGGAATCCGGGTGCGGAACGTGTGTTCGGCTATGCCGCCGCCGAGGCGATGGATCGCCCGCTTGACCTGATCATCCCGGAGCGGCTGCGGCAGCGGCATTGGGACGGCTATCGCCGGGTTATGGCGACCGGCGAGAGCCGCTATGGCACGGCCGACGTGCTCGCGGTTCCTGCGCTGCGCAAGGATGGTGTGACCATCTCGGTCGAGTTCACTGTTGTGCCGCTCAAGCGCGAGGGCCGAATCATTGGCTTGGTCGCGATCATGCGTGACGTCAGCAAGCGCTTCGAGGAAATGCGCGCGCTCAAACGCAAGCTCGCCGAATTGGCGAAGCCTGCGAGCTAAGGCGACGGGGGGAGTCCGCGCTATTGGCGGCTTATGGGGCCTCTGCTATAGGCGGATATTGCCGGGCGCGAAGCTTTGCCCGAAAGAGGTTTACCGCGAATGTCCGTCGATGCCGACACCGTCCGCCGCGTGGCGCATCTGGCGCGCATCGCGGTTGCCGACGACGAGGTGGAGGCGCTCCGCGGCGAGCTCAACGCCATCCTCGCTTTCGTCGATCAGCTTGGCGAGGTCGACGTGAAGGGCGTCGAGCCAATGA
Organism: Xanthobacteraceae bacterium; assembly: GCA_035503415.1. Classification (GTDB taxonomy): domain Bacteria; phylum Pseudomonadota; class Alphaproteobacteria; order Rhizobiales; family Xanthobacteraceae; genus BOG-931. The sequence goes on from DATJTL010000379.1 coordinate 13,518, forward strand.
CCTCGGTCACGCCGATGGCGATGAAGATGCGCAAGGATGAAGTGACTGACGGCGACATCGCGGACGCGATTGTGCAAAACGCACCGGCGCGGGAGGATCATTTTTTCCTCGTGCCCAAAGTGGTCGAATAGTGTCATGTGCCTAGCCTGCGAACAGGACGCGATCTGGTTGGCCTACCTTGAGAGCCAGGGTCTGTTGAAACCTGACGATCCGGCGGCCGTTGAGGCGCTATTTGGCGAGTTCCCCGTACAGCCGCTGCCGATGCAAGCTGCGGAAGGTGGGCAAGCTGCAAGCACGCCTACCGGGCTCGCAAACAATAAGAACAAATCCACGCCGAACCCGTTTTCTTGCGACGACCCGACCGCGTAATGTCCGATCTTATCTCGCTCACGCTGGCGCAGGCGCGCGACGCGTTGCGAAAGCGCGAATTTTCCGCAACCGAACTTGCCGACGCCTATCTCGTCGCCATCGAGAGCGCGCGCGCTCTCAACGCGTTCGTGCTGGAAACACCGGAGCGCGCCCGTGCCATGGCGCAAGCCTCGGATGCGCGGCTGGCGAGAGGCGAGGGTGGAACGCTGGAAGGCTTGCCGCTCGGGATCAAGGATTTGTTCTGCACCGAAGGCGTGCGCACGACGGCTTGCTCGCACATCCTGGACAATTTTGTTCCCAGCTACGAGTCCACCGTCACCGCCAATCTGTGGCGCGACGGGGCGGTGCTTCTCGGCAAGCTCAACAACGACGAGTTCGCCATGGGCTCGTCGAACGAGACTTCCTATTTCGGACCGGTAGTGTCGCCCTGGCGCCGCCACGGATCGGAGCAAAAACTGGTACCCGGCGGCTCCTCTGGCGGCTCGGCGGCAGCCGTCGCGGCCGGCCTCTGCGCGGGTGCAACCGGAACCGACACAGGCGGCTCGATCCGCCAGCCGGCGGCGTTTTGCGGCATAGTAGGGATCAAACCCACCTATGGCCGCTGCTCGCGCTGGGGGACCGTTGCGTTTGCGTCCTCGCTCGATCAAGCCGGGCCCTTCGCGCGCACTGTACGCGACTGCGCGATCCTGTTGCGCTCGATGGCCGGCCCCGATGGCAAAGACACGACCTGCGTCGACTTGCCGGTGCCCGATTATGAAAAAGCGGTGGGCGCCTCGGTCAAAGGCAAACGCATCGGCATTCCCAAGGAATACCGGATGCCGGGAATGGCGGCGGAGATCGAAACGCTGTGGCGGCGCGGCGCGCAATGGCTCAAGGATGCCGGCGCCGAAATGGTCGAGGTCTCGCTGCCGCATACCAAATACGCGCTGCCGGCCTATTACATCGTGGCGCCCGCGGAGGCGTCGTCGAACCTCGCGCGCTACGACGGCGTGCGTTACGGCCTGCGCGTACCCGGACGCGACGTCATTGACATGTACGAGCGCAGCCGCGCCGCCGGTTTCGGCAAGGAAGTGCGCCGTCGCGTCATGATCGGCACCTACGTGCTCTCCGCCGGCTATTACGATGCCTATTATCTGCAGGCGCAGAAGGTAAGGACCTTGATCAAGCGCGACTTCGAGAGCTGTTTTTCCGAGGGCATCGATGCCGTTCTGACTCCGACGACGCCTTCAGCCGCATTTGGCATCGGCGAAAAGGGCCGTGCCGATCCGATCGAGATGTATTTGAACGACATTTTCACCGTAACGGTGAACATGGCAGGACTGCCGGGTATTTCCGTGCCCGCCGGCCTCGATGCGCAGGGCTTGCCGCTCGGCCTGCAGCTCATCGGCCAACCATTCGCGGAGGAGACGCTGTTTGCGCTGGGCGCTGCTATCGAAAGCGCGGCCGGGAGCTTTACGCCGCAGAAGTGGTGGTAATCTACGGGTGCAGTCATGACGCCCGCCGAATTCAAACGTTCGCTCGCTAACGCGAGGCCGCCGGCAGAACTCTCGACAGCGCTTGCCGGCCTTTGGTGGGCCGGCAAGGACGATTGGCCGAAGGCGCACAAGCTGGTGATGAGCAACGATGGCGCCGACTGCGCTTGGGTCCACGCCTATCTGCATCGGGTCGAGGGTGACCTCGACAATGCCCGTTATTGGTATCGGCAGGCGCACAAGAAGCCGGCGACCGGAGTTCTAGCGGAGGAATGGGGGGCGATCGCCGCCGCGCTGCTCGCCGGACGCGCGGAGTAAGGCTGTGCCCGTCGGTTAGCCCGGGCGCCAGGGGAGCGCGGCGTCGGGCTTGCGCGCTGCTGCCTCGACAATCTCGTTGCGCCGGTGCGGCAGCGCCTCGGGATGCTCCCGCTGCAGGAACGCGATCAACCTCTCCCGCAGCTCGGGGGCCAGATCGCCGGTGATGGCGGCGGAATCGGAGTCGATGAGGATTTGGACCTGGATCGTCTCGGCGCTGGCGTCGGTAACCTGGACGCTGGTCACCCGGGGTTTGCCTTGCTTGGTCTCGGCAACGATCTCGGCCGCCCTCTTGCGAATGGCTTCCATGGGGGCGGTATAGTCGAGATAGAGCACGACCTTGCCGATCGTGGGCGCGGCGTGCCGCGTCCAATTGTAGAACGGCTGTTGGATGAAATAATTGAGCGGAACGATCATCCGCCGCTGATCTTCCAGCCGGATCACCACGTAGGTCGCGTTGATCTCCTCGATCCAGCCGTATTGGTTCTGCACGGTCACGGCATCCTCAAGCCGGATCGGCTGCGTCACCGCAAGCTGCACGCCGGCAATCAGATTGCTGAGCACCGGCTGTGCGGCGAGCCCGAAGACGACGCCGGCGACGCCCGCGGAGGCGAACAGGCTGACGCCGTACTGGCGCACCTCACTGAACGTCATCAGGGCAAATCCCACAGTGACAATCACGATGACGGTGTCGGTTGCGCGCAGCAGCACGCGCACCTGTGTGACGTGCTTGCGCGCCAGAAGATTGTTCGCGAGGTCGAGGCCAAAGCGCATCAAGTAGAGGTTGGCGGTGATGTGTGCGGCAGTCAGTGCGACCCAGCCCAGCAGGCAGATCGTCCCCAGCACGAGAAATCGCACGATCACTGTTTTGTTGTCGGGGCTAAGCGGCGCGATCGGCAACGCGATGGCGAGCGCGATGAGCACGAGCGCTAATCGCGTCGGGTTCCTTGTCTGCTCGATGACGGAACGAAGATATATCCGGCGTGCGTCGAGGAGACGCCGCAGCATCATGAGAAATGCCGCATGCAGCGCCCAGGCTGCCGCCATCGTGCCGACTATGATCACGACGGATATGACCCAGGGCGGCGCAAAAGCCAGTTCGCGGCCGACGCCGCTCAAAAGCGAGCGGACGGGTTGAACGAAGTCTTGCCACATGTCCGCAATTATACCTTCAAGGGCGCCGCAAAAGCGCATGGAAAAGCGTGCTTGCCGCCCCCGCGATTCGCCGGATCGGGCGCTGGACAGGCGGGGTCGGCAATGGCATCTAGCCGCTAGACGTGGCTAGTCTCAGATCCAAACGGCGGACGATGAAAAACTTCCTGCTGCGTGTTTTCACCTGGTGGAACGGCCAAACCTTCGGCACCCAGTTGTGGACGGCGCTTTACGGCGAGTTCGTCGGCGAAGATGAGTTTGGCAATCGCTATTACCGGACCAAGGGCGGCAAGATCGATCCGACGCTGGGCATCGAACGGCGCTGGGTGACCTATTCGGGCATCGCCGAGTCATCCACGGTGCCGCCGAGCTGGTTCGGCTGGCTGCATCACACCGTCGACCTGCCGCCGACCCTGGATAAGCCAAAGCCCTACCGCTGGGAGAAGCCGCATCGCCCCAACCTCACCGGAACGCCCGCGGCACATCGCCCGAGCGGCTCGACTTTGGCGCAGGGCCGCAGGCCGAAGGCGACCGGCGACTACAAGGCGTGGTCGCCTGGTAATCAGTAAGCTGGCATCACCGATCAGGCCTCGATGCCGTCGGGCCTCGAGACCATAAGGCCTGACGCCCGATGACGGATTCCTGGCCTTCTTCTTGGTCTTGGCCCCCGACCCCTGAATTGCCGCAATCGAAATGTTAACCCGAGGCACCGTAGAGACGCGCGACGTTGTGTTTGCGCAACTATCTGCAAAAGGTCCGATGGTCCGCATCGCCGCGCTCGTCCTTATGATCGGCGGCGCCCTTGCCGCGGGGCCGGCCGCGGCACAATTCGGCAATTTCTTCGGCGATAATCCACCGCGACCGCCGGCCGATGTCCCGACTGGGCCGTACCCGCAGCAGCCGCCCCCGCCACAGCAGCAGTATCCGGGCCAAGCGCCCGCGTATCCAAGCCAGTCTTATCCGGCCCAATCCTACCCGGCTCAATCCTATCCAGCGCAGGCCTACCCGGGCCAATCCTATCCGAACCAAGCCTATCCCGGCCAAGCCGCGCCCTCCTATCCGGCCGCCCCGTCGGCGCCGGCATCGATCGAGGCGCAACCCTTGCCGCCGCCGCCGGGAGCCTCGGCCGTACAGCCGGTGCGCCCAAATCAGCCGTATCCGCAGCCGACGCCGCCTCAGCGCGCCGTCGGGGTCCCACCGGCGGCCGTTTCGCCCGCACCCCCCGCCAATTCGTCACCGCCTACGGCAACCGCCGAGACACCACCGCCGGACGACACCGTGGTTGAGGCTCCGACGCCGCACATCGAGAATGGCCGGGCCGTGTTTGCCGGCCTCGACAAGATCACCGGCCGCACCTTCCGCTTTGACGCCGCCATCGGCGAAACCGTCCAATTCGGCGCATTGCAGGTCACCCCGCGTGCCTGTTACACGCGGCCCCCCACCGAGGCGACGAACACCGATGCTTTCGTCGAGGTCGACGAAGTCACCTTACAGGGCGAGATCAAGCGTATTTTCACTGGCTGGATGTTCGCCTCCAGTCCGGGACTGAACGCGATCGAACATCCCGTCTATGACGTCTGGCTCACCGACTGCGCCGCACCGGTCCAGACCTCGCTCGCGGAGCCGGCCACCCACGCCGAGCCGTCGACGCCCGCGCGACGTCCCCCACCGCGGCCGCCGCGTGCGGTGCCCGGCATCCAAGGGCAGCCACGCTGATAAAGTCAGCCGATACCGAGGCAGTCTAAGACGGCCGCGCCGGAAACCGGGTGATCGACCGGGAGCGCGCCGAAATTTCCGTCACCCACAAGCGCGGCGTCGAGCAGCTTGTGATAGGCGGGCCGCGAAACTTCGGTAGCGCCGAAGGTACGTAGATGCTCGGTTACGAACTGCGTGTCGAGCAGGCAAAACCCGCCGGCCTTCAGCCGCGCCACCAAATGGACGAGGCCGACCTTTGAGGCGTCGCGGGCGCGGTGGAACATGCTTTCGCCGAAAAAGGCCCTCCCCAGGCTGACGCCATAGAGGCCACCGGCCAGCTTGTCGCCCTCGTAGACTTCCACGGTATGGCAGTCGCCGCGCTCGTAGAGCTTCCGGTAGAGGTTATGGATGCGGCCGTTGATCCACGTCCGTGTCCGGCCTGGCGCCGGCTGCGCGCAGCCTGCGATCACGGCGTCGAAATCGCGATCGACCGCGACGGTGAAACAGTCGGAACGCACCGTACGGGCGAGGCGGGTCGGCACGTGGAACTTGTCGAGCGGGATGATTCCGCGCTTTTCCGGCTCAATCCAATAAAGAGCCGGATCGTCGGCGCTCTCCGCCATCGGAAAGATGCCGCAGGCATAGGCCTTGAGCAGCACTTCGGGCGTGATGTCGATCAGCGCGGATTCGCGGCTCGCCATGGTTCTGCGTTTAACCGGCTGCAGGCCGTTGGTTCAAGTGCCAACGCAAGGGGCGCTGCTCCTGCGGCGCTATGGCTCGAGGCCGCCTCGCGCCAAAAACGCCTCGAGCCAGTGGATATGATAGTCGCCGTCGATGATGTCCTTCTCTCGCGCCAGCGCGCGGAACAGCGGCAGCGTCGTCTCGATGCCGTCAACTACGAACTCGTCGAGCGCACGCCGCAGCCGCATCAGGCATTCGCCGCGCGTTTTGGCGTGTACGATGAGCTTGCCGAGGAGTGAATCGTAGTACGGCGGGATCGCGTAGCCGTGGTAGACGGCGGAATCGACCCGTACGCCCAGTCCGCCGGGCGGATGGTAATGAACGATCTTGCCCGGCGACGGACGAAACGAGACCGCGTTCTCGGCATTGATGCGGCACTCGATGGCGTGGCCGTGGAACTTCACATCGGCCTGCGTGAGCGAAAGATCGCTGTCGTCGGCGACGCGGATCTGCTCGAGAATGAGGTCGATGTCGGTGATCATCTCGGTGACCGGATGCTCGACCTGGATACGCGTGTTCATTTCGATGAAGTTGAAGGCGCCATCCTCGTAGAGGAACTCGACCGTGCCGACGCCGAGATATTTGATCTCGCGCATGGCTGCGGCGACGGTTTCGCCGATCGTATTGCGCCCCGCCGTGTTGAGTGCGGGGGAAGGGCCTTCCTCCCAGACTTTTTGATGGCGCCGCTGCAGCGAGCAGTCGCGCTCGCCCAGATGGATGGCGCGGCCCTTGCCGTCGCCGAGCACCTGAATTTCGATATGGCGCGGCCGCTCAAGATATTTTTCCAGATAGAGGGTGTCGTCGCCGAATGCGGCTTTCGATTCCGCGCGCGCCATTGCGAGCGCCGACACCAGATCGGCCTCGCCGCGGATCACCTTCATGCCGCGCCCGCCGCCGCCGGCGGCGGCCTTGACCATGACGGGAAATCCGATGTCGCGGGCCAGGCGCCGTGCCTCCTCGTCGCTGCTGACGCCGCCGTCGGAGCCCGGTACAACCGGTATGCCGAGTGATTTGGCGGCGCGCTTGGCTGCGATCTTGTCGCCCATCAGCCGGACGTGCTCGGGGCGCGGGCCGATGAAGTGCACATTATGATCGGCGAGAATTTCGGCAAAGCGTGCGTTCTCGGAAAGAAATCCATAGCCGGGGTGCACCGCATCGGCGCCGGTGATCTCGCAGGCGGCCAGGATCGCCGGCACGTTGAGATAGCTGTCTTTGGCGGCCGGCGGACCAATGCAGACGCTCTCGTCGGCGAGCCGCACGTGCATGGCGTCCTCGTCTGCGGTCGAATGTACCGCAACGGTAGCAATGCCGAGCTCCTTGCAGGCGCGCAGCACGCGCAATGCGATTTCGCCGCGATTGGCAATGAGGATTTTATCGAACATCACCGGCCTTGGACCCGAATGGCGAATGGCGAGCAGGGGAGGTCATTGCTTCATATCCCCATTCACTTCTCGTCAGTCGTTATTCGCTCTTATTCAATGATCATCAGCGGCTCGCCGTACTCGACCGGCTGGCCGTCTTCGACCAGAATCTGGATTACCGTCCCGGCACGCGGCGCCGGTATCTGGTTCATCGTTTTCATCGCCTCGATGATGATCAGCGTCTCGCCGGCCTTCACCTGGCTGCCGATATCGACGAAGGGCCGGGCGCCTGGCTCGGCGGAGCGATAAGCCGTTCCGACCATCGGCGAGGCGACGAGCCCGGGATGCTGGGTGGGATCAGGCGGGGCGGGCGTCGTCGCCACCGCCGGCGGGGCTGCGGGCAGCTCGGCTTGGCGGCCGCGCGAGGTCCCGACAATCACATTGCGGGCAACGCGTATGGAGACGCCGCCCTGTTCGATCGCAATCTCGGTGAGCCCGGTTTCCTCAAGCAGCCGCGCGAGTTCGCGGATCACCTCGTGATCGATCGAGGGCTTCGGAGGATTCTTGTCAGGACTCTTCTCAGGACTCTTGGGCATCGGTGAGCTTCCCGGCTACTGGTCCGAATCTAACATTCGCATCCGGTGCGGCAGTCTGTCATGCGAATGATGGAATCGGAGGACCACTAGCAAGCATGATGACTTGATCATGCCATTAATCACGCTTTGGCGCCGATCAGCGATGCAAGACCGGCGATCGCCAGCGCGTAGCCTTCGATACCGAATCCGCACACCACCGCGCGTGC
>DATJTL010000380.1:0-5220 GCA_035503415.1 Xanthobacteraceae bacterium
GCCGCAAACATCGTCGAGCCGTGCGAGGGCGCCCCACCCTTGCGCCAGGCGTTCTCGCTGATGGTGAACTGGTCGTCGAGGCTGAGCCTGCCCTGCTTGATCTCGTTGAACACGTATTCGAGCGTCATCAGCTTTGCGAGACTCGCCGGCTCGACCGGCTGGTCGGCGTTCTTCTCGAACAGGATGCTATCGCTTTGCGGCTCGATCAGGATGGCGTTGGGAACGCTGGTCTGAAACCCCTCGTTCTTGCCAGTCATGCTCGGCGCCGCGTGCGGCGCGACGCTGCCCAGGGCGAGGAGAAAAAGGAGCACGGCGGCCGCGAGCATAGCCGCCGGCGCGGCGCCGATACGCACCTTCGCCAAACCGCCTTCCCGGCGCTTCGTCAGCAGACCCGCCTCCCGTCGCGACGCCGGCAGCCGCGTCCGGGCACCGGCAAATCGCGCGCAACCATGTCGCCCGTCATCCGCCCGCGCAAGGCCTTACAAGACAACTTCCCGCAGCCCGATACGGTGCGCGCGAAAATGACGCGCTCAGCCCGGCTTCGGCCGCCCTTTGGGATCAGTAGAGGCCGCGCCCATTGAGAAATTGGTCGGTGCCGCTCGCGCCTCGGGGATCGGCATAGGACATTGCTGGCGCGGCAGCGGAGCCGGTCGCGGGCGGGTCGGGCTGCGCGTAGCGTCCCGCGCTCGCCAGCAGTTCGGTCGCCGCGGGTGGTGGCGGCCTTGGTGGGAAAATCGGCCGCTCGGCAAGCCTGACGGCGCTCGGCAGCGGCGCTGGCTCGTTTTCCCGCAGCGTTGCCGCCAACACGCGATCGTCGGAGCCCTGCAGCGGCGCTGGCCCGACATATTCGACGCGCACCGTCGCGGTCCCGCGCTCGTAGAACCCTAACAGGTGCGCCGCCCGCATCGACACGTCGATGATTCGGTCGCGCGCGTACGGCCCGCGATCGTTCACCCGCACGATCAGCGAGCGGCCGTTGGCGAGGTTGGTCACGCGCGCGTAGCTCGGCAGCGGCATGGTGGGATGCGCGGCTGAGATACCGTTCAAATCGAAAATTTCGCCGTTGGCGGTGTAGCGGCCGTGGAAGTCCTCCCCGTACCAGGAGGCACGCCCGACGGCTTTGTAATGCGGATCGTATTCGGGAACGTACATGCGGCCGGCCACCACGTAGGGCGACCCGACCCGATAAGTGCCCCCACCCTTGGGCACTGGCTCACCCGGGTCGACCACGCGCTCGCTGGCGGACACCCCGTAATAGGAATCGTAGCGGGAGCTCGAACACTGCGCGAGGAACAAGGACAACACGGCGCAGACGCCGGCCGGCACAAAATGCCGCCACGTCGCGCTGGCCCGACGCAACATATTACCCGACCCCGCACCCACGCCTTAGGTATTAAATTCGAGCGTGGTCACATTGTGGCGAAAATGGGCGAGCCCCCGCCATAGTGAACGGGACGTTGCACCGTCGAAAATCAGGGAAATTTAGGAATCAGGTATCAGGGAGCAGCCGTCCGGCGGCCCTGATGCGTGTCATTCGTAGATCGGTTTGGCTTGCGCGACCACGTTGGGCGGCACGTTCATCAGCTCGTTGATGGTCTTTTCCGCCGCCTGTCCGGTCAGCGGATGCACCGGAAGCTGTTCCTTGGCCATGTCGGAGACGAAGCCCGGATCGGTCATGGTGTCGTCGAACGCCTTGCGAATGATCGCCAGCCGGTCCGCCGGGACCTGCTTTGACATGATGAAGGGACGCCCGACCTCGTCGCTGCCGTCGAGCACCCGCACCAGCTGCTTCTGCTCGTCGCTGGTTGCGAACGTACCGATATAGGCCGCGCTTTCGGGAATTTCCGATGGCCGATTGTCGATGAAGCGCACGAACGCGTGGACGAGGCCCTTGTTGATCCAATCGACCGGAATGGAGCTGTAGGATCCGCAATCGCCGTCGAGCTCACCCTGCTCGATCGCCAGCCGTTGCTCGGCGCTGCCAGGGAAGCCGAGCACCTGCTTGACCGGCGCATGAAAGACGATGCGCAGCGTGGCACCGTTGATGTAATTGCCGGAGCCCTTGCCGGTCGAACCGATGATGAATTGCTTGCCGCCGTGCATCAGCTGATCCCAGCTCTTGATGCCGTTCGGCCCGTAACCGTAGCAGACGCGGTAGTCCGGCGTAACGATGCCGACCCAGGAAAACTTGCGGAAGTCGAGATTAACCCGATCGGGTTGCACCATCGACTGGGTGACAAGGCCGGGATTGAAGATGGTCATCACCGTGCCGTCCTTCGGCGCGGTGAGGTCGAGATAGCGCACTGACGTGAGGCTGCCCGCCCCTGGCATGTTCTGCACGATCACCGTGGGCTTGCCGGGGATGTGATTGCCGAGGTAGCGGGCCAGCACGCGCGCGTAACTGTCGTAGCCGCCGGCCGGCGAGAAGCCGACCACGATGGTGAAAGTCTTGCCCTTGTAGAAATCCTGCGCGTGAACCGGCACGGCGAGCACCGCGAGGCCGAACAGGACGCAGGCAGTGAGACACGCACAAACCTTGAGCATCGCTCTCCCCAAACTCTTAATCGCGGCGGCACGTCTAGCAGCCCTCGATGGCGGGCTGCAACGGATCGCCATTTGTATGAGCTTTTCCCGGAACTTTCCTGCGACATAACGCGTGTCCTCGGCGCCAAGTCCTTGCCCCGCTCCCTGCCCGCTCCTTGCCCCGCTCCGCCGCGGCCTCGCGCCGCTCACTCGACTGCGGCCGCGCGCCCCGGTAACTCTGGCGGGAAGGAACCGGCTGCGTTCGGCGGCGCGGAGCAAGGCGTTATGGTGGCAACGAAGAAAATCGACGGCAGGGCGCACGCCGATCGCCTGACGGCGGAGGTTGCCGCTGCCGCGGCGACGTTGAAGGCGGAATCGGGGATCGTGCCGGGGCTTTGCGCGGTGCTGGTGGGTAGCGATCCGGGGAGCCACGTCTACGTGCGCAACAAGAGTAAGGCCGCGTTGGCCGCCGGCGTTGCGACCTTCCAGGAGAACCTGCCCGAAACGGCAAGTGAGGCCGAGCTCTTGGCGCTGATCGCCAAGCTCAATACCGATGACTGGATCGACGGCATCCTGGTGCAATTGCCGCTGCCCGAGCACGTCGATCCGCAGCGCATCATCGACGCCATCGATCCAGCCAAGGATGTTGACGGATTTCATCCCCGCAACGTTGGCCAGTTATGGACTGGCGGCAGTGGACTCGTGCCATGCACGCCCTATGGCTGTCTCCTCCTGCTGCGCGACGTGCTGGGCGAACTCGCCGGCGCCGAGGCGGTCGTGATCGGACGTTCGAACATCGCGGGCAAGCCGATGGCTGCGCTGCTGCTGCACGAGCACTGCACGGTGACGCTCGCTCACTCGCAAAGCCGCGATCTGCCGGGGATCGTGCGCCGCGCCGACATCGTCGTCGCCGCGGTCGGACGCCCCGAATTCGTGAAAGGCGACTGGCTCAAGCCCGGCGCGGTCGTCATCGACGTCGGCATCAACAGGATCACCCCGCCGGGCGGCAAACCGAAACTCGTCGGCGACGTCGATTATGCGGCGGCGCAAGGCATCGCCCGGGCGATCACGCCCGTGCCCGGCGGAGTCGGCCCGATGACCATTGCCTGTCTGCTGCGCAACACACTCATCGCCGCCTGCCGTCGCCGTGGCCGTGGCCATGCCGAGTTGCTTTGAGGCTTGCGTATGTTGTTTGATCGGCGACGCGGCGGCCATCGGCCTAATTGCCTGGCAGGCGATCGGCGGCGAAGCCGCTCAGGCACGATGAGGCGCGGCGCATAGCAGCCAATATCGGCAACCTGCGCGATCTCCTCCAGTCGACGGAATAATGCTATAAGTCGGCCATTCCACCGGCAATTCCACAAAGGGGAACTGACCATGGCGCGGACGCTTGCGGTCGCTGTGGGGCTTCTCGTTATTGGAGGCACGCTGAGTCCGCGGGCGCAAAACGATCAGCAAAACGGAGCGTGGTGCGCCTATTTTACGGGGGGATCTACCAAATGCGGATTTGCAACCTTCGAGCAATGCATTGAGGCGATCAAGGGCAAAACCGGCCTATGCAATCAAAACCCGCAATACGTGCCGCCCCCCCGACCAAATCCCGGCACAGGGAGCGGCCATCGCGGCGCGCATCGAAGACATGGTGGAAAAAAGCCCCGCCGAACGGCGACGGGGCCGGAGACAAAGCCGTTCCGCGAGCGCGCTCTCGCCCGCGAGCACCGAGACAAAACATCGGTGGGGAGTGGCCGCTAAGTAAGCGTCAGTCCCGCGCGCCCTCGCCGAAAGCAGACTAGCCTCGGCGGCCGGCCTGCGCCGGATTTAGCGATACACGTGCCTCCGCCAGCGCCGATGGTAGCGATACACGGGGCGAGGCTCTTGCGGATAGGCAACAGGATGGATGCCGAGAGCGCCTTCGAAACCGCCGATCACGCCACCGACAGCCCCGCCGACAACCGCGCCGATCGGTCCTGCCGTATTGTTTCCAACGGACGCGCCGTGCGCAATCCCGTCAGGAATCCCTTGCGCGTGCGCTGCGAGCGGAGCAACAAGCAACGCCGCGACGGCGCTTGCGAATAAAATGCGGTACTTCACGTCACAAACCCTCTTCTGTGTTGGGATACCGCCACATCGCCGCTGATCAAGGCGCTTCCGCGGCAATAAAGTGCCCATAATAAATTCGCAGACAGTGTGGCAGCATGATCACAGTCCCGACTAAGTCCGAGAAAACGCTCCGTGAATAGAAATGGTGGCAAAACGGCAGCAACGGCCGCTTGGGCTGGAACGGACGGTCGAAAAATCATAGATGGATCAATGTCGGAAGGGTGGCCGAGTGGTTTAAGGCACCGGTCTTGAAAACCGGCAGGGGGTTCCGCTCCCTCGTGAGTTCGAATCTCACCCCTTCCGCCACCAGCAATTCAGGACACGCGTTTTTTCGACACATTTTCCGATCTGCCGACTTCCCGGCCCATGGCGCAGGAAAACGGCCGTCGCCCATCAAAGGTCGGGCCGGCGTTTCGCTGGCAATCACCACCTTCCTTGCCGAGGATCAATACCGAGCGGCGTCAGAAGAGCCTGGAGGCGCTCTGCGGCCCTGCGGCTGGCCACATTCGCACGATCGCGGCCGGATCAGCGGCCGATGTCGAACTGCGATGGAGGTGAGGATTTTCTACAGCGTTGGCCAGTGTTGAGGCGCGTCCA
>DATJTL010000381.1:0-3790 GCA_035503415.1 Xanthobacteraceae bacterium
TTCACGCCGGCGGCATTCGCGATCTACCGCACCAACGTGTTTACCGAAAATACGACGACGGACACCATTACGTTTAACGCGCAGAACTCGCGTGGCGTCGATGCCGACCTGCAATTCGCAATCACCCCGCAGTGGAAGCTCCTGGCCAACGCCATCGCCCAAAGCGCGGTACTGACCGCAGTGCCGGGAACGCCTTCACAGATCGGCAATTGGCCGGCCGGCGTTCCGCGATACATCTTCAATACTTGGACAAGCTACGACTTTGCCATCAACGGCCTTCACGGCTTCCGGGTTGGCGGCGGCCTCTCCTTCAACAGTAAGACCTACGCCAACAGTGGCAATACGTCGTGGATTCCGGATTCGACCGTGATCGACGCCATGTTCGGCTATTATGCGACGAACTGGGATGCGCAGATCGGCATCAAGAACATCGCCAACGTCGAGTACTTCACATACGCCGAGAGCGCCGGAGGCTATGTGGGCGAGCCGCGAACCTATTACGTCAAGGCAAGCCTGCACTATTGAGCGAGGGCGCCGGGCGTGCGGCCTCCGGTCGCCCGCTCGGCCGCCCGCTCCATGAGCATGCCGCGCACCGCTGCGAAGACGCGATCGAACGCCGGCCGCCGATAGGTCCATTTGTCGTCGCGCGGCAACGGGATCATCACCATGGTGGCGTTGCCCTCGAAGAACAGAATGTCGCCGCCGGCGCTCACGGCGAAATCGATGCCGCCGTAATCGAGATCGAGCGCAGCCGCGATCCGTTCGAGCGCCGCCATGCCGCGCGGCCCGACCACCTCCGCCATGTCGTGCAGGAACGCCACCTCCTTGGCGCGATTGTCCGCCGATTCCGCCATGTCGGCGGTGAAGTAATGGACTTTCCAATTGCGCGAAATCGCCAAGTGCAGCGGATAGATCTTGCGATCGACGATCATGACGCGGAACTTGCGAAAGGTCCCCTCCCCGTCGCGAGCGTCTAGTTGTTCGATCAGCCACACCTCCTCGCCGGGAAATTTTTCCACCGCCGCGGCAAGCTCTTCTGCGGATTCGGCGCGAATGAAGTGGTACCCGGTGTGAAAACCCGGCGCACGGGCGAGAACTGGAAACGAAAAGCCGTTGCGGGCAACGACCTCTGCGGCTTCTGCGTTCGCCAGCGAGCGCCGCGGCAGCGACACCATCCGCGGCGCGATGACGCCGGGCAGGCCGCCCAGCCGTCGCGCGTTGGCAAGCCGCCCGGTCCTTGCCACAGCGCGCGGATCGTTGATCACCGGCTGGCGCGTGCGCGCCAGGATCGCGCGCGCGGCCTGCAGACCTTCGCCGCAAATATCGGCGTCGCCGATCGCGTTGAAGACCAGATCGTGCGGCGGCAGCGGTGTCTTGCCGTCATAATATTCAGCCACCAACACGCTCGCCTGAAAATACAGATCATCGAGCAGAGTGGCGGTGGGGGTATTGCCGCCCGCGGCCGAGACGAGCAGAAGAATCCGCACCGGTACGCCGTCACCGCGATACGGCAACGTGACCAGAAAGTCGTTCTTGAAGCCGAGGTCGCGGTGCCGCCGGGCGCCAGCCGCGTCGCCAGCTTCGGCCAGCAAGTTGCCCAGCCCGCGGTGCGCGTGAATGTGACCAGGATCGGCGCGCAAGGCGGCTTCAAAATGCGCTCGCGCCGCTTCGTGCTCGCCGATCAGCAGCAACAGATTGGCGAGATTGACGCGCGCCATCGGATTATCCGGATGGTGCCGCACGGCCTCCTCGAACAGCGAGCGCGCGGCGCTGCGGTACCCCGCCTTGAGCGCCAGCGTGCCGAAATCGTTGAGCACGCCGGCATCAGCCGGCTTGCGCCGGAGCAGTTCGAGGTAGTCGCGCTTGGCCTCCTCGAACATGTTGAGCTCGCGCAAAAGCGCGGCGCGCTCACAGCGCGCCTCGACCGCACCGGGCTCGCGTTCGAGCAAGGAATCGAGCTGTTCGACGCGCGCTTTGCGCCAATTGCGCATTCGATCCTTCTTTGCCGCGGTACCGGCCGCCGATCTCCGCCGCGAATCGCGCCGCGCGTCAGTCAGAGCAAAATCTACCATGAAACGGGATTCGCCCGCAGGCGAATAGCACTCCCCCAATCCGCCGGCTGCCGGCGAACAGCGCCAAAAGTTCCGTTCCAACTCGGCCGGCGCGCCTCGAATGCCGGCGCTGGGCGTCCGAGGCGTACGCAGCCGCATAGAGCCTGGAACCCTTGACCTAAATCCAAGTTCTACCAATGCGCGCCTCCAGCATTTGCGGGCGGCGAAAGGGCGGGTCCTTCACGAAGCAGGAGGCAACGCTGTGGGCATCTTGAGCTGGATCATCCTCGGCCTGATCGCCGGTTTCATTGGAGGCAAGATCGTCAACCGACAGGGCCAAGGCTTTTGGCTCGACATCGCCATCGGCATCATCGGCGCTCTCGTTGGCGGCTTCATATTTGACCTGTTCGGTGCGTCAGGCGTCACGGGATTGAACATTTACAGCATGATCGTCGCGGTCGCGGGAGCGATCGTGGTCCTGCTGATCTACAACGCATTCATGGGCCACCGGCAGGCATGATGCGCGGCAACTGACGGCTCGCACCCTCACACAAGGGAGAAGAACAATGGCCAGTCTCGAAGACACAATCCGCTCGGCGGCTCCAGGCGGCAATATCGGCAAGCCGCTGCTGCTCGCTCTGCTTGCCCTGTTGGCGTCGGGCGCGCTGTTTAAGAACCGCGCTCCAACGACGCCTCCCCCGAGCGCAGGCGCGCAGCCGGCCTCCGAGCAGGGAACTACTGGAGGAACTACTGCAGGCCTGCTTGGCGGCTTGGGCGGGTTGTTGAGCACATTGGAAAACGGCGGCCTCGGCAACGCGATCAATTCCTGGGTCGGCACCGGCGCCAATCAGTCGGTCTCGCCAAATCAGCTCGGTTCGGCGCTCGGCCCGGACATCATCAAAACGCTGGCTCAGCGTTCAGGCCTGTCAGAAGAGGAAGTCAGCGGACAATTGTCGCAGGTCCTGCCGAACGTCGTCGACAAACTGACGCCAAGCGGTCGGGTTCCGACGGCGTCGGAACTGTCACAAATGCTCGGATGAAGTCCTCTGGTCGGAACGCAATGACGCGCCACTCCTGGTCGGCAGGAGAGTGACAGATGCGCACCGATGACCTGCGTCCAAGCGAAAATGTTGAAGACGACCGTGAAGTGAGTGCATCCCGTGGCGGCATGCCCGGCGGCAGGGGCGGCCTCGGCATCGGAGCGGTGGTCGTTATATTTTTGGTCAGCTGGTATTTCGGCATCGATCCGAGTCTGCTCCTCAACGGCGCGCAGCGTGTTCTCGGCGGCGGAGAGACCTCGCAGCAGACCGGCGAGGCTCCACCCGTTACGGCGGGCACGCCGAGCGATCCGACCGGAAGGTTCGTCGCCTTGGTGCTGGGCGACACCGAAGACCGCTGGACGGAAATCTTCGCCGCGAGCGGGCGGACCTACGACCCGCCGAAACTGCGGTTGTTTTCCGGTTCCGAACCGACGCCTTGCGCGTTCGCCCGCTCGGCCATGGGGCCATTCTACTGTCCGCTCGACCAGCGCATCTATCTGGATACGTCGTTCTTTGCCGACCTGCAGAACAAGTTCGGCGGATGCTCGAACAGCAAGACCTGTCAGTTTTCCGAAGCCTATGTGATCGCTCACGAAGTCGGCCATCACGTGCAGGACGAGCTTGGCATCCTGCCGCGCGTGATGCAGGCGCAGCAGGCCTCATCAGACCAGGCGGACTCAAACCAGCTCCAAGTACGTG
>DATJTL010000382.1:0-15124 GCA_035503415.1 Xanthobacteraceae bacterium
TGGCTCGCGGTGCCGATCCTGCTCTGGTTCGCCGCCTACGCGGCGCTGCTGGTTTTTTTCGTGCCGCGCATGCGCGAGCGGTCGAAGGTCTCCTCGATCGCGCGCTCGACGCTGATGGGCCGCATCGTCGACAGCTATACGAACATCCTCACCGTCAAGCTGTTCGCCCGCGCTCACGAAGAGGACGAATACGTACGCGACGCGGTCGAAACCCATGTCGACCTGTTCAAGGCCGCGCAACGCCTGCTCACCCTGTTCGGTACGCTGCTCGACGTGCTTAACGCGCTGCTGATCGCCGGAGCGGGCGCGCTCGCGCTCTTACTCTGGCGCTACGGCGCGGTCGAAGTCGGCACCATCGCGATGGTACTGCCGCTCACGCTGCAGCTCACCAACATGTCGCGTCAGATCGCAAGCCGCATCACCGACATATTCGAGGACATCGGCGTGGTGCAGGAGGGCATGCTGACCATCGCCCAGCCGCTGCAATTGCCGGATCCCGTCGACGCACGGCCGCTCACCGTGCGTGCCGGCCGCATCGATTTCAAGAACGTCAACTTCGGCTATGGCCGCGAGACCGGCGTGCTGCAGAACTTCGATCTGACTATAAAGCCCGGCGAGAAGATCGGTCTCGTCGGCCGTTCCGGCGCCGGCAAGTCGACCGTGGTCAATCTGCTGTTGCGCTTCTTCCACCTGGAAGCGGGCTCGATCGCCATCGATGGCGAGAACATAGCGGGCCTGAGTCAGGAATCGCTGCGTGGGCAGATCTCGGTGGTAACGCAGGACACCTCACTGCTGCACCGCTCGATCCGCGAAAACATCCGCTATGGGCGGCCGGAGGCGACCGACGAGGAAATCGAGCGCGCCGCAAAACTCGCCCACGCCGACGAGTTCATCGTTGATCTTGAGGATTGGCAGGGCCGGCGCGGCTACGACGCTCATGTCGGCGAGCGCGGCGTGAAACTCTCGGGTGGCCAGCGCCAGCGCATCGCCATCGCCCGCGTCATCCTCAAGGACGCGCCGATCCTTGTGTTCGACGAAGCGACTTCAGCGCTCGACAGCGAAGTGGAAGCGGCGATCCAATCGAGCCTCGGCACGCTGATGCGCGGCAAGACGGTAATCGCCATCGCGCACCGGCTGTCCACTATCGCGCAAATGGATCGCCTGCTCGTGCTCGAACATGGACGCATCGTCGAACAAGGCAGCCACCGCGAATTGCTCGCGCTGAACGGCCACTACGCGGCACTCTGGCGCCGCCAGGCCGGCGGTTTTTTGGACGTCACCGACATGCAGGCGGCGGAGTGAGCCTTCGCGCTCGCCTCGCACACGCGCCGGACTCTCGTGTCGCTACGGGGCGTCTTTATTTGATCCGTCGTTTGCAGCACGCGCGGGTGGCGTGAATTATCAGGCGTTTCCCGACTGTCCGGCAACGGCTGCAATGACGTCGGCAATAGCCGATCTGATTTGCGGCGGCAGCTGCACGAATCCGCGCGCCACCCTGGCGGCGTCGCTTCCGGCCATGAAGGCCGCGAAATCGGCCTCGGCGGGTTGCGCCGGCGTCTTGCCTTCGCTGGACCGGGACGCCCCGTCAAAAAACCATGCGGGCTCACAGCCAAGCGCGTCTGCGATCTGCTGCAATCGGCCGGCACCGACGCGGTTGGTTCCGTTCTCGTATTTCTGAATTTGCTGGAAGGTGACCCCGACCGCCTTGCCAAGAGCCCCTTGGCTCAGTCGCAGCGTACGTCGGCGCATCCGAATGCGCCTTCCGATGTGCCTATCGGCCGGCCGTGGCGCTTTCTTCTGTGCGATTCTTCCCGCCATTCCTTGTCATTCCCTAGCGACCGTCAGGGGGCGGCGCAGCCGTCATCTGCACGGCGGCCAATGGAGCCAGTCGCCGCACACGCGCCGCTCGCCTTCACAAGCGGATGTTAGCTCTTGTGTCCTTGATCGTTCCCGCACGCTGTCTGGGAATCATCGATCGTCGCAGCATATTCATAATGCGACGGGGGTTTAAAGACGGAATGCCATATGCCCCCGCCTGAAAACCAGATGGAAAGATAGATCAGCCGAAGGGAATACCAGTCATGGTGAAAATCTGCCGCAGCCGCTCGGCAATGCCTGCGCCGCTTAACGCTTTTCCGCTGCGATCCGCCGCCTGCCGATTATCTACTTCAGCAGTTCACTGAAGCGCGTGGTTTCCCCGTGCAGAAACTGCCTCAGCTGACCGGAATTCATGTAAAAAATGTCGACCGCGTGCTTGGCGAAGGCAGCCTGAACTTCGGGCAGAGCCAAAGCCGCGGCGATCGCCTCGTCGAGGCGGGCGATAGCGCTGGCCGGCGAGCCGCCGGTGCCCATGAAGCAAATCCAATTGTCTACCAACAGCGCAGGCAGTCCCGCTTCCGCGGATGTCGGAATGTCGGACGCCAACGGAGATCGCTTTGGAGAAATGACCGCCAGCGCCTTCAGCGCTCCGCTGTGGACCTGCGGCAACATGGTCGAGATCGCTCCCACGCCGAGGTCGACCCGCCCGGCGCGCAGATCCGTCATGGCGAGCGCTATTCCATCGTAGGGGACAAAGGTCAGGTCGATATTGCCGTAGCGCGCGAGCATTTGCGCGGCGAGATAATTGGGCGTGCCGATCTCGGAGGTAGCGATGCTCACGGACTTCGGCTTCTGCTTGGCGATCGCGATAACGTCGCCGATGTTTTTCGCCGGAAAGGTTGGCGACGCGACGAGCAGGAGTTTCGTCGACACCACCATCGCCACGGGCATCAGATCGCGCTGGTAATCGAAGCCAGGATTCGGCAGCAACGTCGGATTGACAGCCTGGTTCAAGCCGGTGACGAGAAGCGTGTGTCCGTCGCGCGCGGCTTTGGCCACCAAATTGGCGGCGATATTGCCGCCACCGCCGGGACGGTCCTCCACGACCACGGGCACACCAAGGCGGGCGGAAAGCGGACCAGCCAGTTCACGCGGCACGAAGTCGATCAATCCTCCAGCCGCCGCAGTGACTTCGAACCGAATGGGTCTCCCACCCGGCCAGTCCTGCGCGCCGGACACGGCCGGGACCACACAAAGCACGATTGCCGGCAATAGACTGGACCGTTTCATTGCCTCGCGCCCCAGGGACCCAGTTTGTCGATGCCCGGCAAACGTGTAGACTGTGCATCCGTTGGTAGCATCCGGCAAATCCGCCGGCTACCGGCAGTTTATACGACGATCAGGATCGCCTACGGCGGATTGCAGTACCAAGTCATTGCAGTACCAAGTCATTGCAGTGCCAAGTCATTGCAGTGCCAGGTCTACGACAGCCAAATCGAGTGGCGGACGAGCATGGATCTGCGCCAGCTTCGTTACTTTGTCGGGATTGTGCAGGCCGGCAGCCTCTCGCGCGCCGCGGACCAACTGCGCATCGCGCAATCCGCCATCAGCCATCACCTCGCCAGCCTGGAGTCCGAGGTGGGCAAGCCCTTGGTGACCCGCGGCCCGCGGGGCATTCATCTCACAGAGGCTGGCGCGGTGTTGTACCGGCACGCCGAGGCCATCCTGCGCCACGTCGAGATCGCCAAGGTCGACACCATAAGCGCGCAGAACACGCCGTCGGGGCGCGTCTCGGTCGGACTTCCGGTCGCCTGGACTGCCCTGGTGGGTTATGAGCTGTTTGCGCGCGTGCGCGGCGCCTATCCGCAGATCCTGCCATATCTGACCGACGGCAACGGCGCGCTCTTGCGCGAGCGATTGCTCAACGGACGTCTCGACCTCGCTGTCCTGTTTACCGGTCAGGCCGAGCGCGGCCTGAACGTGGAGCCGCTGATCGAGGAGGAATTGTTTTATGTGACGGCGGACCCCGACCCGTCGCCGATCACCGTGGCAGAAGTGGCGCAAAGACCGCTGCTGTTACCGGGCCCCGGCAGCGGCAGCCAGCGGGTCGCACAGCAGATCTTCAACCAGCACGGTCTAACGGTGACCCCGGTCGGCGAGATCGACACACAGAATACGCTCTTGCGCGCCATTGCGTCGGGTATCGGTGGTTCGATCCTGCCATGGTGCAATATTTACGACGGTGAACGGGTGCTTCCGCTGACGTGTCGACGTTTTGCGGACGCCAAATTGATCCGGCCCGTGGCGTTGTGTTTCTCCGATGTGGGTCAGCGCAGTCCGGCGATCGAAGCCGTGGCATTGTCGCTCAAATCCGTGGTCTGCGAGCTTGTCGAAAGCGGCCTCTGGAAAGGCGCTTCGTTGGCCGCCGCACCTTCGGACGTGGATCATTCGCTGGCGCCGCAATAGCTCCGTCGTCTTCGCCAGAACGGCTAACGGCTTCGACTAGGGGTTCCTGCCGCGCGCCAGCATGGCGCGGACATTTTCGATCTCTTGCGCCCACTGGTCCGTGCGCACAGCGTAGTGGTCGCGCAGCCGCTGAGCGGCATCCGGATAGGAGTCAAGAACTTTCAAGAACGTCGCCCGCGACAGACGCAGTACGGTGCAGGCCTCGCTCGCGGTAGCCGTCGCCGGCCGCTTGGTTTCCGCGAGCAGCGCCGATTCGCCGAGCAGCGTTCCAGGCCCGGCGAGGACTTCATCGCCGCGTTCGGGTTTCAGACTGACCGTGCCCTGCTGAATAATCAAAGCTCCGTCGGCGGCGTCACCGGCCGCGAACAGAACCTCGCCCGCTTGCACCGAATAGGCTTCCGCGGCGATGGCGAGGCTGCGCAGCGCGCCGTCGCCAAGCCGCCCGAGTGCGGGCACTCGTGCAAGAAAGTCAATTTCGTCCTCGACGGTCATTGCAGCCCCAGGCCGCCATCACGGCACGAGTTTGTAGCCGCCAGCTTCGGTAACGAGAATGGCGGGCGCCGCAGCGTCCTTTTCGATCTTCTGACGCAGCCGGTAGATGTGAGTCTCGAGCGTGTGCGTCGTCACTCCCGAATTGTAACCCCAGACTTCCTGTAACAGCGTCTCGCGCGAGACCGGCCGCTGCCCGGCGCGGAACAGATAGCGCAGGATCGAAGTCTCCTTCTCGGTCAGGCGCACTTTGTTGCCCTTGGGATTGAGCAGCAGCTTGGAGCTCGGCCGGAATGTGTAAGGACCGATGGTGAAAACCGCATCTTCGCTTGCCTCATGCTGGCGCAACTGCGCGCGGATGCGCGCCAGCAGAACGGCAAAGCGGAACGGCTTTGTCACATAATCATTCGCGCCGGATTCCAGGCCCAGAATGGTGTCAGAGTCGGTGTCGTGCGCCGTGAGCATGATGATCGGCGCCTTGAAGCCGCTCTTGCGCAGAATGCGCACCGCCTCGCGACCGTCGATGTCAGGCAAGCCGACATCCATGATGACGAGATCGATCTGCCCGGTCTTGGCCGACTGAACACCCTTGCTGCCGTTCTCAACGGCGACCGTTTCGAATTCCTCATGCAGCGAAAGCTGCTCGGTCAGAGCGTCGCGCAGCTCCGGGTCGTCCTCGACAATAAGAATTTTACGCGTATTCGGCATCCATCAGAGCCCCAAATACTGCCCCAAGCGCCGGCCCTTAGGCGGCCCCCCTCCCATGGCCACGACTTTGCCGCGCCATATGACGCGAAGTAGAACATGCGTGGGCAAAAGAGCAAGCGGGCACCGAGTGGATTGCTCGTCGGGCCACGGCATGCGACGGATTTCCCTTCCCCTCATTCGCATCGGCACGCGGCCAGGCCGGCGGTCGCAGGGCTTCCTGTTCGCCGGGGCGCTGGCCCTTCCCGTCGCGCTTGGCCGGTCCGGCATCCGGGCCGATAAGCGCGAGGGCGATGGCGGCACGCCGCGGGGCCATTTCCGCCCATTACGGCTGTGGTGGCGAGCAGACCGCCTGCCGCGGCCCCGTACCTTGCTACCGGTTCGACGCATCTGTCCCACTGACGCTTGGTGCGAAGACCCGGCCGACCGGCGCTATAACCGCGCCATCAAGCGGTCGGCCAGTGAACCAGGCGATCGGCTGCGCCGCACCGATCATCTCTATGATATCATTGTCGAAATCGATCATAACACGCGCCCTCGCGTGAGCGGCCGCGGCAGCGCGGTCTTCATCCACCTGACGCGGCCGGCCTATGGGCCAACGGCCGGGTGTGTCGCCCTGAAGAAGCGGGACCTGCGGATTCTCCTGCAGCGCCTTTCCTCAAAAACGAGAATATTAATTCGTTCCTAGGCCGATCCAGTTCGGTCGCCAAAAATCGCCGTGCCGACCCGCACATGGGTCGCACCGAAGGCTATCGCCGTCTCGAAGTCGGCGCTCATACCCATGGACAGCAACGAAAGGCCGTTTCGGCGGGCGATTTGGGCCGTGAGCGCGAAGTGCGGCGCCGGTGCTTCGTCGTGTGGCGGGATGCACATCAGCCCGGCAACGGACAGGCCGTAACGCTCTCGGCAAGCGGCAATAAAATTGTCGGCATCGGCCGGGACCACACCGGATTTTTGCGGCTCGGCCCCGGTATTGATCTCTACGAAAAGAAGCGGATGGCGCGACTGCCGCGCTATTTCCTTGGCGATCGCTTCGGCGAGGCTCGAGCGATCGACCGAATGGATAGCGTCGAACAAAGCCACCGCG
Source organism: Xanthobacteraceae bacterium (assembly GCA_035503415.1). Lineage (GTDB taxonomy): Bacteria > Pseudomonadota > Alphaproteobacteria > Rhizobiales > Xanthobacteraceae > BOG-931. The sequence goes on from DATJTL010000382.1 coordinate 6,566, forward strand.
TCGCGCGCCTTGTTCGACTGCAGGGTGCCGACAAGATGCAGTTCGAGCCCCGCCTGCCGGGCGAGCAACGGCGGCCATTTGGCTTTGGCCTCCTGCACGCGGTTCTCCCCGAACACGCGCTGGCCTGCGGCTATGACCGGCTCGATCGCCTCGGCCGCGAAGGTCTTGGAGATTGCCACGAGCGTCACGCTTGACGGGTCCCGCCCGGCATCGTGGCAGGCCTGCACGATGCGCTGGCGCACCGTGCCGAGGCCGGAGGACTTGGTCATGGTTTCCATTTCGCCAAACTCCGGCGCAACGACTAGTTGCGCGTCTCAAATTTTTCCAACCGTGGGAAGGTCCTTTTTACGCTTGTCGGCTAGTCTGGCTTACCGGGTAGAGGGAATATAATGCCGGACAGTCGAGCCGTCTCCCACAGGCGATCAAAGCCGCGCAAGCCCAGGAAGCGAATCCTGGGCATCCGCGCCAGGTTGATCGTGCTTGCACTTCTGACCATCGCGCCGCTGATGTTCGAGTGCGTGCACGCCCTCGAGTCGGCGCGCGGCGAACGCACCGATCGCGCCCACGCCAAAGTGATGGCGATGGCCCGGCGCGGAGCCGAAGCGCAGGAAGACGCCATCGCTTCGGTGCGCGCGCTCTTGCAAATCGTGGCGAGCGTCTACGTCAAGATGCCGTTCGATGCCGAGGGCTGCGACCACTTTTTGGCCAAGCTGACCGGCGACGTTCCGTGGGTCCGCTTGCTCTCTATCGCCGGCACCAACGGTCAGATCACATGTTCGACTGAAGCCCGCGCGGTCGGACTGAACATTGGAGACCGCCCGCATTTCCAGCATGCGCTGAATCTGCGCCAGTTCGCGCTCAGCGACTACATCGTCGCCCAGACAGATCAAGTGCCGACAATGTTTGCCGCGTATCCGGTAATCGGAGATGACGGCGTGCTGCGCGGCGTCGTTCTCGCTTCGATAAGCCTGCAGTGGATGAACAAGCTCGCGGCGGACGCCGCGCAGCGTCCCGGGACATCGGCGTTGTTGATCGACGGCGGCGGCCGGCTGGTCGCCGCTTCGGCCAATGACCAGGATTTTATCGGTAAGGACATCACGGGGCAGGCGCTGTTGCAAAACATGCGCGCGAGGGACGAAGGGACCATGACCGGCGCCGACCTCGACGGCAGGCGGCGCATCTTCGGCTTTGTACATGTCCCCTGGACGCAGGCGCGGCTCGCCGTGGGCCTCGACGAGGCCACGGTGGAAAGCGGCATCGATCACGAAATCAGCATTGCCTATGTCCAACTCGGCCTGATCGGCATCCTCGTTCTCATGGTCACTTGGTTCGGCGGCGAGCGGCTGATTGTGCGGCCGATCCACTCGCTGGCGCGCACCGTGGCGCGCTTCGGTCGCGGCGAGCTTAATGCGCGCGCCAGTCAGGAAACCTGGGTGGCGGAGTTCGAACCTCTGGCCGCTGCCTTCGACGACATGGCGCACAAGCTCGCCTTGCGCGATGAGGAACTGCGCGTCGCCAATCAGCACCTCGAAGAGCTGGCAAGCCTCGACGGTCTCACCGGGCTTGCCAATCGGCGCGGCTTTGACCGCGAATTGGAGGGTGCCTGGCGGGGCGCGATGGACTTCCAGCGTCCTGTCGCGCTGATGATGATCGATATCGATCATTTCAAGCTTTACAACGACCGTTATGGCCATGTCGCCGGCGATGCCTGCCTGCGCGCAGTCGGCGAAACCTTATCGCTGGTCACGCTCGAAGAGGCCGTGCTGGTCGCCCGATACGGCGGCGAAGAATTCGCCCTGCTGCTGCCGGGCCTTGACCTCGATCGTGCCGCGGTGCTCGCCGAGGAGGCGCGCAAGTCGATCGAAGATCTCATGATCAGCCACGCCGAAGCGCCCTGCGGACTCGTCACCATTTCCATCGGCGTCGAGTCGCTGGTGCCGGAGGAGCGTGAATCAGCCGCCGATCTGGTCGAAGCCGCCGACAACGCGCTTTACGCCGCCAAACGCAGCGGCCGCAACACTGTCGTGGCGCACGCACCCGCTGTGGTGCACGCACCGGCGCCGCTCAGCATGGCGTCGTAACGGCGCGCCACCTTGGACGCGCCGTCGAGGTAACCAGGCTTGGAACTTTCGATATCCGCGAAAGTTTCCAGACAAGCCGGGCGATGAACTCAAGGCTCGTCGGGAAGGCGTAATCCGATGGCCGCGGGCGGCTTTTTTCCATCGCTTCATCACCGGCGCGCCGCGATCACACCCGCGGAACTATCTCATGCCGTTCAAGGTTCAAGTCGGCCCTCGCCAGATCTCCATTCATTACGGCCAGACCGTGCTGGTATCCGAGCCAAGTGGTGACATCCACTGGCCGAGCGAAAGGGGGCTCTATTTTCTCGATACCCGGATGATCAGCAGCTGGAGGATCTACGCGAATGGCGAGCCATGGGAATTGCTCAATGGCGGCGCCATCAGCTACTACGCATCCCGCATTTATCTCACCAATCAAAGAATTCCGACCCCGGACGGTGTTATCCCGCCGCGTACGCTCGGCCTCTTGATCAGCCGGATGATCAGCGACGGCATTCACGAGGATATCGACATCACCAACAACGGGATGGAGCGGGCGCACTTTCAGCTCGAGATCGCGCTGCGCTGTGACTTCGCCGATATCTTCGAGGTGAAGTCCGACAATTTCGTGCGCCGCGGACGCGTCACAACCGAGTGGTCGAGCTCCAAGCAGCTGCTGCGGACAAGCTATCGCAATAAAGACTTCATGCGCGCCGTGACGGTCGGCCCTGCGGACGGCGAACCAGCCGCAGTCTATGCCAATGGCCGGCTCAGTTTCGAGATTGATCTTGATCCCGGGGCGACTTGGCATTGCTGCCTGCTCTACACGCTGGAAGATGGCGAACGCCTGTTCCCTCCGCTGCGCGATTGCGTCAATCAATACGGAAAGGCGCACCACGCCGAGACCCTGTCGGACTGGCTGCGGTCGGTGCTCAAGATCCGCACCAGCAACGAAGAGTTCTACCGGCTCTATCGGCAAGCGCTTGAGGATATGGCGGCACTTCGGCTGCCGATCCCCGGCACGGATCAGAAGGTCTTTCTGCCGGCCGCCGGGCTGCCATGGTTCATGGCTCCATTCGGCCGGGACAGCCTGATCGTCTCGCTGCAGAATATTTTGATCTATCCCGATTTCGCCCGCGGCAGTCTCAACATTCTGGGCGCACTGCAGGCGAAGACGGTGGACGACTATCGCGACGCGGAGCCGGGCAAGATTCTGCATGAGATGCGCTATGGCGAGCTCGCGCACTTCAAATTGATTCCGCACACGCCCTATTACGGCACGGCCGACGCCACCCCGCTCTATCTGATCACCCTGCACGCCGCCTGGCAGGCGATCGGCGACAAGACGTTGTTGGAGCAGCATCTGGAAACCGCTGAGGGATGCCTCTCATGGATCGACGACTACGGCGATCTCGATGGCGATGGATTTCAGGAGTACCAGACGCGCTCGCCGGTCGGCTATGCCAACATGGGCTGGAAGGATTCGGGCGACAGCATCGTCTATCCCGATGGATCGCTGGTCAGAGGGCCAAAGGCGCTCTGCGAGTTGCAGGGCTACGTCTACGACGCCTGGCTACGCATGGCCGAAGTCTTCGAAGCGCTGGATAAAAAGAGTCGCGCGAAGCAATTGCGCGCCAAGGCATCGGCGCTGTTCGAACGGTTCAACGACGCTTTTTGGGATCAGAAGCTCGGCTTTTACGCCTTTGCATTGGACGGCGACAAACGGAAAGTCATGACCGTAGCCTCCAATATGGGGCACTGTTTGTGGTCCGGCATCGTGCCGCCCGAGCGCGCCGCGAAGGTTGTGAGGCGACTGATGGCGTCGGACATGTGGAGCGGCTGGGGCATTCGCACGCTCTCTGCCGATCATCCGGCGTTCAATCCATATAACTATCAGACCGGATCGGTTTGGCCGCACGACAATGCCATCATTGCGCTCGGCTTTAAACGCTATGGCTTCGGCGCCGAGGCGGCGCGAGTTGCCCGCGATATCAGCGAGGCCGCGAGCCACTTCTTGGCTAACCAGCTCCCCGAGCTCTACACGGCGATCGAGCGCAGCGAAAAAAGCTTCCCCGTTCAATACCTCGGAGCCAATGTGCCGCAAGCGTGGGCGGCGGGCTCGGTCTTCGCGTTGCTGCAAGCGATATTGGGATTGGTGCCCAATGCGCCGCAAGGGAAGTTGTTCGTGGATCCGGAGCTTCCGAAGTGGCTTCCCGACCTGACACTGCAGGATCTTCGTGTCGGTGGGCATCGATTCGATATCCGGTTCTGGCGGGAGGCCGATGCGACGCAATTCGAGGTCCTGCGCGGCGATGCGAAGGCGGTGGAGCGGCGTAAGGTCGGCGCACGGTTCAACCGGCTTGAGCCGGTATAGCGCCGCTATTGGTTGTTTGATTCGCGCTGCATGACCTCGGCGCGATCGAAGGACTGGATATCGGCATCGTCACAGACGCCGCGCATCTTCGCTGCGATCGCGGAACTTTTTCGCGACTGGTTCCACACCCTTATTCCGGCTAGTGCGCACTGCGGCATTTAGGCACGGGCTCCTTTATCCCTTCGATCACCGTGCACATTGATTCGCCAGCAGGTGTGGCCGTGGTCGCCGGCCGGAGTCGCCGGTGCGTTATGGCAATTGGCCCTCGGATTAATCGCTGGAGGCCGCAGCCGCGCGTTCGTTGTCAGGAGAAGACAGATGACCAACAAGTCAAAACTCGGTGCGCTTGGATTCATCGCCGCGATAGGCCTTGCATCAGCTCTTGCGTCATCGGCATTTGCGGCTACCCCGTACCCGAACTACGGCGGACAGAACTACGCCCCAACGCAATCGGGTGGCGGCAGTGGCGGCTACAATCAGAAGCTCGAAACCTATCGCTTGAAGGGGCACCACAATAACTCGCAGGGTGGAACCCAGAGCAAATAAGATCGTGTAGGCTTGACGGAGAGTTTCGATGGGGCCGCTCGCGCTCCATCAAAGATAGGCGCGCTGACGCAGGTTCCCGTCCAGTTGGACTGGTCGATGCTTTGGCGCGGAGATTGGAGAAAGCAGAGTGACGGCATCGTCGCTCTGTTTTCTTTTTTGATTCATCTGTTTCGTGATTGATTCATCTGCCGAGATATTACGGCGAATTAAGCGGATCAAAATCGTCGGTGCCGTAATCGTCGTCAACGCCATTCACGGTTTTCACGTGCACTCCAAGCCGTCCGCTTATGGCGTCATTGACGCTGACGTTAAGACAGCGATTCGCAAACCGAACATTACAGTCGCAGCGAGAGCGGCGCGGCGCAGGTATGCAGATGTTCAAGTTCGCGATTGAGGGAGTATCGCAATAAGGATTTTCAGAAAGAGCCAAGGCTGCGATTCTAATAGCGCTCACTGTTACGCAACGGCAGTTTCTGCATCTGTGGATAACTCGGAAAAGTTCTTGTCGATAGCTCTCCGGCGTATCTAGTGAGCGAGTGAGTAGAGGTGGCGTTTTGGTCGCAGAGTCATTCAACACGCAGGGTCCAACGACGCGACAGTGCATCTGTTGCGGGATACCTGCTGCAACGCGCAGCATCCCAGCGTGCTGGGAACACTGGAATCTCCTTTCTGCGGATTTGCGCTCGTCACTCGTGCGCAGTTACGGGCTGGGTCAACTGACGCAGTACGCCAACTGCCTGCTGGAAGCAGTGAGTCTTTGGCGGCAGGTTGGAGCATGGCGCCACAAGCGCGGCGACACGAACTTGCCTGTCGTCAAGTCGAGCACATTGAACTCGCATATGGAACGCAAAGTCATTGAGCGCAAGCTCATCGAGCGCAAGGTCATTCAGCTTGCCGGGCGACGACGCACTTTCGTGTTGCCATCGCCAGGGCGTTCTGATTCTTCCTTCGATTTGGACAAGCCGCTCAGTAAAGCGCGCTAGAAGCGCGCCGGGGGCGCAAAGCTCTCTTCGAGAGGGTTCATTCTCTTAAGGCTGCGCGGCAGTCCACCGCTTTGGCCGCCATCGGCTATAAGCCGGCAGCGGGGTCAGGGCGCCAAATCGGCACCCCCGAAGGGCTTGCTCCGCAACGGTGTGGCAAATTGCGGCATCGCAAACCGGTGACCAAATTCGATTCGGCAGACAAAAATCTTTACTGCGATCGGTGCCGCAAGCTACGGTCGGTTGTCCGATACCTGGGGGGGGTCAATGAGATCGCTTGCAACGCTGGTCGCGCTTGCTTCAGTCATCAGCAGCGCGGCCTATGCCGAGACGCCGCTCGAGCGCGGCTCCTATCTCGTCAACACCATCATGACCTGCGGCAACTGTCACTCGCCGAAAGGGCCACCCGCGGCCGTGGCCGGCAAGGATTTCTCGGGAGGGCTGCGTTTCAACGAGCCGGGTGCCTTTGACGTGACCGCGCCGAACATCACGTCTGACAAGGCGACGGGCATCGGCACATGGAGCGCCGCCGATATCAAAAAGCTGCTGCTCACCGGCGTGGCGAAGGACGGCAAGCCAATCGCGGTGATGCCGACCGGATTTTACGGCATCCTGCTGCCGAGCGATCTCGACGCGATCGTCGCCTATATCCAGAGCCTCAAGCCGGTGAGCAACCAGGTGCCGGCTCCCATCTACCATGTGCCGATCAAACAGCAGGTCTTCCCCGGCGCCGAGAAGCCGATCGCCCCGGGCGAGCTTACGGATAAAGTGAAGAGCGGCTTCTATCTCGCGACGATCGGCCACTGCATGGATTGCCACACGCCGCGGGTGCGGGGCGAACTGGACTTCTCAAAGATGGGCGAGGGCGGCCAGAAATTCCCCGGCCCGTGGGGAATTTCGGTGTCGCGCAACATCACCTCAAGCAAGACCAAGGGCATCGGAGGGTGGACAGATGCCGAGATCAAGCGCGCCATGACCCAGGGGATCGACAAGGACGGCCAGAAGCTCAATCCGCCGATGGGCTTCTCCTATTACGCCCACATGACCGATGCCGATCTGGACGACGTGATCGCCTGGCTGCGCACCCTGCCGGCGAAGGACTAGGCTCGCCGCTTGGAAGAACTCGCCGCCGCTCGGCTGGAACCGGGCGGCGGAAGTGCGTCTGCGCCTCGCTCTGACGATCACATTGGAGTGAGCGGTGGACGCCGTAGCGGACATTCGCGGTTTGACGATCCGTCGGACCTGTCACGCCTTTGGACAATTGCGTCCTACTGACAGCTGGCCTGACAGGAGGCGAGCGGTGATCACACCATCTGGTAAGCAGATCACGATCGCATTCGGAGATCAGCAGGCAGTGGTCGTCGAAGTTGGTGGAGGACTACGCTCCTACTCCGCGGGTGGTCAGGCGATAGTCGACGGCTACAGAGCCGACGAGATGAGCTCCTCTGGCCGGGGCCAAGTCCTGATCCCATGGCCAAACCGATTGCAGGACGGCAACTACGAATTCGACGGACGGCGTTACCAGCTTCCATTGAACGAGCCGGAGCGCCGTAACGCAATCCACGGCCTCGTCCGCTGGGCAACGTGGAGCGCAGCCAAGCAGGAGCCACATCGAGCCGTGATGGAATACGTGCTCCATCCACAGCCGGGCTACCCGTTCACGCTGGGTATCGGCGTCGAATACTCGCTGTCGGACAATGGCCTCCAGGTGCGGACAACAGCCACGAACCTTGGCGCCGAACCATGTCCCTACGGGAGCGGTGCTCATCCTTACCTGACACTCGGGACTCCGGTCATCGATCAGTTGATGCTGCGTGTACCCGGGCAAACCATCCTGCAATCCGATGAGCGCGGCCTTCCGATCGGCACGGTTGCCGTGAAGGGCACCCAGTACGATTTTCAACAGCCGAGACAGATCGGTTCGACGCAGCTCGACACTGCGTTCACTGACCTTGAACGCGATCAGGACGGCTTCGCTCACGTGGAGCTCCGAGATCCGAAACGCGGAACTCAAGTCTCCCTCTGGGTTGACCGGAGCTACCCGTACTTGATGATCTTCACCGGCGATGCCCTTCCCAACGTCAACCGTCGCAGTCTCGCCGTCGAGCCGATGACCTGCCCGCCAAACGCATTTCGAACCGGGCACGCTCTGGTCAGGCTGGAACCTGGCTCCTCGTTCACGAGCAGATGGGGCATCGCTCCGGCTATCGCTCGCGGGAGCGCGTAGGCGCTTTGGTCGAAGTGATCTAACAGGTTTGAACGCGCTGGGGACTGCGTTATGCGCTCGCTTCCATCCGGTCGCTCGGCCGAAAACAAAAAAGGTTTTGACGAGCGCAGCTACTTCATTTGGCTCGGGTCATAGTAGAACCGCTCTTCGGCGATTTTTTCACCCTGCCATCGCTGATGAGCCAGCTCCTCGATCCGCATGACGCTGCCGTCGGCACGCACAAATTCGAATATCCAGTGGATGACGACGAGATCCCCAGACACGAAGACTGGCTTCACACAGGTGGTTCGAATCTCCTTGAAGCGGCCCATAAAGGCACGCTCGCGAGCAACCAGGTTGTCGCGGCCCTTGCGGACGTCGCCCAGGTTATCC
>DATJTL010000383.1:0-4423 GCA_035503415.1 Xanthobacteraceae bacterium
TCTCCGTCTGCACCAGCCGGTCCTGCGCGGTGCGCAAGTCCTCGAACGACTTTGCCAATTCACGCGTGCGCTGCCGTTCGGCTTCAAACAGCCGGACGTTCTCGATGGCGATCACCGCCTGGTCGGCGAAAGTCTGCGCCAGCTCGATTTGCTTGTCGGTGAACGGCTTCGCTTCGCTTCGCATCAGAACGATGACGCCGACCGGCGTGCCCTCGCGCAGCATGGGAACGCCCAGCAACGTACGCACCCCGCCGACCTTGATACGGTCAGTGACTTCATAGTCCGGGTCGCTGGTCACGTCGGCGATCTGCACCGTTTCTCCGCTCATGACCGTGCGCCCCACGACCGAGCCCCGGCCGGTGGCGATGATCGGGTGCTCCTGCATGTAGCGTGAGAATTCCGGGGTGAACCCGTACATGGCAACGGCGCGATAGCCGTCGTCGTGGGCGCGGTTGATCGAGGCCTTTTCCGCCTCGCATAGCCGCGCCGCCGACTCGACCAGCGTATTGAGCACGGCCCGCAGGTCGAAAGTGGAACGGCTGATGATCTTGAGCACGTCGGCGGTGGCCGTCTGTTGCTGCAGCGATTGCCGCAACTCACTCAGCAGCCGCGTATTCTCGATGGCGATCACGGCTTGCGCTGCGAAATTCGTCAGAAGCTCGATCTGCTTTAAGCTGAATGGCCGAACCTCCTGGCGAAAGATGGTGAATACACCGACGAGGTTGTCGTCTTTGAGCATCGGCACGCCGAGCGTCGTGCGCGCGCCGGCACGAACGGCCGGCCCGGACGGATTTTCGCTTGCGGCATCGTCGGCGATATGGAGCGGTCGTTTGGTCCTGGCGATGACGTCGAGAAGGGTCCCCGAACCCGGATGAAACGTCGGATTCTGGCGGTGAAACTCGGCGAGCGCTGGCGGCACTCCAAGCCTGGCGCGCGGGTGAAACCCCTGCTCGTCGTGAAGATTCATGATGCCGAAATTCGCGTCGCAGATACGCACCGCATTCTCCAGCATGGCATCGAACACTGCGTCCAGATCGCCGGACGAACGCGAGATGACGCTCAAAACCTCCGAGGTCGCGGTCTGCTGCGCAAGGGATTCGCGCAATTCGCCGAGCAGCCGCGCGTTCTCGATGGCGATGACGGCTTGCGCGGCGAAATTCGTCAGAAGCTCGATCTGCTTATCCGTGAACGGTTGGGGCTCCAGCCGATAAATGCCAAATGCGCCGATAAGCTCGCCGTCCTTGAGCAGCGGCACCGCCACGGTGGAGCGGGCGCCGCCCAGCTTGGCCGGCAGACTCTGGCCCGGCTCGGTCGCATAGTCCGCGGTATGCTCCATTTTTAGCGTGCGCATGAGGCGATCGAGCAATGTGCCCGGCGTCGGTGAAAATGCGCCACGTTCCTTTTGGGCTTCGATCAGCTCTGGTCGCGAGCCGAATTGCGCCGCCAGGTGAAACCTGCCATCGGCGAAGCCGTACAAGGTGCCGAATTTCGCCTCGCAGATCCGTGTCGCATTCTCCAGCAACGCCTGGAACACCGGCTGCAATTCGCCGGGCGAACTGGATATGACGCGCAGAACATCCGCCGTCGCCGTCTGCTGCTCCAGCGATTGGCGCAATTCGCCGAGCAGCCGCGCGTTTTCGATGGCGATCACGGCTTGCGCGGCGAAGTTCTGCACCAGCTCAATCTGCTTGTCGGTGAAGCCACCGGGCGCGTCACGATAGATCATGATCGAGCCGACGACGTCGCCATTCTTCAGCAGCGGCACATTGAGCAGGGCGCGGGCGCCGGCGCGCTCGAACAGCATTTGCGCCGCTTCCACGTCGGACGCCAAGTCGGGAATGTGAACCGTAGCCCTGGTGCGCAGAAGCCGCTCCAGATTATGCCCCGGCGTGGGCCTGATGATCGGGTCCCGCAGGCGCTCCTCGAGGTAAGCGGGCTGAACGCCATGGATGGCCATACTGCGGAAAACGTCTCCCTCGCGGAACGACAGACCGCCAAATTTCGCACCGCAGAGCCGCGTCGCGTTATCGATTGTCGCCTGGAAAACAGGCTGCAGCTCGCCAGGAGATGCGGAAATAACCTTGAGCACCGCCGCGGTCGCCGTCTGCTGCTCCAACGCCTCGCGCAATTCGCTGAGCAGCCGTGTGTTCTCGATGGCGATGACAGCCTGCGCCGCAAAGCCATTCAGCAACTCAATCTGCTTGTCCGTGAATGGGCGGGCCTCCTTGCGGTTCATCCCGAACGCACCGATAAGCTCGCCGTCCTTGATCATCGGCACGACCAGTACCGTGCGCACGCCACCGCGCTCGACTGCGGCGACGACAAGGGGATCGCGCTCGAGATATCCACGGTCCTCGAGGAAATCAGGCACGTGCACGACTTGTCGGGTCGCCAAAAGCCGTCCGATCGGGGTCAATGGGCCGGGATTGAGCGCCTGATGCTTCATTTTCTCCAGGAAGTCGGGCTCCTCGCCAAGGCAGGCCATGACGCGAAAGCCCTCCTTGGTCGCGCGGAAAATGAATCCGAATTTTGATTCACAAACGCGCGTCGCGTTTTCGAGCATGGCTTGGAACACCGGTTCCAGCTCGCCCGGCGACGAGCTGATGACGCGCAGTACATCGACCGTCGCGGTCTGCTGATTCAGCGACTCACGCAGCTCGTTCACGAGTCGCGCATTCTCGATGGCGATCACCGCTTGATCCGCGAAGGTGCTCAGCAGCCCGATCTGCTTTTCGGTGAACGGCTCGACAACTTTGCGCGAAAATATGAACAGGCCGACAAGCTCCGAACCGCGCAAGAGCGGCACGCCGAGAACTGTGCGCACGTCGGCGAATGCGCGACCGACGGTGATGCGAAAATCCGGGTCGGCCTTCGTGTCCTCGACCTGGACGATCCGGCCCTCGAGCAGCACGCGGCCGGCAATCATGCCGCGATCCGGCTTTGCCAACACCGGGGTCTTGATCATGAAATCACGCTGCTGGGCGGTGAACCCGTAGCTTGCGAGGTGATGCAACGCGCCGTCCTTGAGAAGCCGGATGGCGGCACGGTCGGCGCGGCAGAGTTCGGCTGCCGATTTCACCAGCATCGAAAGCACGGCCTGAAGGTCGTTCGCGCCGCTGATAGCTCTGAGCACGTCGACGGTGGCGGCCTGCTGCGCCACGGTCTCGTTCAATTCGCGGATTTTCTGATCGAGCTTCCGGCGCAGCCCCGCACCGGCACGCGCCGGGCCTGGCTTTGATTTGGCGGCAGACTTGACGGCCCCCCGGCGCTTGCGGGCTACGGCTCTGGAAGATCGCCGCACCGCCGCCTTACCGCGTGTCGCCTTGCCTCGTTTCACGGCTGCCGATGCCCGCTACTCGCGTCCCCGGAAAACACAATAGCACAAGCCGCACGCGCGATTGTGCGCCCTGTCACGACAAGCCGAACGAGCGCAACGGCATTATTCCATGACGATCCGCGTTCCGGTCGAGCCGTTCAGGAGTCGTTTGAGATGAAAGCTGGCTAGCTGATCGCCGGGCTCCTTGCCGATATGGGCGGCAAAAGCGGCGACTGCGCCGGTGTCGTTTGCCTCCATTTTGGCGTAGGCTTCCAGATAGCTTTTGATCGCCGGCGTTTCATATTGCTCCGGCCGTAGCGGCTCATAGGCGCGAAGCGCCTCGGTTTTGCCGCGCAGCACGAGATCGCCGACCGGACGGCCCTTGAAGTCCTCGACCTTGCTGGCGAGCGGCGCGCTGACACAAATTCGCGTGCCGAGCTGCTTGTTCGCCGCCTCCAGCCGCGCCGCGACATTGATGGTGTCGCCATAGGCCGTGTAGTCGAAAAAGCGGCCGCCGCCGAAGGCGCCGACGATGGCAGGCCCGGCATGCACGCCGATCCGCGTCATGCCGAGGGGCAATCCTTTCTGCCGGCAGCTTTCGCAGATCGATTGGGCGTAATCGTCGAGCGCCAGCGCGCAGATCACGGCACGCGCGGCATGGTCCGCCTGCTCGGAGGGCGCGCCGAACAGCACATGAATCGCGTCGCCGATGATTTTCGCCACCGTGCCATCATGGGCAAAGACGATGTCGGTCATCCCGGTGAGATATTCGTTGAGCAGCGGGCCAAGCACGCTCGGCTCGAGAGCCTCGACAAGCGCGGTGAAGCTGGTGATGTCGGTGAACAGCGTCGCGATCTCGCGCCGTTGCCCTTCCAGCGTACCGGCCTCCGGATCGCTGACGAGCCGTTGTGCCAGATTCGGCGAAAAATAGCGCGACAACGAGGCATGCGCCCGCTCAGCGTCGGCCTGGCGCGCACGCGCATCGCGCAAGGCCTCGATGTGGCGCAGCGTCTTGGCGATGGTCGTTTCCAGATCGGCGAAATCGATCGGTTTGGTGACGAAATCGAAGGCGCCGCGATTCATCGCGGTGCGGATATTGCCCATGTC
>DATJTL010000384.1:0-3632 GCA_035503415.1 Xanthobacteraceae bacterium
CGCGAGATCGTGCGTGCGTTGCGGGCCGATCTGTGGCCGGCGGTCGAGAGCGGCAAGCTCAGCCTGCCGATCTACAAGACCTACAAGCTGGCCGACATCGCCGAGGCGCTGTCGCTGATGCGCGGCAACCAGCACTTCGGCAAGATTGTCATTACGGTCGCCTGACCTGGCTGCGCAGCCATGCGCAGCCAGCTGTAATTGTTGCTTGCTCGTCGCGAATCCATCCGGCATAGATTTGTCATGACTGATTCGGCGAAGGGCCACGCGCCGATTCTAGCTGCAGGCGGCATTGTTCTGCGCGGCAAGGCGAGGCCGCGCATCGCCGTGGTGCGGCTGCGGCGCGAAAAAGCATGGGTGCTGCCCAAGGGCAAGTTGCTGCCGCGCGAACAGCCGCGTGACGCTGCGGCGCGCGAGGTCCTGGAAGAGACCGGCCACGACGTGTCGGTTCACGACTTCCTCGGTTCGATGTCTTATGCGGTCGAGGGCCGAATCAAGATCGTGCAGTTCTGGCTCATGCTCACCTCCGGTCAGCCAAGCGGCGATCTGTCGGACGACGTCAAAGAAGTGAAATGGCTATCCTTGCAGCGTGCCATCGATGCGCTGACCCGCACGCACGAGAAGGTGTTCCTGACCCAAGTCGGTCCGATCGCCCTTGAAGCTGTCAAAAAGTCCGTCCGCTCGAAGCCTAAGCGCGCGTCTCGCAGCGGCAAAAAGCGACACGGGCGGAGGGAGCCGGTCACGTCAGTCGAGCATGTGATTGCGCTCGATTACAAAAAGACCGTCCCGAATGCGTTCGTTAAGGTGCTCGGCAACTGGATCGGACGCGCCACCCAATCGCTGGCGCGGCGGGCGAGCTGACGGGAGTGTCGGCAGGCCGGGAACTCGGCTCGTTTCAGACTTCCTCCGGCGTCACGTCGTGGAATCGGGTGTAATCGAGCACAAGCCGTCCCTCGACGGAGAAGCTGGTGATGTCCACGTAGCGATGCTGCCAGCGGACATCGTCGTGCGAATAAATCTGCCGCGCATAAAGCCGCTGCGCCGAATTATCGTCTACGCCGGTGAGGTTAAGAATAAACGCGCCATCGACCTCGGTGAAATCCTCCTTCTCCATCCGGTAGAGCGGACTGTTTTCATCGATAACGTGAAACAGAGTCCAGCTCAGCGAGAACATCGGATGCTCGCGGCGCTCAAGGTCGAGCTCGTAAAAGCGGCGTATTTGCTCATCTTCCTTGGTGTTCTCAACCTGAAACAGCCACAACTGCGCGGTCGCCTGTGAAATCGTGTTGTGGCGGGCGTTGGCGATGCGGATCATCAGCGTGCGCTGCCCCTGATGCTGGCCGATGACCGGATGCTCGGCGAATACGAAGCGGGCGCGGGGCCGGGAGAAGCGGGCAAAGATCAGCCCGGTCATCACCGCGAGGAACGACATTCCGGTGAAGATTTCCACCGTGGCGACGAGATGCCCATAATTGGTCTGCGGGTGCATGTCGCCATAGCCGACCGTCGCCAATGTCTCGATCGAGAAGTAGAACAGGCTCAGCGGCAGCGGCAGATTGGGGGCGACGTTGGCAATCGGCTCGTGTCCCAGCCAATAGACGAACGCGAAGACGGCGTTGAGAGTGACGAAGATGAGCGCGGCGCTGGCGAAGAACACCGGCCAATGGACCGTCATCGCGCGGTGATAAAGGTCGCTCCAGAACCCCGTGGCCAGACCGCGGGTCTCCACCTCGCGCACGCCGACGCGCACCAAGTGGGGTTTTTGTACGCGGTGCCGCGGTCTTTTCGTCGCTCTCGCCAACCTTCTGTCCTCTGGCGCGGCAGGCGCAGCCGCTGCGCCGTTACTTACGCCGGCGCCTTGGCCTTCAGCCGCGGGTAAACGCGCCGCGCGTTGCCTTCGAAAATTTTCCGGCGTTCGGCGTCGCTGATCGGCGCGTTGTCGACGTAACGCTTGGTGTCGTCGAAGCCGAATCCGGTCCTTGGATCGTTGCCCTTCACCGCGCCGACCATCTCCGAGGCGAACAGAATGTTGTCGATCGGCACCACCTTGGTGAGCAGGTCGATGCCCGGCTGGTGATAGACGCAGGTGTCGAAGAAGATGTTGTCGCCCATGATTTCGGCAAGCTCAGGCTTGCCGTTGTTGAGCGCGATGCCGCGGAAGCGGCCCCAATGGAACGGCACTGCGCCGCCGCCATGGGGAATGATGAATTTCAACTTGGGGAAGGTCTTGAACAGGTCGGAGAGAATGACCTGCATCAGCACCATGGTGTCGGCGTTGAGATAATACGAGCCGGTCGTGTGCATTGCCGGATTGCAGCAGCCGGAAACGTGGATCATGCAGGGCACGTCGAGTTCGATCATCTTCTCGTAGAGCGGGAACCACGACTTGTCGGTCATCGGCGGCGAGTTGAAATAGCCGCCGGAGGGGTCGGGATTAAGATTGCAGCCGATGAAGCCCATCTTGACGCAGCGCTCGAGCTCGGCGGCAGAATTCTTCGGATCGACGCCGGGCGATTGCGGCAACTGGCACACGCCGATGAAGTTCTGCGGATACAGCGACACCACGCGCGCAATCAGGTCGTTGCAGATCTGCGACCATTCGACCGAAACACTCTCGTCGCCGATGTGATGGCCCATGCCGGAGGCGCGCGGCGAGAAGATGGTCAGATCGGTGCCGCGCTCGCGCTGCAATTTGAGCTGGTTCAGCTCGATCGATTCGCGGATTTCGTCGTCGGACATTTTCAACGACGCGCGCGAGGGCATCGCCGCCTTATCCTTGGCGTTGGCCGCCGCGGTCTGCTCCTTACGGAAGCGGTGCAGGTCCTTGGGCTCGGTGGTGTAGTGGCCGTGGCAATCGATAATCATGGGTATGCCTTTCTTGAGGGCCGCAATGCTACGAACCCACATTCGATGCTGTCAAATCGGCGGCGCTTGTGAGGCCTTGCGCCTTCGCTAAGATGCCACGCCAAAGGGCGGGTATTGCCGGCTCGGGGGGAGTTTGCATTGTTCGGATTGAACCCAGTTTTCTTGAGCATCGCCGCGGTGCTCGTGCTGCTCGGGCTTCTGAGCCTGTGGTGGCGCAAGCGGGTCGGTCATGAGCTCCAGGTGATGGCTTCGACCCCGGCCTCGACGGCGGCGCAGGCCGCAACGGCGACACCGGGAACCTTCGTGAAGGTCATCGGCACGCTGCGCTGCCGGGAGCCGATCAAGTCCGAGTTCTCGTACACCCCGTGCGCCTACTTTCACGCTGAGATCGAGCGCGAGGAGGTTTATTACGAGCGCGGTCCCGACGGCAAGGAGCAGCGCAAGACCCGGACGACTACGATCCACGCCAACACACAGAACGCCGCCTGCGCGATCGCCGACAACAGTGGCATGGTCGGCATCGACTTCAAGGGTGCCAATGTCGAGGCCATCGAGGTGATGAACCAGATCGGCAATCCCAATGGGCCAGGTGGGCTGATGGGCGTAATCGCCTCGATGGGCTCGACCAGCGACCGCTACAAGGAGCGAATTCTCGCGCCTGACAGTCCGATCTATGTGCTGGCGACTTCGCTCGGCAACCAATTGCTCGGTGCGGCGCCCCAGGGCGCCCGGATCAAGACTTTCGTGATCAGCCATAAGTCCGAGGCGCA
>DATJTL010000385.1:0-4194 GCA_035503415.1 Xanthobacteraceae bacterium
GTCGCCGGACCGCAAATAGATTGCGACAAACCACGGCAACACCAGAACGATGAGCCAGATGATTCCGGCGAGCGGGCGCAGTGCCGCAAGCCAGCGCCCCGAGCGTTCGAGGATCGAGAGCGCCACCGCGGCGAGACCCGCGACCATGACGATCAACGGTCCCTTGTCGAGAATGCCGGCCGCAAGCGCGGTCCAGAATATTCCGGCCAGCGGCCAGCTCAGCGCCGCCGCGTTGCTCTCATGTGCTTTGCGCGGCAGCAAATAGGCGCGCGCCAGCACGCCCATGGCGAGCACGACGGTGAACAGCAGCACTGCGTCGGTCTTGGCCAGACGCGCTTCGATTCCAAGCGCGATCGAGCCCGCCATCATCAGCCCCGAAAGAACAGCGCCGCGCCGGCCGACGAAACAAAGCGCACACCAATAGGTCGCCAGCACCGCGCCGATGGCGGCGAGGAGGGACGGCAAACGATAAAGCCAAATGGTGCGGGGTGCGGAGGGTACGCCGAGGGCTTCTGCCGCCTTCACCACGCCGGCCTGCAGCCAATAAATCCCGACCGGTTTGCGATAGCGCGTGTCGGCCTGATAGCGGATATCGACGTAATCGCCGGTTTCGACCATCTGCTTGGTGGCCTGCGCGAAATAGGCCTCGTCGCGGTCGACCGGCGGAATCTGGAAAAAGCCCGGCAAAAAGGCCAAGAGCGAAACGAGCACCAGCAAGGCTCCTGCCCGCTTATGAGCGAGCACGGCGAAATCGAGGAGCGCCGCAAGCCCGTTGGCCGGCCAATAGGCCCGCGCTGACGCGCTGCTGGTTGTGGTCATCCTTAGCCGACACCCGTCAAATGCGCGCGGACCATAGTGAAAACCCGGCGATCGGGAAAGCGCTGCAGCGCACAAGAGAGTTTCGTCGCGACCTCGCCCGATTATGGCGTCGCGCGGATGACGCTTGGTGTGGTGACCGCACCGTGGTTGACTAGATTTTCCGCCGATGGGCTGTCGCCAATCCGCACTACGACGCTATCGGTCGCTCCGGTGGCATCGACCACAGTGACGCGCGAAAATCCGGGACCGTCCGGCGTAAAAAACAGCGCGCCCCGCTCTTGCGGCGGCAGCGGATTGCCGTTGACGAAAACGGTCAGCGGCGGCGCCGCCCCGGTAATCTTCAGTGGAACCGGATCGGGCTTGCCGTCGGTCGCCGATAGATCAAGCCGTGCGCCATCGGGCGGGAACAGGATGTGCAGCGACGCCTGCGTGATGCCGGGGGATGACGAAGCCGGCGCAAACCGACGCAGCGGCGGCGGCAGTCTCGCCGTTGAGGCGATGAGCACGCCCGCCGGCGCCCGCGGCAGCGCCGCCGGTACGCCCAGACGGGCAAAGACCTCGAACAGGATCGGCGCCGCCGCCTCGCGGCCGATCAACCCTGGCACCGGCGCGCCGTCGGGCCGGCCGATCCAGACGCCGACCGTATGCTTGCCGTCGAACCCGACCGACCAAGCGTCACGGTAGCCGTAGCTGGTTCCGGTCTTGAACGCGATCCGGCCTGGCGCGCCGTTTTCCGGTGGCGGGGAGCCGGACAGTATGTCGCTCACGTACCAGGCCGCGACGGCACTCATCAGCCGGCGCGGCCGCGGCGCCGGTTGATCCAGCCGTTCGCGCAGCGGCAGCACGCTGCCGAGCCGGGCGATGCCGGAATAGAGCATGACCAGGTCTGAGAGTTTCGTGCCAACACCGCCGAGCCCAATAGCGAGGCCGGGCGCCTGCCCCGGCGGCAAGACGAGCCCGGCACCGGCCTGCGCAAGCCGCGCCGTCAAGCGGCTGGCGCCGACGCGATCGAGCACGGCGACCGCCGGCGTGTTGAGCGATTGCTGCAACGCGTCGCGCACCGTGACGGTGCCGGCGAAGCTGAAATTGAAGTTGCGTGGCGCGTAGCCGCCGTAGCGCTGCGGCCGGTCGTCGATCAGCGTCTGCGGATGGATGAACCCATCCTCGAAGCCGATGCCGTAGATGAACGGCTTGAGCGTCGAGCCGGGCGAGCGCAACGCCTGCGTCATGTCCACCTCGCCGGCGTGGCGCTGGTCGAAATAGATGGGCGAGCCGACATGCGCCAGCACCTCGCCGCTGGCGTTGTCGACGACGAAAATCGCCAGCGAGACGTTCGGATCGAGGGTTTGCTCAAGCGTGCGCAGGCGCTCGCGCGCCAGCGCCTGCAGACTTTTCTGTAAATCGGCGTCGATCGTGAGCGTGATCTGCTTTGCTCGGGGGCTCGCGGCAATCGCCCGGTCGGCGGCGTGCGGCGCCAACAGCGGCAATGGCCGGCGCGCCGTCGGCACCCGCTCGGCTTTGGCAGCAGCGATCTCGTCGGCGGGAATGCCGGCGGCCGCGGCGTAACGGTCGAGCACGCGGTCGCGCGCCATGCGTGCGGCCTGCGGGTAGCGATCAGGCCGGCGCAACTCCGGCGATTGCGGCAGCGCCACCAAGAGCGCCGCCTGGCCCAGCGTGAGATAATTCGGTTCCTTGCCGAAATAGGCGAGCGAAGCGGCGCGGATGCCCTCGATATTGCCGCCATAGGGCGCGAGTTCGAGATAGAGCGATAGAATTTCATCCTTGGTCAGCACGCGTTCGATTTCGACGGCGCGCACCATCTGGCGAAGCTTTGCCACGAAAGTGCGCGCGCTGCGCGGCTCCAACAAGCGCGCCACCTGCATGGTCAAGGTCGAGCCGCCGGAGCGGATGCGGCCGCTCGTTGCGAGCTGAAACGCCGCCCGCATCAACGCCAGCGGATCGACGCCGTGGTGCGAGCGAAAGCGCTTATCCTCGTAAGCAAACAGCACGGCAAAGAAACGCGGATCGACGTCGGTGACCTTGGCCGGCAACCGCCAGCGACCGTCGAGCGTCGCATAGGCGCGAAGCAGGCGGCCGTTACGGTCGAGCACCTGGGTCGAGAACTGAAGGTCTCTGCCGAGCGGCGGCGGACCGAGCGAGCTGATCCAAACCGCGGCGGACAACACGAAAGCACAAACAATCAATCCGGCGACGATTGCAACACGCACCATGCGGCGCCGCTTCCGATCATCGCCTCCATCGGCGAGAACGAAGGTGGACTCTGTTGCCGGCGCACTCATTTTGCTGCCGTCACCTCAACGCTTTCCGTCGCCGTGCGGCCGAAGCGGTCGGGGCGGTACATGTCCTCGACGCTTGCCTGCGGCCGCACGTATTTGCCGGGCGAAACCGCACGCACCACGTAGGCCACGGTGAACACCGGCGGGTCATCCTTCTTGCGGTCGAAGGCGGCGGTAAAGCGGTCGTCTCGGAACTCGGCGTCGACCGGCTGCTGCGCATCGGTGATCCAGGGCAGCACGCCGGTATCGCCCGACGACGCCAGATGTGGATTGTCGATCTCGAAGCCGGCGGGCAGATAATCGGCAACGATCACGCGGCCGAATTGCGGCTGCGCCTCGGTGATTTTGAGCACCACGACGAGCTGCGTGTTCTGCTTGACCGTCGACGCATCAACCGGATCGCCGTCCATCGTGTAGGTGCCACGCTCGATCTTAAAGCCCTGCTCGGCGGCGGGCTCGGCTGTAACCGGCGCGCCACTGACGGTGACGACGGCCCTCACCTCGCCCGCGCCGGTATTGGTCACCTGCATTGGCTCTTTGAGATCCGACGCCGAGATGGTGCGGTAAAGCGGACGATTGACCGCTTGGCCGCCGACATTGAGCGAGACGTTACCGGCATCCTTGGCCATGGCGCTCGCCGCCAGCAACAGCCAGGCGTCCTCCTGGGTCGAGGTGGGCCGCAACTGTGCGCGGGCGGCATCGACGCGCTGGACGGCCGCCTGCACGGTCGCCGAACTGGCGCCGCCTTCTGCGGCGAGCGTCAGCACGGCGGCGGCGTCGCGCAGCGTCGAGCCGTAATCCTCGCGTTCGGCGAGATCGGCAGTGGACGGCGTCGCGAACGAAGCGAGCGCGGCCGCATAGACACGCTCGGCGCGCGCGCGGTCGCCGGCGAAAGCAAGCGCCGCGGCGAGTTGCGCCTTCGCGATCGGCGTTTCCAGCGCGTCGAGCTTGGAATCGGCGAGGTAGCGCAGGTCCCCGATCGGCGCCATGCCGTTGCGCGCCAGCACATAGAGTGCGTAGGCGAGATCGCTGCCGCCGTTCTTGCCCGGATCGGACAGGTCGGCGGAGGCGTTGCGCA
>DATJTL010000386.1:0-3818 GCA_035503415.1 Xanthobacteraceae bacterium
CCAGGCGAACGCGAACGAGCCATCAACGAGCTGCGCGAATCCCGCGAGCGGCTGCTTGCGGCGGTGCGGCGGCTATCGCCGTCGCAGCTTGCGTATAAGCCGGCGGCCGACCGGTGGTCGGTGGCCGAGTGCATCGAGCACGTCATCCTGGTCGAGACCTCGATCCTCCGCGCGATCGAGAAGACGGTGCAGCAGCCGGGCGATGCGCCGCAGGGCGCCATCGAGGACGGTGCGCTTTTGGCGAAGGTTGTCGACCGCAGCGCGCCCATGAAAGGGCCGGAGCGCCTGATGCCGACGGGCCGCTGGGCTCACGATCAGCTATTCGGCGAATTCGAATCCACCCGCAAGCGCACCTCGGAATTTGCGTCCACCACGGACGCGAAGCTGCGCGAAAGCGCCTTCCCGCATCCGGCGTTTGGCCCGCTCGATTGCTACCAGTGGCTCCTGCTGATCGCGGCGCATGGCGAACGCCACCGCGCGCAGGCCGAAGAAGTGATGGCCTCGCCAGGATTTCCCCGCGCGGCCTCGGCAAGCTAGGGGCATCGTAGCGCCGGCTTCCAGCCGGCCGGTTTGCGCTCGGGGAAAAGGGAGCCGGCGGGACGCCGGCGCTACTCGAGAATCTTTGAGGCCGTGGCCTCCAGCCGCTGAAACTTCTGCTTTCCGGTGGAAGCGTGGGCCTTCAGGCCCGCGAAAAGGCGTGCGCTGATGAATGGGCTTTAGCCCTGGATCGTCTTGCTGGCTGGTGGTGGTCAGGCGACGAGCGATCGTCGGAGCGTCGCCTTTCAGGAGCTCGGACTTTCCAGCTCCGACGTAAAGACATTCGCGCGAGGCGCGCACGTTCTTGCCCTGAACGGAGAGAAGGGCGCGCAGACTATTCTTGTGCGACGCTTTTTCGAGAGCCTAAAGGCTCACGCTTCCACCCTGATATTAAGATTGCTCTGAGCATCGTCCTTTCGCGCAATCCTGTCCCGCGGACCAGTTGCGCGATTGGGTGTCCGGGTGGAAAATGCACGTGGTTTATGGTTGCGCATCCCTGCATGGCTTTCCTACACTACGGACTGGCTGACGCTACAGGGAAGATCGGCATCGAACACTGATATGCAACGGACCCCAGCCTTCTATAAAGCAGTCGCAATCTTTTGCCTGATCCTCATCGGAAACTTTGGTGTGGCTCTTGCCGCCCGCCACGACACGGAATCGACCCCGGCCAGGCGCGCAGCGGCGCGCTCGACCGCTCGTTCGTCCACGCATTCGGCTGCAACGCATCGCGCGGTTGCGCATGCCACGCGCACGCGCCGTCCAGCAGCGCACCCGGTGCGCGTGCGGCACACGCTTGCCGCGCGGCGCACGGTGCACACCACGACGGTTGCCGCGCGCGCGCGAACGGCCTCGCATCGCGTCCGCCGGCGGCGCTACGTGGAGTACGCCGACCCGGGCGAGGATGACGTTACGACCTACGACGATCCGGTGATCCGCAGCATCGCGGTGGAAGCGCTGGGCCATGAAAAGGGCGCGGTGCTCGCCGTCGATCCGACCACCGGGCGCATCCTGGCGATCGTCAATCAGAAGATGGCATTCAACGCGGCGCTCGAGCCGTGCTCCACGATCAAGCCGTTCATCGCCGTCGCCGGATTGCAGGAAGGCGTGATTACGCGCGACACGATGATTCAGGTGGGCCGCCGCCGTTACATGGATTTGACCGAGGCGATGGCGCACTCGAACAACCACTTTTTTGAAACGGTCGGCTCGGAGCTGGGCTTCCAGCGCGTCATCAAGTACGACGAGCTGCTCGGCCTGGGCCAGCGCGTCGGCTACGATATTCCCGAGGAGCAGACGGGCTCGCTGCCGGCGTCGCCTCCGGAGCGCGGCGGCGTGGCGCGCATGTCGAGCTTCGGCGAGGGCATTCGCATGACGCCATTTCAATTGGCGTCGCTCGTGAGCACGCTAGCCACCGGCGGTGCCCAATATTATTTGCAGTATCCGCGCAGCGAAGAAGCGATTCAGGATTTTCAGCCGCGGCTGCGGCAGCAGCTCGATATCGCGCCGCTGCTTCCCGATCTGCGGCAAGGAATGCTCGCGGCGGTGCTGTATGGCACGGCGCGGCAGAGTTACGATCCCTACGGCGAGCAGGCGCTGGGAAAAACCGGGACTTGCAATGACGAAGATCTCGGCGGACGCCTCGGATGGTTTGCCTCCTACGCCGATCAGGCACATCCGAAAATCGTGCTCGTGGTGCTGCTGCACGGGCGCAGCCGCATCATCAGCGGGCCGCACGCTTCGGAGATCGCGGGCCGCATCTATCGCGGCTTGAGCGAACGGAATTATTTCGCGGATGCCCCGATGACGCGCGAATCACCCACCTACTATCCCGATCCCGCCGCCGAGATCAAGACGGTGGCCGGCGCCCCTAATCCTTTAGCCACCGAACGGTAGCCAGCTCAGCACAAGGTGGCGCTGCAGCTGTTGTTGGATTGCGAGATCGCGCCGCCCTCATTTTGCACGTCGCCCAAACGGTTGGCCCAAAAAAGGTTTCCTCCGTAGACTGATCTCGCGGCACCCAATCCATATTGAACGTTGCCGTCGGCTTCGTTCCCGGTCACGGTGGCGTCGACGACGTCTATGCCCCAAATGCCGTTTTCGTCTGTCTCGTTGTCTTGCACCACGGCGGCGGCTGCGTCGATTCCATCGCGGCGGTTGAGATTTCCAGTGCAGTGGCGAACGAGGCCTCCATCCAAGACGATCCCCTCGCCGTTCTGGGAGGCGCGCACCCCCTCGATGATTTCGCCGGAGCCGTATAGATCGACGCCAGCACTGCCAAAGCCGGTGATGGATCCGTCCGTTACGCTGACGTTATAGTGCTCTACGGAATACACGCCGGTCCCGCTTGTCGAACCTGTGCAAGGCACGGATGTGTTGTCATAGGTACAGCTGTAGGTGCTCCCTATATTGAAGCCATTCAGGTCCAAAGTCACGTTATCGGCGAGAATGTCGATGCCATCCGTGCCGGCGGGGACGACGAGATTGCCGGAGAGTTTATAGCTGCCGGATTGCGTGATTTTGTACGGGAAGCCGCCGGCCGCCATCACGGTGGATTGGTTGATCAGCACCTGGCCGTCGATCGCGAAGGCCGGCGCCGAGAGCAAAAGCGCTACGCCGGCTAGGAACATCGACATCACTTTGGTCATTTCTTCGCTCCTTTGGAGAAGTCTCGTTCCCGCAGCGCCTCAGCAGGCCGACCCGTTGCAGCTGTTGTTATTTCCAGACACGGATGCAGTGAGCAATATCTGTGCGCCGGGAGAGTCATTACCGTTGGCCAGAAATACGTTGGAACTAAAAGAACTGGTCGCAGCCCGAAGACCATACTCGCCATTGAAATTGGCAGTATTCTGGAGAGCCGCGCTCGCCGCTATTGCCAGGCCAGTGTCGCGGTTGAAGTTTGCGGCGCAACGCTCCATCACTCCGTCGCTAACTGATATTCCATAGTCCAAGTTGCTCGTGGCGAAGATGTCTTCCGCTATCCCCTCGATGTTCAGTCCACCGGAAAATCCGCTCACCGTACCGTTCTTGACTGTCGCGAAGTCCAGATTGGTCGTCACGATTCCATAGGTGGGGTTAGGCTCCGGATCGTTAGAGCATGAAATGGATTCTCCGAGCCCCGTGCAGCTAAGAGGACCGCTGACCGCGAATCCGTTCAGGTCAAGGGTCACCCCGTTGGCCTCGATGACGATTCCGTTGGTGTTTGCCGGGACGACCAGGTTGCCGGAAAGCTTGTAGCTGCCGGGCTGAGTGATTTTGTATGGAAAGCCGCCGGCGGCCAT
>DATJTL010000387.1:0-4338 GCA_035503415.1 Xanthobacteraceae bacterium
CCGCGCGTGGAAACGATCTCGCCCTTGTCGAGGAACGCGTTCGACACGGAGATCGCCTGATCGAGCAGACCGCCCGGATTGTTGCGCAGATCGAGGATGTAGCCCTTGATCTTGTCGGCGCCCAGCTTCTCCTTGAGATCGGCGATCGATTGCTTGAGTCCGTCGCTCGTCTGCTCATTGAACTGGGTGATGCGGATGTAGCCGACATCGTCGCCCTCGGGATGCGAGCGCACCGACTTCACTCTGATGACGTCACGCGTGATCGACAGCACGATCGGCTTGTCGGCGCCCTTGCGCATGATCGTGAGCTTGATCTTGGTATTGACCGGACCGCGCATCTTGTCGACGGCCTGGTTCAAGGTCATGCCCTGCACCGCATCATCGTCGAGCATCGTGATGACGTCATTGGCCAGCACGCCCGCTTTGGCTGCCGGCGTGTCGTCGATCGGCGCGACCACCTTGATCAAACCGTCTTCCATGGTGACTTCGATGCCGAGACCGCCGAACTCGCCGCGGGTCTGCACCTGCATGTCACGGAAGCTTTTCGGGTCCATGTAGCTCGAGTGCGGGTCGAGCCCGGTCAGCATGCCGTTGACCGCCGATTCGATCAGCTTGGTATCGTCGGGCTTATCGACGTAATCGGCGCGCACCCGCTCGAACACGTCGCCGAACAGGTTGAGTTCCCGGTAGGTATCCGAGGATGCCGCTTTGGCACTGGAACCGGGCAGCAGCGCATGAGGCTGCGTCACCAGCAGAGTCATTGCGGCTCCGGCCAGGGCACTGAGGAAAATCACAGAAGTCTTGCGCATCATCCGCGAACCTTTTCGCTTTCGTTTGTCGCCCACCACGGGCTGGGATCAATCGGAGTGCCGTCCTTGCGGAACTCCACATAGAGTACAGGTTGCTTCGATCCAGTGGCAACGGCGGCCGACACCTGTGCTTCGCCGCCCATGACCGCTACGGGTTCTCCGGTCAGTACAAACTGACCGAGATCGACGGAGATCCGATCCATCCCCGCTAGGAGCACATGATAGCCGCCGCCAGCGTTGAGGATCAAGAGTTGCCCATAGCTGCGAAATGGGCCGGCGTAAACAACCCAGCCGTCGCATGGGGCGGTAATCTGCGCTCCGGCATGGGCCGCGATCGAGAGCCCCTTTTGGGTTCCACCCACCCCATCGGGAGCGCCGAAGCCGCGGATAGGTACGCCGTTGACGGGTAAATGCAGCCGCCCGCGCGTGTCGGCGAAGGCAACGGCCGGTGTAAGCCGCCCGGGATCGCCAAGAGCCGCAAGGTCGGGCCGGGTTGCATCATCTTGGATGGTGCGGGCGGCCTGCCGCGCCGCACGAGTGGCCGGGTCGAGGCTCGCTTCGAGCTTCGTGATGAGGTCCTTAAGACTGTCAACTTGTTGAGCCAAGTTGGTGGCGCGCTGTTGCTCACCGGCGAGCGCCTGCTCGGCGGCGGATTGTTTCGCTTGCCGCGCGTCGATGAGCATGCTCAGGCGCAATTGATCGTTCGCCAGCTCATTGAGGTTTTGTGCCAATCCCGCGCGCTCGGTCATGATTTCCTGGCGCACGCGTGTAAGATCGGCCAGATCGCTGGCGATGGCGTCGGCTTGTGCCCGCATGTCTGGAACTACAGCGCCAAGCGCGATGGCTGTGCGAAGGGCTTTAAGCGCATCGTCGGGCTGCACCAGCAAAGCCGGCGGCGGCTGCTGGGACACACGCTGCAGAGCGGCGAGGATCTCAATGATCACGCCGCGCCGTTCGTCGAACGATTTCTGGAAAATCTTGGCGCGCTCGTCGAGCGATTGGAGTCGCGCTTGTGTTGCGTCGATCTTCGCTTCGACGTCGCGCACGCGCGCCGCCGAAGCGATGAGCTGTTCATTGAGCGCGCGCCGGTCTTGGCTCAACGCCTCGATCTGCAACCTGAGCTTTTCCTGGCTATCCGCCGACGCGCGCTGTTGGGCGCGGATTGCATCGAGTTCCTGATCGTGCTGCGTGAGCGCGTCGCCTGCCGGCGCGGCCGTCGGCTGCCCGGATTGCGTGCTTGGGGTTTGCGCAAAAGCGGCAAGACTGGCTCCGAGCGGCAGAGCCAACACCAAAGCCGAGCCGAGCACAAACCGTGGATCGGTGGCGCGCGCTCGGCGGAGAATCATGCTGCCCACGATAGAAAAAGCCTCTCGGAGCCAAGAGAAAGCAATCTTGAGACCATATTAAGACGCCTCTCGTGCCCGGCCGTCACAATTCAGTGAGACCGGATTAAGAAGAATTAAGGGCGCCCGCTCATGCCCGGTGATAGGGGTGGCCAGCGACCATGCTGGCGACGCGATAAATTTGTTCGAGCAGCATGATGCGCACGAGCTGGTGCGGCCAAGTGGCCGTTCCGAAAGCGAGTCTCAGCGCTGCGCGTTCGCACAGGCTGGCAGCAAGTCCATCGGCGCCGCCTATCACGAAACAGACCGCCGGGCGGTCGTCCGTGCGCCATCGCTGCAATAAAGCCGCGAGCGCCGCGCTGTCGAGGCTTTCGCCCCGCTGGTCGAGAACAACAATTGTTCCCCGCTCTGGAATGACGCTGGCTATCGCGATCGCTTCCTCCACGCGCCGCCGTTCCGCTTCCTGCGCCCGGCTTTCGCGAACCTCGACGATTTCGATCTCGCGCACGCCGAGCGCGCGGCCGATTGCCTGCGCGCGCTTGCGGTAGGCTTCGGCAAGCTCGCGTTCGGGACCCGTCTTCAGGCGTCCGACAGCGACGACCATGACGCGCATGATGAGTCATTCCCCGCGACTTGGGGCGAAGCAACGTGTCCGCAGAGAGGCTTAGCTGGCGCGCTGCGCTGTGCGGCCCGCCAACCACATTCGCTCGAGATTGTAGAACTCGCGAACTTCGGGCCGAAAGACGTGAACGATCACGTCGCCGGCGTCGATCAGCACCCAATCGCAGTGCGGCACGCCTTCGACGCGGGCCGCAATGCCGGCTTTGTGCAAATCCTCGACAATCCTGTCGGCAACCGAGCCGACATGACGCTGCGAACGGCCGGTCGACACGACCATGTAGTCGCCGATCGAGGATTTATCGCGTAGATCGATGGTGAGGATGTCCTCGGCCTTCATGTCGTCGAGGCGCGCGAGGACCAGCTTCAGGATCTCCTCGGCGTCAAGACGCATTCTGGAGACCGTTTCGGGCACGCGACGTTCGGCCCGAGAGATGGCAGGTGTGGACAGGGATCCTTATCCTTTCGCTCCTTACCCAGGCTCCGGACTTCGAATCCGAAGCACCGCACTAAGATAGGCACGCTGAGTTAATAGTTTCAACCGCGTTTTGAGAGACGCGGCTTCGAGCCGCGCGCCGCCCGCAATGCCGTCGAAGATAGCGGCGATTTGAGGCCATGGAGGTAAGTCCAGGCCGGTGGCCTTCGTTCCGCCAGGGTTCTTGCCGCCGATTCGGGGATACGGGCGCGGGCCAATCCCTGGCCGGCGGCGCTTGCCGACGCATAAAGGCTTGGCCCGAGCCGATCGACGACCGCAATTGGCACCAGCGCCGCTATGTCGCGCCAGCGCTGCCAGCGGTGAAAGCTGCGCAGATTATCCGCGCCCATAATCCAGACGAAATGGACGTCCGGACATCTGCGAACCAGATAGGAGATCGTTTCGTACGTGTAGCGGGTACCGATTCTGGCCTCGAAATCGGTCACATCGATACGCGGATGGTGGGCGAGCGCGCGGGCGGCGGCGACGCGATCCTGCAATGGCGCAAGGCCGTTGGTATCCTTGAGGGGATTACCCGGCGTCACGAGCCACCAAACGCGGTCGAGCCCGAGCCGGTGCATGGCCAGCAAGCACGCAGCACGATGCGCCGCGTGGACCGGATCGAAGGTTCCGCCGAACAATCCGATGCGCATGCCGGGCCCGTGCGGCGGCAGTGCAATCCAGGCTCGCGGCGCATTGAGGCCCGCGGCACGTAACTCGGAACTCATGGCCTTCGGAAAAGTCCCCCCTGACGCATCTCTCGGCCGGCGTCGCTCACCTTTCGATGGCGGCGGCGCCGGTTAGATCACGGCCGTGTCTGGCCTCTGCCGCGGATGCGGTATTTGAAACTGGTAAGCTGTTCGACGCCGACGGGGCCGCGCGCGTGCAGCCGGCCGGTGGCGATGCCGATCTCAGCGCCGAAGCCGAACTCGCCGCCATCGGCAAACTGTGTCGAGGCGTTGTGCAGCACGATCGCCGAATCGACCTCGCGAAGGAATTTCTCCGCCGCTGTCTTGTCTTCTGTGACGATAGCGTCGGTATGGTGCGAGCCGTAACGTTCGATATGCGCGATGGCGGCATCGACGCCGTCGAC
>DATJTL010000388.1:0-11160 GCA_035503415.1 Xanthobacteraceae bacterium
TTCGGCGGCTGGAAGCGCTCGGGATTCGGCGACCTCAACCAGCACGGTCCCGACTCGATCCGCTTCTATACGCGCACCAAGACGGTGACCGCGCGCTGGCCTTCGGGCGTCAAGGAAGGCGCCGAGTTCGTCATTCCTACGATGAAGTGACCTCCGTCATTCCGGGGTGCCGCCAACGGGTCCGGCCCGATGACAGGTTCCGCGGCGAACTCGGAATCCATAACCGCGGCCGCAGCAGAAGAAGCCTGGGGTTCACCGCTTTCCTTCAACGATGATGACTATGGATTCCGGGTCCCTCGCTGCGCTCGGCCCGGAATGACGCGTTCAGCTCACGCATTGATGCGCGGTGGCGGCGTCGGTGCCTGTGTAAAGGCATTGGCAGCGCGGCGGCCGCTCCAGCACCGATATGGTCACCGAGGTGATGCGATCCTTCGCCACCACGATCTTGCACAGATGGGTGAGCGTGCCGGCAAACCCGTCGGTTTCCAGTTCGATCGTGCCGATCGGCTCGCGCAGCACGACGCTGCCCTTCTTGATCGGGGCAAGCTTGCTGGAATCGAAATAGAGCGCGGCCTGCGTGAACGGCGCCACCGGCACCGTCTTGATCTCCACATAACCGACATTACCCGCCGGCCGGCAGGCGACGATCGCAGCGCCGACGATGACGGCACTCGCCGCAAGACCGAGCGCGCGAACTCTCATCACGCCCATAGCATCACGCCTGTATCAACATTACGCCCATGCCTCACGACCAATGCCGCGGCGGCCGGCCTCAGGCTCCCGGCGGCTTGATGCCGCCGATCAGCCTATTGAGCTGGTTGGAGGCGTCGCGGATGTCCTGCGTCAGGCTGCGGATGACTTCGAGCGCCCGCTCGGCCTGGCGGATTTCGAGAAGTTCGCCGATGAAATCCTCGTTCTGCTGCAGCGTCTGCAACAGGCTGACGAATTGCGCCCGCGCGTCATCGAGTTCCTTGTCGGCGGCCTCGGTCTGCGTTTTCAGCTGCTGCCACTGCTGGATCAGATATTCCCGCTCTTCCGGCTTGAAACGCGTGTCGGTCGACAATTCCTTGAGCTTTTGATTGATGTGATTGAGCGCCTTGACGCCGAGCTGCGAGACCGGGCCGTTGTCGGCGACCGCACCCAGAAGGGTGGAAACCTCGCCGCGCAGCTGGTCGATCTCGGCGCGCGCCTTGGCCACATCGGTAGTGCCATCGATCGTGGTGGCGCTGTCCTGTATCTTCTTGTTGAGATCCGGAACGCTCTTCTGGAACTGTTCGAGCTGCTTTGAAAATTCGTCGACCGGAGAATTTGTATCTGTAGTGTCCTGGGCGCGGGCGAAGCTCAACGATATGGCCAGCACCGCGGCAACAAGTACGGTAACAAACGGCAGGCGAGCGGACACGACCTGTAATGCCTTGCTCATGACGCACTCCCTCTACACAGACACACGCACCCGTCCCCAACGGGGGTTAATTTCGGTTAGGAATATTGGCGCAGTTGCGGCGTCCTGGCTACCGCGAAAGCGGCTTGCAAGTGCGTGTCTGTTCGCCTTTCATTCCCAATACGGCTTGGGTCTTCCATGGCGGCTGGCGTCGAAAGGACTGGCATATGAGCGGCATCTGGCGCTTTAGAACGCGGGAGGGGGGCAAGGCGAAGGCCGTGGCCGCCCTGCTCGCGCTTGCCGTGCTTTCCGCCTGCAGCGCCAGCAACCTTTTCGGCGGCCAGCCTGAGCCATCGCCGGCGGCCGCTCCCGCGGCCTCTGCTCCCACGCCGCCGCCGGTCGATCTTTCCGGCCGCTGGCAATTCTCCGTCGCGTCGGGCGGCTCCTGCTTCATGAATTTCACCGAAGTGGCGAGGACGCCCGCGCAGGAGGAAGCCACTCCGCAGGGCACGATCGCTCCGGAGGGCGGCTGTCCCGGCAGCTTCTTCACGAGCCGCAAGTGGACTTTCGAGCGCGGCACCCTGATCATGCGCGACTTCAAGGGAAAGCAGCTGGCGCAGCTCTCCTACGTGGGCGCTCACTTCGAAGGACATGATTCATCCGGCAGCGCGCTCACGCTGTCGAAACAGCTATAGAGAATCCACCGCCAAAGGGGGCGTCATGGCCGAATACGAACTCTACTGCTTCGCGCAATCGGGCAACGCCTATCGCGCGGCGCTGATGCTCAATCTGATTGGCGCCGATTGGCGGCCGGTGTTCGTCGATTTCTTCGCCAAGGGCATTCCGCGCACGGCTGAGTACCGCAGCGCCGTCAATGAAATGGGCGAGGTGCCGGTGCTCGTGCACGGAACAAAGAAGCTAAGCCAATCCGGCGTGATCCTGACCTATCTGGCCGAGCGTTCCGGCAAGTTCCTGCCGCGCGAGGGGGACGACCGGCTGGAAGCGCTGCGCTGGATCATTTTCGACAATCAGAAGGTCAACGGCTTCCTCGGCCCCTACCGTTTCCTGCGCAATTTCGCCAAGCCGGCGGGCCATCCCGCGGTGATGGAGTTCCTCAAGGGCCGCATCGACAACGCGCTCGGCATTCTCGACAAGCGGCTGGCGAAGGCCCCTTACATGCTGGGCGCGGAGCCGACCATCGCCGACCTCTCGCTCGTGGCGTATCTCTACTATCCGGCCGAGGAGTTCGGCTTCGACATCGCCGCCGAGCGCAAGAACATCGCCGCTTGGCTCGAGCGCATCAAGGCGCTGCCGGGCTGGGCGCATCCTTATGATCTCATGCCGGGCCATCCGCTGCCGGCGTAAAGCCGACTTGTCAGCTAAAGCGGCATGTTGAGCGTCGCCGGTGGAGCGGCCGTGGCCGGCGGGGCCGGCGCGATGCTTTTTGCCGTCGCGGCAGGCACGGTGCTTTTCTCCGGGACAGGCGGCGCTTGCGGCGTCGAGGGCTGCGGCAACTGCGGCGGCTGCGGCTCGGGCTCGGACGCGTATTTCGCCAAGAGCGTGCGCGCGCTGGCCACGAGCTTCTCGCCGTCTATTCGACGCGCCCGCAATTCCTTGATCCAGACATCAATCACCGGCTCGGTAGCTTTTCGCCATGGCGCCACGGCCTGCGGCGAAAGTGTAACGATGGACTCACCGCTTGCTCGCACCGCATCGGCGACGGCTTTGGCTTTGAGGTCCCACATGGCACCGGCCATGCTCGCGGCTATCTGCCCCGAATTGTCGTCGATGATCTTCTTGAGGTCCTGCGGCAGCTTCGCATAGGCCGCTTTGTTCATTGCGAGCACATAGGTCGTCGTGCTCAGCGAATAATCGGCGAAATCCGTGTGCGTCTTGAGCAGCGCGTCGAGATTGAGCGCCGGCACCATGTGCCAGGGGATGATGGCGGCGTTGACCACGTGGCGCGCCACCGCAAGCGATAGTTGGCCGCTCGGCATCGGCATGGGGCGCCCGCCGAGCGCATCGACAGCGGCAGCGGTGAAACGCGTGCGCACGTCAAGCCGCAGGTCTTTGATTGCTGCCCGAGTGTCGATCGGACGATTGGCGTGCACGATGCCGCGATCCGCGCAGGAAAAGCAGAGCGGGTGAACCTCGCGGAACTCATCGCGCAGCAAATTGGCCGAAAAATCCTCGGCCGCCTTGGAGCTGACTAGCGCGCGGGACGACGCCACGAACGGCAGCTCGAACGTCTCGATACGCGGAAAGCGGCCGGGCGTCTTGCTCGGCATCGCCCAGACGATGTCGGCGGCGCCGTAGCGCGCCTGGTCGAACAAATCGGCCGGCTGGCCGCCAAGCTCCATCGAGGGATAAATGTCGATGTGGATGCGGCCGTCCGTCTGCGCCTCGACGTTGCGGGCCCACGGCACCAGAAAGTCGGTGTGCGCGCACGACACCGAAGACATCGCGTGATGCAGCTTGAACCGCACCGGCGCGTCGCCGCGCGCCAAGCGACTCAATGCGGGAGAAGCGAGCACCGCCGCGCCCGAAGCGACAAAGCTGCGGCGGCTGACGGCCATTCCAACTCCTCCGCTACGCGACCCACGAACATGCCCACGCATTGACGGGCGAAAACGGCTCTCTCAATCGTTTAATTCAGACGCGAGGGCCGATCCTCGCTGTGCGGCGGACGGCCCAGGCCGGCCGCCAGCGAAGCGGATTGCACGGCGGACGCCGCCGCTTCGGTACCGCCCGCGCGCGATCTGCGCTGATAGCCGCGATAGGACAAATAGCCGAACGGCAGGCTCGCCAGATAAGCGATCGTGCCGGCCGTGAGCATCACCCACGGATACGCGATCAGCAGCGCGAAGGACGCCACGACGACGACGATCAGCGGCCCGACCAGTTCGGTCGTCACCCGCGTGCCGACGCGCTTGCCGGAAAAAACCGGCATCCGCGACACCATCAGCGACGCAATGCCGAGCGTGTAGACCAGCATCACCCAGGTCAGCGCGGCTGTGTGTGGCAGGCCGAGAAACGACGCATAGATCGGCAGCAGCACGGTGATGGCGCCGGCGGGCGCCGGCATGCCGACGAAGAAATTGCTGGTCCAGGCCGGACGGTCGGGATCATCGAGCATCACGTTGAAGCGCGCGAGCCGCAAGCCCGTGCAGATGGCGAACACCATGGCGGCAATCCAGCCGGCCGATTTGAGGTCGTGCAGACCCCAGAAGTAGAGGATGAGAGCCGG
This sequence comes from Xanthobacteraceae bacterium, assembly GCA_035503415.1. Taxonomy (GTDB): domain Bacteria; phylum Pseudomonadota; class Alphaproteobacteria; order Rhizobiales; family Xanthobacteraceae; genus BOG-931. Next base: position 4,629 of record DATJTL010000388.1, read on the forward strand.
CGCCACGCCGAAATTGACGAAGTCGGAAAGGCTGTCGAGTTCGGCGCCGAAGCGCGACGTCCCCTTGAGAAACCGGGCCAGCCGGCCGTCCACGGCATCGAGAATGGCGGCGAACACGATCGCCGCCAGAGCAAGCCCGTAGCGGCCCTCGAACGCCAGCCGTATTGCGGTGAGACCGGCGCAGAGCGCCAGCAAGGTGACGACGTTCGGCACCAGAATGCGCACCGGAATGCGGCGGAAGCGCCGGCGCCTCAGGCGCGGCATGCGCGGACGATCAAAACGCGGTTGCATGGCCATTCCGCCAATATAGCCGTTTTGGGCCGCCGCCGCCATGCAAGTGCTGGGCGCGCGTTAACGAAAGCTCATGACGCGCGAAACATGCGCGCCGGATCGGCCGCCCGCAGATCGGCGATCACCGTCTCGCCGGCGAGCGAAGTCTGTCCTTCGGAGACGAGCGGCCGCGTGCCCTCCGGCAGATAAACATCGACGCGGGAGCCGAAGCGGATCATGCCGATGCGCTGGCCGGCAGCGACGGCCTCGCCTTCGCGGGAAAATGGCACGATGCGCCGCGCCACGAGACCGGCGATTTGGATCACCACGATGCGGACGCCGCCGGCCGTGGCGATGACGAAGGCGTTGCGCTCGTTGTCCTCGCTCGCCTTGTCGAGGTCGGCGCTCAAGAACTTGCCGGGACGGTAGGCGACGCGCTCGATACGTCCGGCGATCGGGCTGCGGTTGATGTGGCAATTGAACACGCTCATGAAGATCGAGACGCGCGGCAGCGGACGGCTGCCGAGCGCCAGTTCGGGCGGTGGCACGGCATTGGCGATCTGGCTGATGCGGCCGTCGGCCGGCGCCACCACCAGCCCGTCGCGCACCGGCGTCACGCGCTGCGGATCGCGGAAGAAATAGGCGCACCAGAGCGTGGCGAGCGTGCCGAGCCAGCCGAGCGGCGGCCACAGCCAGAACAGCACGAGACTGACAAACGCAAAGCCGCCGACGAACGGATAGCCCTGCGGATGGATGGGAGAGAGTTGCGATCGGATGGAATCGATGACGGACATGGCTCTGTGTAAATTATCAGATCACTCAGCTTCGGCGGCGGCGAAGGCCTGCTCGGCCTCCGGCGAATTTGGACTGGCGGTACTGGCTTCGGCGGTGACCGCCGGCGCATTGCGGTCGGGCGGCATCGGTTCATCCTCGCCGGTCTCTTCGAGAATTTCGCGCGCCAACTGCGCTTCTCGCTGGCGGTTCCACATGCTGGCATAGAGGCCGTCATGGGCCAGCAGCTCGCCGTGGGTGCCGCGCTCGACGATCTCGCCCTTGTCGAGCACGAGAATCTGATCGGCGCCGACGATGGTGGAGAGCCGGTGGGCGATGACCAGCGTGGTGCGGTTTCGCGCCACGCGGTCGAGCGCATCCTGGATATCTCTCTCGGTGTGGCTGTCGAGCGCCGAGGTCGCTTCGTCGAGCACGAGAATCGGCGGCCCTTTGAGGATGGTGCGGGCGATGGCGACGCGCTGCTTCTCGCCGCCGGAGAGTTTGAGGCCGCGCTCGCCGACTTCGGTCTCGTAGCCGCTGGGGGCGTGGCGGATGAAACTGTCGATCTGCGCAAGCCGCGCCGCCTCCTCAACCTCGGCGTCGCTGGCATCGAAGCGCCCGTAGCGGATGTTGTAGCGGATGGTATCGTTGAACAGCACGGTGTCCTGCGGCACCATGCCGATCGCGGCGCGCAGCGAAGTCTGCGTCACGTCGCGGACGTCGACCCCGTCGATCAGGATGCGCCCGCCGGTCACCTCGTAGAAGCGGAACAAGAGCCGCGAGATCGTCGACTTGCCGGCGCCGGATGGCCCGACGATGGCGACCGTGTGCCCGGCCGCGACGTCAAAGCTCACGCCCTTGAGGATCGGCCGCGCCGGTTCGTAGGCGAACGACACGTTGTCAAAGCGGATGGTGGGCGCGCGCACACGAAGCGGCTTGGCGTCCGGCCGGTCGGCGATTTCCGGCTGGCGGGACAAGAGCGCAAACATGGTTTCGATGTCGATCACCGCCTGCTTGATCTCGCGATAGACCATGCCCATGAAGTTGAGCGGCTGGTAGAGCTGGATCATCATGGCGTTGATCATGACGAAATCGCCGACCGTATTGGTGCCGCGCTTGATACCGGAGACGCACAGCACCATGGCGGCGCACAGCCCGATGGTGAAGACGATCGCCTGCCCGGCATTGAGCACGGTGAGCGACACATAGGCGCGAACGCTCGCCTCCTCATAGCGCGCCATCGAGCGGTCGTAGCGGGCGGCCTCGCGCGCCTCGGTGGTGAAATATTTGACCGTCTCGTAGTTGAGCAGCGAATCGATCGCCTTGGCATTGGCGTCCGTATCGCTCGAGTTCATCTCGCGGCGGATGCCGATACGCCACTCGGTCGCGTAAAAGGTAAAGCCGATGTAGAGCGCGACCGTCGCCATGATCACGACCAGATAGCGCCAGTCGAAGTGGGCGAGCAGCACCCAGGCGACGAGCGCGACTTCGACGATGGTTGGGGCGAGCTGCAGCAGCAGCATGCGCACGATGGTCTCTATCGCGTCGCGCCCGCGCTGCAGGATGCGGGTCAAGCCGCCGGTCTTGCGCTCCAGATGAAAGCGCAGCGAGAGCAGATGCATGTGCTCGAAGGTGCGCATGGCGAGGCGGCGCACCGCGTTCATCGCCACCTTGGCGAAGATGCCGTCACGCCATTGCGTCAGCCCCGCCATCACGATGCGCATGCCGCCATAGGCAAGCGTCATCATCACTGGCGTCGCCAGCGCCCAGGCGATGACGTTGTCCGGCCCGACCGGCGCGGTGCCATGGCCGGCGAGCGCATCGGTCGCCCATTTGAAGGTGAAGGGCACCGCGACGGTCGCGAGCTTGGCGGCGAAGATCAACAGCGTAGCGAATGCCACGCGCCACTTGAGGTCGCTCCGGTCAGCCGGCCAGATATAGGGCCACAGATGCACGAGCATGGAGAACAGCGTCCCGCCTCCGGCGCCAAACTCGCGCTGGCTGGCATGCGCAGGCCGTTGGAATTCTCTCATCGGCGGATTTCAGACCCCGGACAGCGGCGCAGGCGCCGCGAGCGACATATTGAGCGTCATATAGAGGGTTTTGTCCCGATCCGCATCCGCGGCCGGGGCGTCAACCGCAAAGCGCTTGCGGCCGGCGCGAATCGAGGCCACATCTAGCGCTCGATGGGTATTACTCCATGAGCAAAATCAATGCGCTGTGCGTCTATTGCGGATCGAGCCCGGGCGCTGACCCGGCGTTTGCCGCGGCAGCGCAAGCTTTCGGCAAAATCCTCGGCGAGAACCGCATCCGGCTGATTTATGGCGGCGGCTCGGTCGGCCTAATGGGCATAGTCGCGCAAGCCGTGCTCGATCACGGCGGCGAAGTGACCGGGATCATTCCGGAGTTCCTGACCAAGCGGGAACAGCCGAGCCGGCTGTCGCAGGAGCTGATCGTCACGCCCGACATGCATACGCGAAAGCGCCTCATGTTCGAGCGCGCTGACGGTTTCATCGCCCTGCCGGGCGGGCTCGGCACGCTCGAAGAGGTGGTCGAGCAGCTTACTTGGGCGCAACTCGGCCGACACAAAAAGCCCATCCTGTTCGCCAATATCAACGGCTACTGGGAACCGCTGCTCGCTCTGATCGAGCACATGCGCGCGGTGAAATTTTTGCGCTCTGCCGCGGACGTCGAGTTTCTCGTCGCCAAGCGCGTCGAGGAGATCGTGCCGAAATTGCACGAAGCCGCGCGCAAGGTGGCGGAGGCCGAGGGCGCGATGGCAGTGCCGGCGGAACGGTTGGGATGACACTCCATCCGCTCATTCCCGCGAAAGCGGGAAGCCAGATCAGTCACTCAGGCTGTACATAAGCATTCTGGGTCCCCGCAACGGGGTCCCCGCAACGGGGTCCCCGCAACGCAAGCGTTGCGGGGTGCCTCTCGCGGGGACGAGCGGACGAGAGTCCCTATTTGCTCGCATCTTTCAAAAACGTCACCGCCTCGATGCGGTTGCCGTCGAGATCGCGAATGAAGGCGGCGTAGTAGTCGTCCGAGTATTGCGGGCGCTTACCAGGCGCCCCGTCGGATCTGGCGCCGGCCGCAAGCGCGGCGGCATAAAACGCATCGACTGCCGCGGTGCTTGGCGCACGCAAGCAAATATGCAGCCCGCAATCGTCAGGCAGCGGCGTCACATGCGGGCGCTCGTTGAGCCAGAATTCCGGATAGGTCTTGCCGTAGCCGACCGTGTTGGCAGCCTCGCGTAAGCGCATCATGGCGAGCGGCGCCAGAAGCGCGTCGTAGAATCGCGCCGCGGCTTTGAGATCGCGCGCCGGAATGGAAATGTGAGCGATCATTGAGGGCCCCTTTTTCACCTCTCTCGCGCGCGGGGAGAGGGAATAAAAATCACCCCGGCGCGCCGGATTTGATCAGCTTGTAGACGATCGAATCCATCAGTGCCTGGAACGAGGCATCGATAATGTTGGAGGAAACCCCGATCGTGGTCCAGTGCTCGCCGCTCTCGTCCGCGCTTTCGATCAGCACGCGCGTGATCGCCTCGGTCCCGCCGTTGAGGATACGCACGCGGTAGTCGGTCAGCTTCAGCCCGTCGATGTATTTCTGATACTTGCCGAGATCCTTGCGCAGCGCCACGTCAAGCGCGTTGACCGGGCCATTGCCCTCGGCGGCATTGATCAGCATCTCGTTGCCGATCTTGACCTTGACCACCGCGGTGGTGAGCACCTCGCTGCCGCCGCTCTGGCCGCGCTGCTCGACCTTGACGTCGAAATAGCTCACGTCGAAGAATTTCGGCACCGTGCCGAGCATGCGCCGCGCCAACAGCTCGAACGAGGCGTCAGCCGCCTCGTAGGCGTAGCCGATCGCCTCGCGCTCCTTGATTTCGTCGAGCAGGCGGATGACGCGATGGTCATCCTTGTCGACGGCGAGCCCGATCCGCTCCAGTTCGGCGAGCACATTGGATCGGCCGGACTGGTCAGAGACGAGCACCTTGCGGCGGTTGCCGACGCGCTCGGGCGCGACGTGCTCGTAGGTCGCGGGCTCTTTGACGATGGCGGAGGCATGAATGCCGGCCTTGGTGGCGAACGCGCTTTCGCCCACATAGGGCGCGTGGCGGTTCGGCGCGCGGTTGAGAATTTCGTCGAGCGCGTGCGAGACCTGGGTCAGCGTCGGCAATTTCTGCTCGGGCACGCAGATTTCGAATTTCTCGGAAAAATCCGGCTTCAGCATCAAGGTCGGGATGATGGAGGTGAGATTGGCGTTGCCGCAGCGCTCGCCAAGCCCGTTGAGCGTGCCCTGAATCTGCCGCGCGCCGGCGCGCACCGCCGCGAAAGAATTGGCCACCGCCTGTTCGGTGTCGTTATGAGCGTGGATGCCGACGTGATCGCCGGGAATCTTCGCGCAGACTTCGCGCACGATGCGCTCGACCTCGTGCGGCAGCGTGCCGCCATTGGTGTCGCAGAGCACGACCCAGCGCGCGCCCGCCTCGTAGGCGGCCTGCGCGCAGGCGAGCGCATAAGCGGGATTAGCCTTGTAGCCGTCGAAGAAATGCTCGCAATCGAGCAGCACCTCGCAGCCTTTTGCCTTGGCGGCGCGCACGCTGTCGCGGATCGAGGCGAGGTTTTCCTCCTCGGTGGTCTCCAGCGCCACCCGCACGTGATAGTCCCACGACTTGGCGACAAAACAGATGGCGTCGGCCTGCGCGTCCAGGAGCGCCGCGAGGCCGGGATCGTTCGAGGCCGAGCGGCCCGGCCGCCGCGTCATGCCGAAGGCAGTGAGCTTAGCATCGAGCTTGCGCTTCTCGGCAAACAAGTTGGTGTCGGTCGGGTTGGCGCCCGGATAACCGGCCTCGACGTAATCGATGCCCAGCTCGTCGAGCATGCCGGCAATGTGGAGCTTGTCGGCAAGCGTGAAGTCGACGCCGTTGGTCTGCGCGCCGTCGCGCAGCGTGGTGTCGAACAGATAAAGCCGCTCCTTCATCGCCTGCCGAGTCATTGCAACGTCCCCTTCTGCGGGGCGAGCGATTTGCTCATCGTGGTGTTGGCGAGCCATTCGCCGCCGAGCGACACCGTATTGCGGGTGCGCGCGCTGTAGCCGCGGCGCTCGAAAAAGCTCCGCGCGGTGTCGCTCGCCTCGACGGTGAGCTCCTTGCTGCCGCGGCCGGCGGCGAGCTTTTCCAGCGCGTCGGCGAGCATGGCGCCGGCGCCCTGCCCGGCTGCGCCCGGATGCACGTAGAGCATGTCGATCTTGGTATTGTCGGCAAGCGAGGCAAAGCCGATAGCCGCGCCCTCATAGGTCGCGATGAGCGTGAGTTCGCCCGCAAGCCGCGCGCCGAACTCCTCCTCGTCGTCGGCCGCCGACGCCCAAGCCTCGCGCTGGCCGTCGCTGTAATCGTCGGCGGTCAATTCCTCGATGCTGGCCCGGAAAATCTCGGCGAGCAGCGGCACGTCCTCCGGCAGCATCGGCCGCATGGCGAGTTGAG
>DATJTL010000389.1:0-10881 GCA_035503415.1 Xanthobacteraceae bacterium
ACAAGCGAGCCGAGCCGAAAGCATAAATTCGAGAATGGCAAAAAGGACTATAAGGATTTTGCGCATTCTCTTCCTCAAGGTGCGGCCGGACTATACTACCAGTTAGTAATTCTGGTGGTTTTCGCGCGCAATCCATATTTCGCCACAAATCTGAACAGCAAACACGAATTTCAAGCAGCGTTGCCGTGGGGGCACATCGAAAGTTCCTAAGTAATATCAATATGTTATGCTCTCTGCCGCGCGACTGCGAGCCGTGCGGCAATGCTCTGCGCTTTGCAGGACGGGGCAGACGTGGCGCAAAAAGACCTGGCGCAAACGTCAGCAGGCGCCCGTTGATGATTCGGACCAGAACCGGCAAGCTGAGTTTGCCGTGATGCACGGCATTGTTCACGTCCGGCGATGTGCCAGGCTGAGCACTCAGGTTTATGAGGAGCGGTCTACTTCTTGCCGACCGGCTCCTTCAGCAGCAGCGCGACATTCCCTGAGAGAATCCGCTCGCCGTCGGCACCCAGCCCGCGGATGTCGCGGACGAAGTCGCGCACGATTTCGCGCTTCCTGATTTCCTGCGGGTAGTCGGTGGCGAACACGATACGGGAGGCCGGGATTTCGCAAAGACCGGCTTTCACGGCGCCGATGCCGCCGGCAAAGCCCGCGGTGTCGAACACCAGATTGTTGCGGATGTAATAGTCGAAATCGTGCTTGCCGGTGGCGCCGTGGCGCGAATTGCCGGCGGTGCCCCAGAACTGCTTGTCCTGAAACGAACGGATGCGCGCCAGCATCCCGGCGATGCCGCCGGACAGGTGCGCCATGTGCACGGTCAGGCCGGGGTGGCGGTCGAACATTCCCGAATTGACCAGCCGGATGGTCGCCATGATCAGCGAGAACTCGCGGCCGACGCCTCGCGCGGTGTCGTAGGCGTCGAACTGCTGGGCGGCATTGAGCTTGAGCGCCGGATGCACGAACACGAACATGCCGAGCTTTTCGACCTCGCTCCAGAACGGCTCGATGGCCGGATCGTCGATCCACTTGCCGTCAAATTCCGAACAGATGGTGACGCCCTGGAAGCCGAGTTCGTGGCGGCAGCGGGCGAGCTCCTTGAACGCGGCCGCGCCGCCGAGCGGGTGCGCGTGCGCGGCGCCGATGAAGCGGCCCGGGTAGTCGCGTTCGGCCTGCTTCGCCTTGTCGTTGACCAAGCGGGAAGTTTCGAGATCGGCGCACATGCCGGCTGCGCTGGTGAGCCAGGCGGCGTCGATGCCCGAGACGTCCATCATGCGCACGTGCTCGTCGAGATCGTAGAGCAGCGAATGCACCGTATAACTGGGCGCCCCGAGCGCGTCGTAGTTGAGCACCAGACGATCGCCCGGGTCCTCCTTGATCAGTTCGCGGGGCGTGAAATGGTGCTGGAAATCGACGATCATCGGGGCATCCTTGGCTGGTGGGGCCGCCGTTGTAGCGTACGTTTTCGCGAACGTCATTGTGGACGATGCCGCTTCATGCAATCCGGCATGACAGGCATCTAGTGGAGCGGATTTAACCCACCCAGCCCGAAACATGTGAAGGCGGACTTCTGAACTGCCACACCAGGGTTTCGTCCGCGGTCGAGCCGGGCTACACTGCGCCCATGTCGTATTTCATGTCGCACGTCGCCGTTCCGATCGCCATTGGCGCGGTCGCACTGGTGTTGCTGCTGGGCCTCATCAATATGATGCGCGGCGGTTCGCCGTGGACGTCGCAGAAGCTGATGCGGTTGCGGGTCTTGCTGCAATTCGTCGCCATCGTCGTGATCATGTTGGCGGTCTGGATCATGCATCGCTGAGCTTGGGCTGCTGACGCGTCCGATTGCAGCGGCGGCGCCTTGGCGCCCGCAAACGCCGCACGAGGTCCCCCATGGTGGTCCTGAACCGCATCTACACCCGCACCGGCGACGACGGCACGACCGCGCTCGGCACAGGCGAGCGGCGCAAGAAGTACGATCTGCGGATCGCTGCCTACGGCACGCTCGACGAGGCCAATGCGGCGATCGGCATTGCCCGGCTGCACACCGCCGGCGATGCCGGGCTCGACGCCGCGCTCGCGCATATCCAGAACGATCTGTTCGATGTCGGGGCCGATCTCACCATGCCGGGCAAAGGCAAGGGACCCGACGGTGCACGGCTGACGGTGACCGAGAAGCAAGTCGCCTGGCTGGAAAGCGAGATCGACCGGTTCAATGCCGGGCTTGCGCCGCTGCGCTCGTTCGTGCTTCCCGGCGGCAGTGCGGCGGCGGCTTATCTGCATCTTGCCCGCACCATCTGCCGGCGTGGCGAGCGGCTCATTGCCGAGCTTAGGGATAAACCCGGCGAGAGCATCGGCGACGACGTGCTCAAATACGTCAACCGCCTGTCTGATTTTCTGTTCGTCGCCGGCCGTTACGCCAACGACAAGGGCGCGCGCGACGTGCTATGGGCGCCCGGGCGCAATCGCTGAACAAAACTCTCGCTGACCACACATTGGGGGCAAGCCATGGTCATGCCGATTTGGGATCACAGCCCGTTCAAATGGCCGACGCCGCCATACGTGATGTGGGGCCTGATCGCGGTCAATTTTGCGGTCTTCTTTTTCCAGGCGGGCACCACCCCCGAACAGGTCGATCAGGCCGATCAGATCGCCGGCCTGATCCCGGTCGCGTTCACGAACTTAAATTCCATCGGTACGCTGCCGGCGCCGCTCACGCTCATCACCTATCAGTTTCTGCACGCCAATTTCTGGCACGTCTTCGGCAACATGATTTTTTTGTTCGTGTTCGGCGACGATATCGAGGAGTTGATCGGACACTGGCGTTTTCTCGTCTTTTATCTTGCCTGCGGTGTCGGTGGCGGCCTCGCCTTCGTGCTGAGCGCGCCGGAGGCGCACATCGAACTGATCGGCGCCTCCGGCGCCGTGGCCGGCGTGATCTCGGCCTATTTGATGTACCAGCCGTGCGAGAAGGTTACGGTTCTTCTCGGGTTGATCCCGCTGCGGCTCAGGGCCTTCTGGGTCATCGGCGGCTGGGCGATCTGGCAGGTTGTGGAAGCTGCAAGCCGGGCGCAGGACGGCACGGCCTACTGGGCGCATGTTGGTGGGCTGGCTACCGGCGCCGTGCTTTTCCTCGTGATGCGCCCGCCGGGAACCCCATTATTCGTGTGCGCGCAACCGCAGGCCGTACCGCCGCAGATCGGTGCCGACGGCGGCTATCGCGGCCACCTTCCGCCACCCATGCCGCCACGTTGACTCTTCGCCGCTGCGGCCATTAGGTTCCCGCAGCGCAACATAGCCGGCGTTCGGCCCGGCGCCAGACAAGAAAAACCACAAGCCCCACCATGAAAATTCTCGTGCCCGTGAAGCGGGCGGTCGACAAAGACGTGAAGATCCGTGTCAAGGCGGACGGCTCCGGCGTCGAGCTTGCGAACGTGAAGATGTCGATGAATCCGTTTGACGAAATCGCCGTCGAGGAGGCGCTGCGGCTCAAAGAGGCCGGCAAGGCGAGCGAAATCGTGGCTGTTTCGATCGGTCCGCAGCAAGCCTCCGAGACCATCCGCACCGCGCTCGCCATGGGCGCCGACCGCGGCATTCTGGTCAAGGTCGACGGTGCGGTCGAGCCGTTGGCGGTTGCCAAAATCCTCAAGGCGATCGCCGCCGCCGAACAGCCCGGCCTGATCATCATGGGCAAACAGGCGATTGACGACGACTGCAATCAGACCGGTCAGATGCTGGCCGCGCTGCTGAACTGGCCGCAGGGCACCTTCGCCTCGAAGGTCGCGCTCGACGGCGATGCGCTCGCGGTCACGCGTGAGGTCGACGGCGGATTGCAGACCGTGAAATTGAAGATGCCGGCCATCGTCACGACCGATCTGCGCCTGAACGAGCCGCGCTATGCATCGCTGCCCAACATCATGCGGGCGAAGAAAAAGCCGATCGACGAAAAAACCGCGGCTGACTACGGCGTCGACGTCAAGCCGCGCCTCGAAGTGGTGAAGACCGCGGAACCGCCGGTGCGTAAGGCCGGCGTGAAGGTCTCGACCGTCGTCGAACTGGTCGACAAGCTGAAAAACGAGGCGGGGGCGATTTGATGCCAACTTTGTTAATCGCCGAGCACGACAATTCTTCGCTCAAGGACGCGACCAATAAGGCGCTCACTGCCGCCAAGGCGATCGGCGCCGAAGTGCACATCCTGGTTGCCGGTGCCGGATGCAGGACGGTGGCGGAGACGGCGGCAAAGCTCGACGGTGTCGGCAAGGTGCTGCTGGCCGAAGCGCCCGCCTATGAGCACATGCTGGCCGAGCCGACTGCCGCTCTGATCGTTTCGGTCGCCGGACCTTATGAGACGATCGTGGCGCCGGCCACCACGTCGGGAAAAAATTTCATGCCGCGCGTCGCCGCGCTCATCGACGTCATGCAGATCTCCGACGTCATCAAAGTGGACGCGCCCGATACGTTCGAGCGTCCGGTCTATGCCGGCAACGCCATCCAAACGGTGCGCTCGCGCGATCCGAAAAAAGTCATCACGGTGCGGACCGCTGCGTTTCAGGCGACGGGGCAGGGGGGCGCGACGGCGCCGATCGAGGCGGTGGCTGCCGCGGCCGATCCGGGCGTGTCGCAGTTCGCCGGCGAGGAATTGTCGAAGTCGGAGCGGCCGGAGCTCACCTCGGCCAAGATCATCATTTCGGGCGGCCGGGCGATGCAAAGCCGCGAGAACTTCACCAAATATATAGAGCCGGTGGCCGATAAGCTTGGCGCGGCGGTCGGCGCGTCGCGCGCGGCGGTGGACGCCGGCTACGCGCCGAATGACTGGCAGGTCGGGCAGACCGGCAAGGTGGTGGCGCCCGACCTGTACATCGCCGTCGGTATTTCGGGCGCCATTCAGCATCTCGCCGGCATGAAGGATTCGAAGGTCATCGTGGCTATCAACAAGGACGAGGAGGCGCCGATCTTCCAGGTCGCCGATTACGGGCTGGTCGCCGATCTCTACCAGGCGCTGCCGGAGCTCGCGGCGGAACTCGACAAGGTGCGGCGTTGACCATCGTCGAACATTGCGGCCTCCCCGTGTGGTGCGGCGCGGCGGAACGTCGTAAAAGAAGGCAACGGATATGAACGAGGTAAAGGAGCGGCCGGTGGCGCGTTCCGCGCGGATGGAGCAGTCGCCCAACACGATACGCAAGATTGGCGTGATCGGCGCCGGGCAGATGGGCAGCGGCATCGCCCACGTCTGCGCGCTGTCCGGCTTTCACGTGCTGCTCAACGACGTCGACCCTGACCGCGTCACGGCGGGGCTCGCCACCATCAGCGGCAACTTGGCGCGACAGGTAAGCCGGCAGCGTATCAGTGAGGAGCAGCGGCAGGCCGCGATCAAGCGCATCGCGGCCGCCAAGACGCTCGACGAGTTATCCGACTGCGATCTGGCAATCGAGGCGGCGACCGAGCGGGAGGAGGTCAAGCGCAAGATCTTCGCTGCGCTATGCCCGCTGCTCAGGCCCGAAGCGGTCGTCGGCACCAACACGTCGTCGATTTCGATCACCAGGCTTGCCGCCGCGACTGACCGGCCCGAGCGCTTCATCGGCATTCATTTCATGAATCCGGTGCCGCTGATGGAGCTGGTCGAAGTAATCCGCGGCATCGCCACCGACGACGTGACGTTCGAGGCCACCAAGCAATTTATCGGCAAGCTCGGCAAGCAGATCGCGGTATCGGAAGATTTCCCCGCCTTCATCGTCAACAGGATCTTGCTGCCGATGATCAACGAGGCGATCTACACGCTCTACGAAGGTGTCGGAAACGTCGAGGCAATCGACACCGCCATGCGGCTCGGCGCCCACCATCCGATGGGCCCGCTCGAACTCGCCGATTTCATCGGGCTCGATACCTGCCTCTCGGTCATGCAGGTGCTGCACGAGGGGCTGGCCGATTCAAAATACCGGCCGTGCCCGTTGTTGGTGAAATACGTCGAGGCCGGTTGGCTCGGCCGCAAGACGCAGCGCGGCTTTTACGACTACCGCGGCGAGAAGCCGGTGCCGACGCGCTGAGCGTTTCCTTTACGCGAGGGCTCGGATCACTCGGGCTTGATATTCGCGAACTTGACCACTTTCGCCCACTTCTCGGTTTCGGCGGCGACAAACGCGCCGAAGTCGTTTGCACTCATCGGGTTGGGCTCGATTCCCATGCCGATGAGCCGCGCCTTCAGCGCGGAATCGGCCAGGACGGTATTGGCGGCGTTGTTGAGCGTCTCGATGATCGCGGCCGGGCTGCCTTTTGGCGCGCCGAGGCCGAGCCAGCCGCTCGCCTCGTAGCCGGGAAGGAATTCGTCCACCGCCGGGACATCCGGCAATTTAACGAACCGGTTTTTGCTGGTGACGCCGAGTGCGCGTATCCGGCCGTTCGCGAGATAGCCCTCCGTGTCGGCAACGGCAAAGAACGCCACTTGCACGCGCCCGCTGAGCACATCGGCCATGTAGTCGCCGCGATAGGGCACATGCACCATATTGACGCCGGCCATCATGTTGAACAATTCGCCGAACACGTGGGTCAGCGAGCCGATGCCACGTGAAGCAAAATTGAGCTTGCCCGGATTGGCCTTGGCGTAGGCGATCAATTCGGGCACGGTCTTCGCCGGCACCGATGGATTGACCGTCAGGAGAAAGACGACACCTCCCAGATACGCCACCTCGACGATGTCGCGGGTGAAATTGAAGTTGAGGTTCGGATAAAGCGACGTGTTGATGGTGTTTGCCGCTGCATCCAACAGCAGGGTGTAACCGTCCGGCGGGGCGTTGACGACGTATTCCGCGGCGATGCTCGTCCCGGCGCCTGGGCGGTTCTCGACGATGAATTGCTGTTTGAGCCGCGACGATAGCCCTTCGCCGACGAGGCGAGCGAGGATGTCGGGCGCGATGCCGGCGGGATAACCGACGATGATCCGGACTGGGCGTGCCGGCCACGATTGCGCGAAGGCCGACTGCGCGATCGACGGCAGCGAGGTAGCGCCGGCAGCGAAGCCGAGGAATTGTCGACGGTGAAGGTGCATGCGCTTCGCTCCCGGTCGTGATACTTCGCGTCTCATTCGGTCGGCCGCCGTTGTCTCGGTGGCTCGGATGGATCATAACGGGGCGAGAGCCGCGCGCGGAAGGCCTTGTCCGTCGGGGCGGGGAAAAAACCAGGAAGGGAAACGGCCATGCCGGAGATCAAGGGTGTCGCGCATTTCAGCATCCCGGTGAGCGACGTCGACCGCAGCGTGAAATTCTATACCGACATTGTCGGCTGCAAGTTCTTGGCGCAGCGGCCCGACAAGGGCATTACGTTTTTGGATGCTGGCGGAGTCTGCGTGCTCTTAATCAAGCGCTCGGCGCCAATCATCAAAGGCCCACTCGATATGTCGGATGGCGTGCATCATGCTTTCATGCTTGACGCGAGCGAATATCAGGAAGCGGTGAACGGCCTGCGCGCCAAGGGCGTCGATGTCTTTTTCGAGGAAGATCGCCGCGGCGGAACCATCGACGGTCCGCGCGCGTACTTTCGCGATCCCGACGGCACGGCGCTCGAATACATCAATCGCACGGCATACGCTGCGCAATAGTTTGGATGAGCTAAGCGATATCCGAGGTCAACGTCTTAAGCTGCGACCTCATCGTACAGGAGGCAATTAGCCGATGCCGAGCAGATAAAGGACGATGGGCGGCAAGGACGGAATAGCTTCACCCGTCCTCGCTCTGGTGCCCTTCATCCTGTCGGCTAAGCCGCCGCTGACATTTGCGGCGCAGCTTCGCTCCAGCAGGGCAACGACGACACCCGCTCGAACCAGCCGCGCACATTGCCATACGGACCAAGCGGGATTTCGGCGCTTTTGGCATGGAACAGCGGCGCCGCGACCGCGAAATCGGCAATGGTGAGGCTATTGCCGACCAGATATTTCTGCTTGGCCAGATGCGCGTCGAGCACCTTGGCTTCTTTGTTGAAGCATTCCGTGCCCTTGGCGACGGCGGCCTCGTCGGGCGGACCGAGATTGGCGAGTTTCTTCACCAGGCGCTGGAAGATCAGCGGCGCGCAGGCTTCGGCGCCCCAATGGGCGAGTTGCCAAAATTGCCAGCGGCTGATGTCGACGCGGCTGCGCGCATCTTTCGGCCACAGCGAATTCGAAATTTTCTCCGCAAGATATTGCAGGATCGCGTTCGATTCCCACAGCGTGAAGTCGCCATCGAGCAGCGTCGGCGTGCGGCCCGTTGGATTGATGGCCAGGTAAGCCGGTGTGTGCTGCGCTCCCTGCAGCAGGTCGACGAATTCGAACTCCAGAGGGATCTTCAGATAAGAGGCAAGGGCGCGAACTTTCCATGTGTTGGGCGAAGCGGGAAAGCCATAAAGCTTCATGATCGACTCCTCTGTATGAGTTGTTTCTCCATCCCGCGTGCCGGGAGAGTCATTTTTTACTCGCGGCATGCGGCAGGTTTTGGGTCCTGGGATGTCACTTTTGTATCGCTCACCGAACCCTCGTAGCGGTCGGGATAGCGCGCCATGCCGTCAGACTTAGTTACGTCGCCGGCGTCATCCAGCCAATGCCGGCACCGCCCGGCTCCATCAGGATCGCGATGCGGCCGACGCCGGGCACGTCGAAGGCAGGCTTCATCAGCTTGGCTCCAGCGGCGATCGCCTTTTTCACCCGCGCATCGACGTCATCGACCGCGATGTAGGCCATCCAGCTTTCCGGGACCGGACCGAATTCAGGCGAGCTGATATCGAATATGCCGGCCACCGGTTCGTCATCGATCTTGGCGAGCCAATAGGTGCCGCCGCCCGGCATCGGCATTGCGTCGTAGCTCCAGCCCAGCGTGTCGGCGTAGAACTTCTTTGCCCGCGCCACGTCGCGCGTCATCAGTTCATTCCAGTAAAACGAGCCGTGCGATCCGCGCATGATTGACTCCTTCCTTTTTCCTTGCCCCCGCGGGGAGAACGTTTCAGGCAAACAACTTTTCCATTTTGTCGAGTACGCCGACCCAACCCTGCTGGTGGCGGTCGCGCGCGTCCTCGTCGAAGAATTGTTCATGCGTGATCGTCAGTAGCGTACCGTCGCCGTCCGGCTTGAGCAGCACCGTCACCACCGACTCACGCTCGGGCGTGGACTTCCACGCCCACGTGAAAACCAGCTTCTCGTTTTGAATCACCTCGCGATATACGCCGCCCACATCGAGTTCCTCGCCGCTCGCGCCTTTCATGCGCCAGCGGTAGCGGCCGCCCACGCGCGCATCGCATTCGACGCCTAGCGCATTGCCCTCGCCGGGGCCCATCCAGCGCATTACTTTCTCGGGGTCGATCCACGCCGCGAAGACTTTGGCGGGCGGCGCCTTGAGGCGGCGTTTGAGCGTGAGGCTTGGTTTAGTGGCGGTTTGGGTGGGCATGATTCATCTTCCTCCAAAAACGCGGCAAGACTGGAGAGCCGCTCGGACCAGAACTGTTCGTAGCGATTGAGCCATTCGAACGCCTCGCGCATCGGTTCGGCGTCGAGCCGGCATGCGACGGTGCGGCCGGTTTTCGTGCGCTCCACGAGCCCGGCGTCGGACAACACGTGGAGATGCTTCATCACCGCCGGCAGCGACATCTCAAACGGCGCGGCAAGATCGCTGACCGAAAGGTCGGGCTCGGCGGCGAGCCGCATGACCATAGCGCGCCGGGTCGGGTCCGACAGGGCGGCGAAAGTGCGGTCAAGAGTGGGCGCGAGAAACTTAACCATTTGGTTTAGTATAAGCCCGCGCCCGAGCCTGTCAACCGTGCCGTTCTAAAAAGTTATTGAACGTACCCAGTCAGGGTAGCCCGGCCGGATTTATCGGATTTTAAAGTTCGCGGCGTTATTCGGGACCTGACTGGAGCGCTCGCCGTTCATGGACACGAGCCTGATTTCCGCATTCATCGGCGCCGACGTGGACCAGATGCAGCTCGCCGTCGCGGCGCGGCTTGCGCGCATGAACAGCGCCAATAATGGATCGTCGATCGCGCAGCTGGTCGATGCCGCAGATCAAAGCGCCAATTCGCTCGCCAATGCCGCAGCCGGCATCGGAACAAATCTCGACATCAGCGTGTAGGGCGGTTAACCGGCGGCCGGCCGCAATTTAGCGATTTCCGCCGCAAGCTCCGCCTGCCGTTCGTTACCGACAAATCCCATCATGTGGCGCATGAAAGTCGGATTATCGTCGATCAGCGGCAGGATAATCGAATGATCCGCGGGGTGCCGGAGCAACAAGTAAGTCCTTCCTATCGTCCCGCCCGGCGGCATATCTATAGTCTCGACATTGAGTTCTGCGGCCGACGGAACCAGCCGAAACCATGCGCCGTACCTCCACGTTTTCACAAGGAAGCGCACATATTTGTCGGTCAGGCGGCCGCAGAAGTACGAGCCGAACCAGAGCGGTGTGAGGATGTGAACGGTGTAATGCCCGACAAAGAAGCAGGTAACGAAGACCGCGAGGAACACAATAAGCGCGTCGTCCTGCGGTCCGTGGGCAAACAGCAGGAACAGCGCGCCTATGCCGGCGTAGGTAATCCAGATTTCAGCGCGCGTGAGAAGCGCCACACAAACGAAGGGCAATAGTCCCTGTTTGTAAAATCGGACCACGTCCTCGATGAACAAGGATCTGAACATGGGCGCGCCCCCGCCGGCGCGCCGCGGCGCGCCCGGGAAGAGACTACCACGCCAAGGTCAATGAGACGTATCGGCGAGCATCGCGCTTATCAGCTTCACCCCGTCGTCGCTCGACCATTCGGCGGGGCCCGCCATGTCGCCGATCTCGCACCCTTTCGGATCGACGATGAGGGTCGTCGGCATGCCGAAGGCCTTGCCGACCTCTTTGAGGTCCTCGAACACCTGGGCGCTCGGGTCGGCATAAA
>DATJTL010000390.1:0-2511 GCA_035503415.1 Xanthobacteraceae bacterium
CGCGACGTGCGGCGCTTCCGCCGCGATCCGCTGCCCGACGGCACATTGGACGGTCTCATCGAGCTGGCGTGTCTTGCGCCCTCGGTGGGCCTGAGCCAGCCGTGGCGCTTCGTCATCGTCGAGGATGATGCGCGGCGCGCCGCAATTCGGCGCAATTTCGAGACTTGCAACCAAGCCGCGCTCGCCGCCCAGGAACAAGAACGGGCTCTGCTCTACGCGCGGCTCAAGCTTGCCGGCCTAGCCGAAGCCCCGTGCCATCTGGCGGTGTTCGCCGACCGCGGGACCGCGCAAGGGCGCGGCCTTGGCCGCCACACCATGCCGGAGATGATCGAATACTCGGCGGTCACCGCCGTGCACACCATCTGGCTTGCCGCGCGCGCGCAGGGCATCGGCATGGGCTGGGTGTCGATCCTCGACCCGCAGGCGGTCGCCGCCGTCCTCGACGTGCCTGCCGAGTGGAAATTCATCGGCTATTTCTGCCTCGGCTATCCGCAGACCGACGACACTGTTCCAGAACTCGAGCAGAGCGGATGGGAGCACCGCCGCCTGCCGTCATCGGTGATCGTCCGGCGCTGACGTTGCTGTCAGTTTTTATTTGTTGGCGAATGCAACTTGGCATTCGACTTTACGCGCCTTGCGCATGTCCCGGACAAAGCCTGTCCCGGACCCGATCCGGGATGAATACCGGCTTTCCGAAAGAGACATAAAGTCAGAGCGCATCCCGATTCGACTGAAACGGGATGCGCTCTCGATAGTTCTCGCGTGACAGCGAACGCCTCGCCGCCGTTAGAACTTATATTGCAGGCCAGTCGACACGCCGACGATCGTGGTGCCGGTGTAGCAGTTTGCACCCGGAGCGCCGACGTCAGGCCCATAACCGCCGTCGGCCGAGACGGCATCATGGCAATCGATGCTGACCGCACGTGCGCCGCCTGCGCCGAGAGCGTAGTGGGCGCTGTTTCCGTTGAAGATTGCCGCGACGTCATTGTACCAGATCAGACCCGGCATGAGCTGATGCTTCCAGAGCGCCGTTACCATATCGGCCTGGTTCTGGTTGGTCGCATAGCCTGCCCCGCCATCCGGAGTCGTGAGGGTGACGTCGTTATGCTGTCCGGGATCGCCCGGGGTCTTGAACGCGTGGGCCCAGCCGAAATGGACGCTGTCGACCTTAGTTACCTGTTGACTTACGAAGGCCCAGGTGCCCAACCGCGTGCGTTCATTCTGGAAAAGCAGATCGGCGGGGACGTCGCGGTGCATATATTCGACGATGCCGCCGATCGTGGTGCCGGTGCTGAATTTATAGAGCGCGCCGGCCTTGGTGGCCCACTCATCGGCGACGTCTTGATTGAAGAGGGCGGTGCAATCGGCCAATTGACCGGCGGTCAGCGTGCCACCCGCGACGTTGCTGCAGCCAGTGCTGTTGCTCCCAGCGGCGCCATAAATGGCCGTGATGTCGCTTTGACGATTGACATTCTGGTGCCATTCGTAGGCTGCGGTGGTGTAGAACCCGCCATTGGTATAGCTGAGATTGGTGCTGAACGCGTTGCTGTACGCACCGTCGTTACAAGCGTCCGGTGAATCGCCGCCGCTTTGCGGTGTGTCGCCACCCGTGCACTCGACTTCGCCGGACGCGATATTGTCGCTGATCAGGGAGCGGTTCTGGCCCGGTGCGAACAGGGCATTGAACTGCCATCCGCCCATCTTCGGCGATTCGTACCACACGGCGTGATCGAGGCGAGTGCCGAACTCGGCACGAAGATCGCCGCCGGTATTGCCCATGACATCCGCGTAATCGCCGAACGTACCGGCGAACGGATTGAAGGCCGCGGTTGAACTCGCATACGGCGCGGTGGTTTTGCCGATTTTCAGTGCGCCGTAAGCCGGCGAGGCGACGCCGACGAAACTGTTGCGATTGAATAACGCGCCATTGACTGTGTTGTGGTCAGCGCTACCGCTCTCCGCCGTTCCGGGCGTTGCCGAGATTTCGAACCCGGCTTCCAATTGGTAGACGAAGTTGAAATCTTGATGGGGAATGCGCTGGAAGCCGCGGAGACCGAAGTAAGAAGTGTTGGTCGAAATATCCGGCATCCACCCGAAGTTTCCGAGCGGCGAAGTGCCGTTTAGCGGCATCTTGCCGACATTTTTGGAGCCGGCGTCGAACGAGACATCGAGGTTGCCGTATCCGGTGATTTCACCGCCGGGCGTCTGGAAGGTCAGGGCGCTGCCGGGTTTGTGCCGGAAGTACCAGCTGTCTGTCTCCGTCGCTTTGGTCTGAAGGTTGAGCACCTGGCCGGGTGGTGGCACCGCGGTTTGCCTGGCTTGCGCGGCTTGGACCTCAGCGTGGGTCGCCGCCTGCTTGGCGGCCTTGGCCTCCGCGCTGCTTTTCTCTTGTTGGGCCTCGAGTTGTTTCACCGTGGCCTGGAGCTGGTTGATCTGGTTCTGAAGCGCCTTGATCTGCGCATCGCTCACGGCCTGAGCTTGAGCCGAGACACCGGAGCCAAGAACCGCGAA
>DATJTL010000391.1:0-6987 GCA_035503415.1 Xanthobacteraceae bacterium
CTGATCGGCACCAAATTCAAGGTGATAGCCGGCTACGATCCGGGCTCGGGTCTGACCATGGCGGTCGAAAGCGGCGAGGCCGAGGGCATTTGCGGGCTTTCGTGGTCGACCATGAAAGCCTCGCGCCCGCGCTGGGTGAAAGACCATCTGCTCAACGTCATCGTACAGATGGGGCTGACGAAGCTTGCCGACCTGCCCGATGTCCCGAGCGCGCTCGACCTCGTCACCGATCCGCAAAACAAGCAGGTGATGGAGCTGATCTTGCTCCGCCAGGAAGCGGGCCGCCCGTTCGCGGCGCCGCCGGGTACGCCCGCCGATCGGGTCGCGGCTCTGCGCCAGGCATTCGCCGAGACGCTCAAGGATCCCGCGTTCGTCGCGGCGGCGGAGCAGACCCAGTTGGAGGTCGATCCGTTGACCGGCGAAGAGATTGAAACCATGCTGGCAAAGGCTTATGCCGCCCCGAAGGCAATCGTACAACGCGCTGCTGCACTGGTCGAACCGACGGCAGCAAAAGCTCAGTAAGGAAAAGCAATGAACGCCGTGACTGCCTCCGCCGCTGCGCGCGTAAAAGGGCCGATCATCTGGCTCAATATGGACCAGCAGGAGCTCGACGACGCCTACGATCAGCTCGTCTATGCGCCGAACCGCGACCAGCTCGGCAAGCGGCGGCTCGCCAACAGCGCCTTGGCGCTGGAGCGGCTCGGCAAGCCGGAGCGTTACGCCTACGGGCCGACGCCGATCGAAGGGGTCGACGTCTATCGATCCGGGAAGGCGAATGCGCCGGTGGCGATCTTCGTGCACGGCGGCGCTTGGCGCAACGGCGCGGCATCCGAGTTCACCTACCTGGCCGAGCCGTTTGTGCGTCTCGGCGCGCATTTCGTGGTGCTCGACTTCACCAACGTGGACAACGCCGGCGGCAGCCTGTTTCCGATGGTCGAGCAGGTGCGCCGTGCGGTCGGCTGGGTATTTCGCAACGCCGAGAAATTCGGCGGAGACCGCAACCGGCTGCACCTGATCTCACACTCGTCGGGCTCTCATCTCGCCGGCTGCACCGTCACCCACGATTGGGCGAAGGACGCTCTCCCACTCGACATTCTCAAGGGCGCTACGCTGTCGAGCGGCATGTATGATCTCAAGCCGGTGCGGCTGTCCAAGCGCTCGAAATACGTCAAGTTCACCGACGAGATGGAGCAGGAATTAAGCGCCATGCGCCATCTGGACAGGCTGCACACCCCGCTCGTGCTCAGCTACGGCACCTATGAGACGCCGGAATTCCAGCGGCAGACACGCGAGTTCGCCGCAGCGGTGAAAGCGGCGGGCAAGCCGGTCGAGCTCATGGTCGGCGAAGGCTACAATCACTTCGAAATGCTGGAGACGGTCGCCAATCCGTACGGCCTGCTTGGCCGCGCGGTCCTGCAGCAAATGCGCCTGATGTAAGCCGCATCAAGCCCGCTCGTCTCCCGCAGGCATCCCCATCGTGCAGCACGCGACGGCGGAGTGCCCCGTAAGCGGGGACCCGGGAAACCACAGCGATGTCAGCACGTGACCATCTGGATTCCCGCTTGTGCGGGAATGAACAGAAATCGGTCTGGATTGCCGTTTGCTTAAGCCGCTGACTTCTGCTTGTCCGGCTCGCTCGCGCTGCGAACCGAGGTGCGAATAAGCTCTGCGCCGCAACGCCGGCAGGCATAGATGGTGTCTTCGACGTCGGGCGCGATCAAGCGGCGGGCATGATAGGTCATGCGTCCCGCGCACGCCGGGCACGGCATCATCAGCGACGGCAGACTTGATGCGGGAGCCACCTTTTGGCGCATCGACTGACCCAGATTGAAGCTTTTGTGACTGTCGCGCGCCTCATGCTGCGGAGTCAAGCATAATTGTGCATTGCACACAGACCCGACACAACCGTCGGTTAACGACCCAAGTCCCTGACATTCGGAGATAATCCCTGTCGCAGCGGAACCGTCGGCAGCTCCGATTACCGCGATGCGATTGGCGCCTGAACGATTCAAGCGAATTGGCGGGTGTTTATGCAGGGTATTCCGAGCGCAGCGAGGCTCGCGCGAGTGGCCGCCACGGAACCTTCGAGATCGATGCCGCGGCAGGCGTCCTCGATGACGAAGACAGTAAAGCCTTGGCGGCGCGCATCCTCGGCCGAATAACGCACGCAGAAATCGAACGCGAGCCCGGCAAGGAACACGCGCACGAGACCGCGCTCGCGCAAATAGCCGGTGAGTCCGGTCGGCGTCTTGCGGTCGTTCTCGTAAAAGGTCGAATAGGAATCGATCGCGCGATGGGTCCCCTTGCGGATAATCAAACCGGCATGGGGCACGTCGAGCGACTTGTGGAACGCCGCGCCTGTCGTCGCCTGCACGCAATGGTCCGGCCAGAGCACCTGCGCACCGTATTCGGCCTCAACCATCTCGTACGGTTTCTTGCCGGGATGCGACGAAGCAAACGACAGATGCCCGCGCGGGTGCCAATCCTGGGTCAAGATGACATTGCCAAAACGCGCCGCGAGCGCATTGACAATGGGAACGACCTCGTCACCGCGCGGCACCGACAGCGCGCCGCCGGGGCAGAAATCGTTCTGCACGTCGACGACAATGAGAACGCCGTCGTCGCCAAATCGCGCCGCTTCGTCCATTCCACTCTTCCCTACGACTGCATGCGATTGTCGACCTCGGCGGCAAGCGCCGACAGCTCGGGGGCGACCTCCACCGGGTATGTCGCCCCCGGTTCGAGCCGCCGCAAGGGCTCGGGCAGCCGTTCCAGCTCGCGGTTGGCGCGGAGCCTTATCTCGGCGAGTGGCTCGGGCGGCCGCAATCGCCGGCCGCCCCGCATGACCGGCTGGATGAGCGGCTCGCCAGCCCTGTCGTGACCCTCGAGCGTCAAAGTATCGCCAGCCATGCGGCCGTCCGCGCCATAGCGCCGCCAGACCTGCTCGCGCCCCGGCCAAGTCGCCTTCCTTTCCGACAGCTTGCGCCGCGCCAGGCCGGCATATTCCTTCAGTTTGTAAACACAATCGACATTGGGCACGTCAGCGGATGTGGTCAGGCTGGTGCCGACACCATAGCCGTCGATCGGCGCTCCTTCTTGCATAAACACGAGCAGCGAATCCTCGTCGAGGCCGCCGCTGGCGAAGATCGACACCGCGGCAAGTCCGCCCTGGTCGAGAATTTTGCGTACGCTCCTCGACAGCGCCAGGAGGTCGCCGCTGTCGAGCCGCACGCTGCGGATCGTAATCCCAGCCGCCTTGAGCCGCGGCGCCAACGTCACGACTTTCCGCGCGGCCGCCTCGGTGTCATAGGTATCGAGCAATAGCGTGAGACCGTCCGGCCGCGCCCGGGCGAATGCTTCGAACGCTGCCGCCTCGTCGTCGAACGATTCGATGAACGAATGCGCCATCGTACCGTACAAAGGGATGCCGAACTCCTCGCCCGCCAGCACCGTCGCGGTGCCGGCGAAACCCGCAAGATAACTCGCCCGCGCCGCCATCAGCCCGGCCTCGGCGCCGTGCGCGCGGCGCAGCCCGAAATCGACCAGGAGCTTGCCCGGCGCGGCGAGCACGCAACGCGCGGCCTTGGCGGCCACCAGCGACTGAAAGTGCAGAATGTTGATAAGCCGCGTCTCGGCGAATTGCGCGGCCGGCAGCGGCGCGGTGACGCGCAGGATCGGCTCGTTGGCGAAGAATGCGGTGCCCTCCGGCATGGCGTGCACGTCGCCTTCGAAACGGAACGCAGCCAGATAGTCGAGCAGGTTCTGCTTGAACCGGCCCGTACTCTTCAGCCAATCGATGTCGGCCTCGGAGAAGTGCAAATTCTCCAGAAAATCGATCGCTTGTTCGAGCCCGGCGGCGAGGAGAAAGCGGCGCCGCGGCGGCAGCGTGCGCACGAAAAGTTCGAACACCGCCGTCTGCACGGCGCCATGATCCAGGTAGGCCTGCATCATGTTGAGCTGATAGAGATCGGTGAGCAGCGGGTTCACGGCGCGATCCATGGCAGATTTTCGTGTCTTGAATGAGGATGGATAGATTAGCAGACCGTAACGCCTGCTTCTCCACCTCCCCTTGAAGGGGAAGGTCGATTCGCGCGAAACGGTACAAAATCGCTGTCTGCAGAACCGACTTCGGCGACAAAATCGGCCATTAGCGCAATCTGGCCCGAACTAAGAAGCGGGGCGCGCCTTTGGGTCGGACAACGCCCTTTCCCGGTGGAGGAAACCCTTCGCCAGCGCGTGATAGATGCCCTCGGGGCACACGAAACGCGAAGTCGCGTAAGCGATCAGCGAGGCCACCATCAAGGGCAGTACCATGTTGTGGTTCTCGGTCATCTCGGTGACGATCACAAAGGCCGTAATCGGCGCCTGCACGACGCCGGCAAAGTAAGACACCATGCCAAGGAGCACGATGGCGCCGAGCGGCGCGGCCGGAAACAAATGCGCCACGTTGGCGCCGAGGCCAGCGCCGACAGCAAGCGAAGGCGAGAAAATGCCGCCGGGAATGCCGCTGATCGTCGATAGCGCCGTGGCGGCGAATTTGAGAATCCCGAAACTCCATGGCAGCGGCACGCCGTTTTCGAGCATCGTCTTCACTTGCGCGTAACCGGTGCCGAAAACCATGTCGCCGGACGCAAGGCCGCATAGCGCAACGCCGACGCCGCAGGCAAAGGCAAAAGCAAGGGGATAGCTTCCGATCGCGCGTCCCAATGCATTGGGAAAGCCTCGCGCCATGACGATAACGATGCGGCTGAACACTCCGCCGAGCAGTCCGCCGGCAACGCCGCAGAACGGCACCGCAAGCCAATCGACGCCGATCTGCAGCACGGACCCGTTGGTGCCGAAATAGGTGTAGTTGCCCACCAGCGAGAGCGAGGTCAGGCCCGCCGCAACCACCGCCGCGATGATCAAGCCGCTGGTGCGGACCTCGAAGGCCTGGCTCATCTCTTCGATGCCGAACACGATACCGGCAAGCGGCGTGTTGAACGCCGCAGCGATGCCGGCCGCGGCGCCCGCCAGGATCAGGCCGGGCTGCCGGCGCGGCGACATGCGCCCGATCGCGAACATGATGGAGGCGCCCACTTGCACCGTCGGCCCTTCGCGGCCGACCGAGGCGCCACACAACAGGCCAAGCAAGGTCAGAAGGATCTTGCCGACCGCGATGCGGATCGACACGAGCCTGCCGCGGGCGGTTTGTTCGGTGAGCTGGCGCGCCGCGATCGCCTGCGGAATCCCGCTGCCCTGGGAATTCTGGAAATAGCGGTTGGTGAGGAAGACCGACAGCATGAAGCCGGCCGGCGTGACCACAAGCGAGGCGTAGTGGGATTTCGCGAGAAGCAGGGCGAACGTCGCCTGTGCCCGGTCGGCGAGTAATGCTAGCGCGACCGCCGCCGCACCGACCGTGATGCCGCCCAGCAGGAAAATCGTACGGCGTTGCCAGTGCGCCGATGTAACTTTAGCCAACCGCAGATACCGGCCGGCGCGGAGAGGTTTCATGTCAGGGTTCTGCCGTGTCCCAAAGAGCGGTGCAAGATGGCAATATTGTCTTAGCGCAATTATCGGCCTTCGCGAAATTCTTGTCAGTACATGCGTGACCTTCGCCTACCGCTCGGCTGCGGCAAAGAGTGTGTTCGTGTTGAGGTAGCAGACGCGTTCGATCCGCAGCAAGTTCACATTCGAGTTCCCAGCGCTGCCCTTCATTATTCGGTGAGCGTTCATTTTGTTCAGTGAGCATTTTATTCAGTAAGCGTTCATTTTCTTCTCAGTGCAGCGCCAACTTGGACAAATATTTCCAGGAACCGAAACTTTCGCTCCAACCCCGCGTTCGCCCGATGGCACCTTTGCATGGGACGGGTGCGGCGCGCCTGCCGATGCGGAAGTAGCACATCAGATGTAATTGCAGATGCAATTGCAAATGCAAATGAACCGTACAATGCAAATAACAGGAGATCGCCGAATGAGGAAATACCACAACACATTGCTGACCACCGCGGCCGCCGTCGCGCTTGTCGTAAGCGCCGGCTTGGCCGCAGCTCAGGATTCTTCGAAGCCGGAGAGCCCGGGCGCTGCGACGCATGCGATGCCGAACAATTCGATGGGCCAACGCCAAACGGGGCAACGCCCCGCCTCTAGTGCGCAGCAACAGCCGTCCAACACTCCAGCGACCGCGCAGGAGCAGCAGCGGCCCAACGCGATGGGCGGGAAACAGAAGCCATCCAGCACCGCGCAGGAGCAGCAGCAGCCCAACGCGATGGGCGGGAAACAGAAGCCGTCCAGCACCGCGCAGGAGCAGCAGCGGCGTAGCGGGACGAGCGCACAACAGCGGCCCTCCGGAACTGCTCAGCAGCAGCCGGGCCGCGGCGGCCCGGATACGGCGCAACGGCAGCGCGGTCTCAACGGCCTCCAGGGCAATGCCTCCGGCACCAATGTTCAACTTTCCGGGCAGCAGCGCACCGATATCAGGCGGACTGTCATCGATGCGCGCGGCGCCCCGAAAGTCGGGCATGTTGACTTCGACGTGACCGTCGGGACCGCGGTACCCCGTGGCCGAATCCATGCCGTGCCGGTGCCCGAGAGCCTGGTACGGATCGAACCGCGCTGGCGCGGCTACCTCTATTTCGTTTACGCGGACGACATCGTCGTCGTTAACCCGCGCGACATGCGAATAGTCGCCGTTCTCGCGGTCTAGTGCCGCAGATCATCGAGTATGCGAGGGCGGCCGAGCGCCGCCCTCGCGCGCTGTTAGGCTTGACTCATCCCCATTGGCCGGCCGTACCGCCCCGGGCGAAAAGTTCGGCGAGCCGACTCTGGCCTCACGCACCTTCATTCGGATCGTGATAAAGCGCGCCAACGATGCCGGTTGATCCGGGCTTGGCGGCTTGCAGGTAATAGCGTCCGTCGCGATCGCGTCCGAGCTTGCCGGCGTGGCGCAATTCGTCGAGCGCGCAGGCAACTTCGCGACCATCGTCGCTGCCGAGCGATTCGACAATG
>DATJTL010000392.1:0-16438 GCA_035503415.1 Xanthobacteraceae bacterium
ACGCGGGATTCGCCACATGGCTCTCGATTTCGTTTTGCGCGACGCTTGTATAGCCGGACAGGAGCCGCGCCGCGTCGACATTGGAGTTGCCGGCGAACGTGTCGTCGAGATTGCCTCGCGCATCGATGCCGACGCAGCTGGAGAGGATATTGACGGCAGGCTTGTCGTTCCCGGTTTTGTCGACACGCACATTCATCTCGACAAATCCTGCATCCTGGACCGCTGCTCCTCGCGTGAAGGGACGCTCGCGGAAGCTATCCGCGAAGTGGCGGCCGCCAAGCGCGATTTCGACGAGGACGACATTTACCAACGCGCCCGGCGAACGCTGGAGAAAGCGATCCTGCAGGGCACGATGCGCATGCGCACCCATGTCGAGGTCGACCCGCGCGTTGGCCTTAAGGGGTTCGCTGCGATCCGGCGCTTGCAGCAGGATTATGCCTGGGCGATCGACATCGAAATCTGTGTGTTCCCGCAGGAAGGGCTGCTCAACGATCCGGGCACCGAGGAGTTGCTGATCGAGGCTTGCAAGCAGGGCGCGGATCTCATCGGCGGCTGCCCCTACACGGACAGCGACCCCGCGGGACACATAGAGCGCATTTTCGCAATCGCGCGGGAGTTCGACCTCGACATCGATTTTCACCTCGACTTCGATCTCGACCCGTCATGGACGCACCTGGAAGAGGTCTGCCGAATGACGAAAACGACCGCACGGGACGGCCGCGTCACCGTGGGTCACGTGAGCAAGCTGTCGTCGCTTCCGCCCGGACCTTTGGCCGCGATGACCACGCGGCTGGCCGATGCGGGCGTAGCGGTGACTGTGCTGCCGTCAACCGACCTATTTCTCATGGGACGCAATCACGATCACGACGTTCCCCGCGGCGTGGCGCCAGCGCACCGGCTGCTTGGAAGCGGAATCGTCTGTTCGATCGCAACGAACAACGTGCTTAATCCGTTCACGCCGTTCGGCGATTGCTCATTGGTCCGCATGGCCAATCTCTTCGCCAATGTCGCCCAACTCGGCCGCCCCAGCGAATTGGCTTCTTGCCTCGACATGGTGACGACCTTGCCGGCCGAGCTGATGAACCTGACCAATTACGGCATCGCTGTCGGCAATCCAGCGGACTTCGTCGTACTCGACTGCAAGGATCGAACGTCCGCGGTCGCCGAACTCGCACGGCCGCTGTTCGGAATGAAAAGCGGTCGACGCACCTTCGTCTGTCCGCCGGCGCGATTGCTCCACGGGGCGTGACCGCATCGCCGTCAGAAGCAGGATGGATTGGGCTCGTAGTATTTGGCCATAGCGCCCTCGAGCAGGGGGAGCGCCGCCGCAAGCGCCGCTTTGTCGGGCATGGCACGACGCATGCGGTCCAAGACTTCGGCACGCGCGCCAGCCAGGTCCACTCCCGCCACCGTTCCATTTTTCACGACGGTGCGTCCGCCGACGATCAGTTCGCGAATATGCCGCGCGGTCGCGCGGGTCAGCACCAAAATCAGGGGATCTATATCGTCCTGCAGCCGGTCTTCGTCGATGGCGGCCCAGTCGAGCAGCAGCAGATCCGCTGGCGCGCCAGCGCCGATCGTGCCGCCGTCGTCGACATTGGTGACCGAGAGCCGGCCATTGACGAAGGCCGCGCGAAGCGTCTGCTCGCGATCAACCGCGACCTTAAATCCGTTGCCGACGTGACAGAGATGCCAGAGCCGCAATTCGCGCAGAGCATCGTCATCATCGTCAAGCGCAGTGGCGTCGAGCCCCATTGCGATGCGGCAACCCGCCTCGACCATGCGCGCGACCGGCGCGATGCCGGAATGCAGGTGCAGATTTGAACTGGTATTGGTCGCGATGGTCACCCCGCGTTCCGCCAACAATTCCAATTCGTCGGGTTTGGCCCACACGCAGTGCGCCAATGTGAGCCGCGGCGATAACAGCCCTAGCGAGTCGAGATACTTGACGATTCCGGCCGGATGGATGGCATCTGCCCATGTCCGCTGATAGCGTGTCTCCAACAAGTGCATATGGATTCTGCGGCCGGTACGCTGTGACGCCTCCGCGATGGCGCGGAGCAAAGCGTCGCTGCACCACTGTACGCCATTAGGGCCATATTGGACGTCAAAAGTGGGGCTGCCGGCAGCGGCAGCGACCTCGTCGACCAGTTCAACATATTCTTTCGGCTGCAGCGGCGTTCGGAGCAGGCTCTCAATCTGCCGACGCGCTTGCGCCGGCAATTCGGCCAGCACCTGTTCGGACGGACCATAAATCAGCGGGTTACGGTCGCGCACGGAAACCGCGAAGCCGACGCGTATGCCGACATCGTGGGCCGCTCGCGCGATTTCCGCAGCTTCTGTCGGAAGATCGGTCAGGCCTTGAGGCTTAGTCAGGTGCATCATCACGGCGCCGACACCGCCCAACGCCGAACGCGATAACGTCATGATCGCAGCAAGGTACGGGTCGACCGACGGGATCAGCGCCTGGTATTGCAGCCACGATTCGAGTGGCTTGCCGGCTGAATTGAACGAGCTCGTACGTACCGCGCGGCCGTGGTCGTGAGCATTGACCAGCGCGGGAAGAACAAACAGCGGTTCGACATCCGCCGGCGCGATTGCGGACACCGCGCGAACTTGCGCACCGTCGATCTGGATCTGCTGGTTGCGCGCAAGCGGCTTGTCGGCCGTCTCGACGAGATAACCACAATTGATCGAACGCATGGGATTTCTCAGCCGACTCTCGTTGGGCAGGGTCTTACAACGTGCACTATCGCTTTCCCGGCGAAAGACGATGAACTGCCGCTTGCCGCACCTGACATTTCATTGCCTTGCAAAAGCACCGGACAAGCCGCACATTAGATTCGCTGTAGCGATAACGGAGGTCATCGATGAAAGCACTCGCTTTCGCTGCGATGCTTGTTTTGCCTGTTGCGTCATCTGCACTCGCTCAGGATTTCAACCCCGGTACGGTGATTGGCAACGTATACCAAAACCCCGCGTCCGGCTGCGGTTATGGCTATGGCTTCAACTGTTACCCGCCCAACTATTCCCATTATGCGACCGCGCAGACTCATCGGTTGCGTGCGCATGTCCGAAAAGACGGGGTAACGGATCGGGACGCCCAGCGCTGACGTTCTCGGTCAGTTTATCGCGGTTCATTGCCGGACGCTTTGCCAAACGCCGGCGTGTAGTGCCGCCGCTTCATCCTCCAGCAACGGACCGACCACCTCGACAAGACGCTGGCCGGCGCCAAGTACTGTACGGCAGGGCAGATCCATCGTCGGATTCTCCGGGTGATCCCCGGTGATCGACTTCAACTGACGTTCAGTCAATCCGAAGACGACGCGGCCGATGCCGGCCCAGTAGATTGCGCCCGAGCACATCGCGCACGGTTCGGCGGAAGTATACAACGTGCATTGTGCAAGGAACTTCGGATCGTACGCCTTGGACGCTTGCGTCGCCAGGAGCCGCTCGGCATGGGCTGTGCTGTCGCGATCCGGCATAAAGCCGTTCTCGACTTCGAACAGAACATTGCCGATGGAATCCACCAGAATCGCTCCGAATGGATGATTGCCATGCGCATGCGCGCGCGCAGCGACAGCGAACGCGCGACGAAGGAACGTTTCGTCGGATCGCTCTCCGGATGTCATCGAGGCTACGCGTCGGCTTTGAACGGTACCACTGCGGCCCTCGAGCGCCGGTTTGCCGGCGATGTAGGTCTGCAGCACCGCGCGATCGTCTCCCATGGTCATCAGTACAAACAACTCCTCCTCTAGATCGCGGGTCACTTCCATGCGATGCGCCATAGCCGGCGTCGCACGCGAATCGAGCACCACCAGATCGGCAAAAGCGCCGGGCGTAATCGTGCCGATTTCGGCATCGAGGCCGATGGCGGCGGCATTCGCGCGGGTGATGAGATCAAAAGCGACCAAAGCGGGCAGATTCTCCCCCTGCAGCTGCAATACCTTGTAGGCCTCGGCCGCGGTGCGCAGCATGGAATAACTGGTGCCGCCGCCGACATCGGTGGCTAGCGCAATACGGACGCCCGCCTTGGCAAGCCGCTCGTAACCGAACAAGCCGCTGCCAATGAACAGATTGGACGTTGGACAGAACACTGCGACCGAATGTGTGTCGCGCAAAAGCGCCACTTCATCATCGCCAAGATGGATGCAATGGCCGAGCAGAGAACGCGGCCCGAGCAACCCGAAGCGCTCGTAAACCGCAGCGTAGCTAACGTCGTTCGGAAAGAGTCGCTCGACTGTGACGATCTCCTTCTTGTTCTCGTCGAGATGGGTCTGCATCAGTACGGTTGGAAATTCGGCAAGAAGATCACCCGCGGCGGCGAGCTGTTCGTCGGTCGAGGTGATGGCGAAGCGTGGCGTTACCGCGTAACGCTGCCGTCCAGTGCCGTGCCAACGGCGAATCAGGTCACGGCTCGCCGCAATGGCGTCACGCGCGCCGGCAAGGAGCGCCGGAGGGCCATTGCGATTCATGATGGCGTTGCCGGCCACCATGGCGACATTTCGCCGATGCGCGGCGCTGAACAAAGCCTCGGCCGATGCCGGGTGCGCCGAACAATAGGCGCAAGCGGTCGTCGTACCGTTACGCGCCAGTTCATCGAGAAAGAATTCGGCTTCACGCGCGGCGTGCTTCGGATCGGCGAATTTCTGCTCCTCCACAAAGGTGAATTTCTCCAGCCATTCGAGTAGCTGGGCCCCATAGGAGGCGATCACCTGGGTCTGTGGATAATGGATATGAGGGTCGATGAAGCCGGGAAGGATCAGCGCCTCGGGATAGTGCTCAGTTGGAGTAGCTGACGGCATTCGATGCAGCATTTCGCTTGCCGGACCGACCGCCTCGATGCGACCGTCTTTT
Source organism: Xanthobacteraceae bacterium (assembly GCA_035503415.1). Lineage (GTDB taxonomy): Bacteria > Pseudomonadota > Alphaproteobacteria > Rhizobiales > Xanthobacteraceae > BOG-931. Next base: position 4,858 of record DATJTL010000392.1, read on the forward strand.
ATGAAGACGACGCCATCCTCAATGTAGCGATAGCTTTGCGCATCGCCGGCGCCAAGCGGCGCACGCAAAAAGCTCAAGAGCCGCCCGCGTATTAGACGGTGATGCGCGTCCGCCGTCAACGCACCAGCCCCGACGCCGTCATTGTCCTCATTTCACCGGCTCACCGGCCGCGAACCATGACGCCAATAGCAGACGTTCCTTAGGCGTCATTTCGCTGACATTGCCAGGCGGCATCGCCTGGGAGCGAACGGCGTAGGCGTCGATCAATTGCGCATGCCGTACGATTTCTTCTGGGGTATCGAGTCTCACGCCTTTGGGCGCGCTTGGAATTCCGGCCCAGACCGGTTCGGCGGCATGGCACATGCTGCAGCGGCCAAGAATAATGGCTTCCACTTGCCTGAACTTCGGTGCCGGCGGCAGCGCGGCGGTGGTGAGCGAAGCGGGCCCCGCGGCGGAAAGCCAGGCGACGGCTGCCATGCCGGCGGCCGCCACGCCCCATGTCCACCACGGACTGCCCTTGCCCTCGTGTCGCGAGTTGAAGAAGTGCCGGATGACCGGGCCGATCGCGAGCACAATCGCGACGATCAGCCAATTGTACCGGGTCGCGAAGAACAGTGGATAATGATTGCTCAGCATCAGAAAGACGACAGGCAGCGTCAAGTAGTTGTTGTGCACCGAGCGTTGCTTGCCGAGCTGCCCCCACAGCGGATCCGGCTCCTTGCCGGCCAACATCGCCGCCACGATCTTCTTCTGGTAGGGGATGATGATGACGAAGACGTTCGCCACCATGATCGTACCGATGAGCGCACCGATCTGCGTAAACGCGCCAAGACCGCTGAACACGTGCGTGAAGCCGTAGGTCAGCGCTACCAGATAAACGTAACCGACGAGCGCGAGCGCTACTTCGTGCTTACCGAGCGGCGAGCGACAGAGCCCTTCGTAAACAAGCCACGAGATCACCAAGCTGACAAAGGCGATGCCCGCGGCCTGTGCCGCGGTCATGTCAAGCACCGACTTGTCGATTAGGAAAAGGTTGGCGCCGAGATAGTAGGTGACGACCAGCAGTCCAAATCCCGAGAGCCACGTCGTATAAGCTTCCCACTTGAACCAGGTCAGGCTGTCCGGCATTTGCGCCGGCGCCACCAGATACTTCATCATGTGATAGAAGCCGCCGCCGTGAACTTGCCATTCGTCACCCTTGACGCCTGCAGGCAGACCGGGACGCGGCTTGAGGCTGAGGTCGAGGTGAATGAAATAGAACGAGCTGCCGATCCAGCCCATAGCGGCAACCACGTGCAGCCAGCGCAAAACGGATCCCGCCCATTCTGTCAACACAGGTCCCAAGAGACACTCCTTCCATCGGCTTCGGCATTATAAGGATACCGCAAGCCGTACAATTCGCAGCGCGGCAGCGCTACTGCTACTTGGCCAACTGCTGCTTTCCCGGGTGCTATTTGGCCTTGCCTATCACCCCGTCGACGTACCAATCGAAATTCCCCATTTTATCTCCGCCCCACGACTGTCCCGCTGGAATGCGGACGGCGCCGGTATTGTCGGTCACTGGGCCGGTAAACGGATTGAACCCTTTCTCGACTTGATCGGCGGAGGCCATGACGAGGGTGCGCACGTCGGGTGGCACCGCTGCGCCAAATGGCGCAATCGCCATCATCTGACCGAGCCCCTCGCGCACGAAAGCGGGTTTGAATGTGCCCGCAATCACGCTCTTGGCGATCCCGGTCATGAACGGACCCCAGGTGAACCCAAGCCCGGTGATCCAGCCTTTTGGAGCCAGTTGCGCGGCGGTGATGGACTGGAAACCGATCGAATAGACTCCGCGGCTTTCGGCGGTCTGAATAATGGTCGCCGGCGAATCCACGTGCATCGTGACCACATCGGCGCCCTGATCGATCAGCGCGTTGGTCGCGGCGGCCTCCTTGGCCTTGTCGGACCAGCCGCCGGTGACGACCACGCGCGTGACCGCCTTGGGATTGACCGAGCGTGCGCCCATTTCAAACGCGTTCACATTGCCGATCGCGTAACCGATCGGCACGCCGACCACGAAGCCGAGCGTGTTCGATTTCGTCATCTTGCCGGCCGCGACCCCCATCGGATACCAGGCGGACTGCGTGGCGCCGAAGAAGTTGCCAAAATTATGCGACATCATCCAGCCGCCGGCATGTTCGAAATAGACGTCCGGATGCGTCTTGGCGAGATTGAAGGCGAATTGCTGATGCCCGAAGCTGGTCGCGAATATGAGCTTGGCGCCCTGCTGGATCATGCCTTCCATAATCCGCTCGGATTCCGCGGTTTCAGGAACATTCTCAGCCTCGAGCAACTTGAGGCCCGGTATGGCGTGCGCCATCTCGTCGAGGCCGTCCTTCATGGAACGGTTGTAGCCGTAATCGTTGACGCTGCCCACGAAGATTGCGCCGACGACGAGCGGCGGCTTTTGTTGAGCGGACAATGGAGCTGCGGCGAAAAACGCCGTCAGGGCGCCGAGGATCAGCCCAAGAAAAAACAGTTTACGTGCCATCGACATTCTCCTCTCCCGTGTTTCAACGACAGGCCTGTCCGCGCCCGGCGCCACTCGACAGGCCTATTCAACTCCGACGAAGTTCCGCCCAAGCGCGGCCGGCGCCGCGCCCTGACTCCTCCAGCCCCAGGCGATGAGCACCGCCAATGTGAGCAGGTACGGCACCATGTTCATGATGAAGGGCGACACATCAGCGCCTGCCGCCTGCAACTGCAGCTGCAGGCTCTCCGCACCGCCAAAAAGGAGCGCTCCGGCTATGGCCCACAACGGGTTCCACTTGGCGAAGATGACAAGTGCGATCGCAATAAAGCCGCGACCGGCCGTCATTCCCTCCGCCCAGGTCATGGTCACCGCCAGCGACAGATGCGCTCCGGCGATGCCACCGAGCAGCCCGGCAAGCCCTAGCGCTTGATATTGCAGCCGCGACGGACTTAGCCCCGCGGCGACCGCCGCCACCGGGTTCTCGCCGACGGCGCGCAAGCCCAGTCCCCAGGTCGTGCGAAACAAAAGCCACCAGACCAGCACCGCTGCCGGTACCGCCAGATAAACGAGTACATCGAAGCTCAACAGCGGGTTGCCCATGATTCCCAAGCCCAGGAGTCTCAGCTTAGGCAGCCCTGCAATCAACGTGCCGAGAAACGGGCGGCCGATCAGTGCGCTCAGGCCAAGGCCGAAGAACATCAGCGTGAGGCCAGTGGCGAGCTGATTGGCGTGGCGCCCAATGACCAGGTAAGCAAAGATGAGATTGACCGCCGTCCCGGCCAAAGCAGCCGCCGCGACGCCCAAATAAGCGTCACCGGTCAACGCGGTAGCGGCGAATCCCGTGGCCGCTCCGATCAGCATGATGCCTTCGAGACCCAGATTGACGATGCCGGCCCGCTCACCGACGATTTCACCGATCGTGGCATAAAGCAGCGAGGTTCCCGACATGACGGAGCTGGCAACAACGCCGATGAGGAGCGCGCTATTCATGACACCGCACGACCGATCGGACGACGAGCCAACACGATGAACAGGATGCCCGCCATGAGGATGTTGATCACGGCATAGGGCAGATTCTGCGTGATCTGCAGCATGTCGCCAACAGAGCCGAGCACGGCAAACAAAAAGGACATGACCAAAATGCCCCCGGCTCCCGTGCCAGCCAGCCAAGCCACCAGAAATCCGGCATAACCATAGCCAGGCGATAGTTCGGCGACGAGCCGGCCCTGAATCGCCGACACCTCCGCCATCCCCGCAAGTCCCGCTACTCCGCCAGCGATGAACATCACCACGAGCGTGTAGCTCATCACCGGAATACCAAGGCGCCGCGCCGCTTCCACATTGCCCCCGATCGCGCGCATCTGAAGGCCGAAGCGCGTGCGGCCCAACGCGAGCCAGTACAGGCCCAAGCACACCAGCGCGTATATGAGGCCGGCATGAACCCGCGAATGAAAAAGGGTGGGCAGTCGCGCCGCATCAACGAAGGCTGGCGATTCCGGATAAGACGAACTCTCGGGACTGCGCCACGGCCCAAAGATGAAATAACTCACGATCAGTGGCGCCAAGTAGTTGAGGAGCAGCGTCGAAATGGTCTCGTTGACGAGCCGCAGCGCCCGCAGTATCGCCGGCAACAGCGCCCACAGTCCGCCGCCGACAAAGCCTAGTACGGTCAACGCCGGCAGCAGCACGAAAGCGGAATGATTTTGCAGCGCTAGCTCGCCCGCCGTGGCCAGCCACGCCCCCATATAGAGTTGGCCTTCGCCGCCGACATTAATGAGCCCGATGCGCGCCGGCAGGGCCGCGGCCACGGCGGTGAACACGAGCGGCGTCATGCGCACCAGTAGTTCGGCAAAACCGGTGGCATTGCCGAAAACATAGACGACGGTGTCGACGTAAGCCTGCAAGGGGTTCTTGCCGGCTGCGAGCAAGAGTGCCGCGAACGCGCCGAGTGCGATGAGCGCGACAACCGCGATCCCTATAGCCTGGGCCGACAGCAGGCGCCAAAATGCTGCGCCGTCACGCTGCATCTGGGCGCGCTCCCTCCCCGACCATGAGCGGTCCGATTGCCTCGGCACGGAAATTCTTCGGCAGGAATTCGCCGGCGATCGCGCCACCATAGAGGACCAGAAGCCGGTCACTGAGTTCGAACAATTCGTCGAACTCCTCGGAGACGACAAGCACGCCAGCACCGCGGTCGCGCGCGTCACGCATAAGCACCCGCAGCGCAGCGGCGCTGCGGGCGTCGAGGCCACGGGTCGGATAAAGCGCAACGATGAGTTTAGGCTCGTGCGCCAATTCGCGCGCCAATATGACCCGTTGCAGGTTGCCGCCGGACAGAGCGGCGGCTCGAACGTCGAAAGACGGACGCGGGAAATTCAGCCGCGCAAAACTTTGCCGCATGTCACTGTCGAGCTTTTGCCAATCAAGCCCGAGACCCGCGCGATATCGCCGGCCGCTGCCGAGCGCCAAGTTTTCGCGCACGCTCAATCCGGGCGCGCAGCCGAACGCCATGGCCTCCTCTGGGATCGTGGCAACGCCCCTCTGCCGAATCGAGGCAATCGACCAGCGCGCGGCGTCCTCGTTCCACAAACGCTTCACGCCGGCGTGCGCTCTCTTCACGCCCAGAATGAGGTCGCAAAGCTCGCGCTGGCCGTTGCCGGACACGCCGGCGACGCCGACGATCTCGCCGGCGCGAATCGTCATCGACACATTTCGCAGTGGCGTCTCCGCGGCACCGGCGACGGTAGAAATATTGACAAGTTCAAGTATGCACGGTCCAGGAGCCCTTTCAGGCCGCGCCGGCGGTGTCGTAGCGAGGGCGCCGTTGCCGAACATCAGGTCGAGCAGCCGTTCGCGCGAAGCGTCCTTGCGATCGAGTTCGGCCGCCACGCGGCCCTGCCGCATCACCGCGATCCGATCGGCGCACGACAGCGCCTCATGCAGTTTATGGGTGATCAGCACGACGCCAAGCCCCTCACGGCGCAATTCGTCGATGGTCGAGAACAGGCCCTCGCTTTCTTGCGGCGCCAAAACCTTGGTCGGTTCGTCGAGAATGAGCACGCGAGCACCGGCCATCAGCAGTTTGAGAATTTCGACCTTCTGCTGATCGCCGACGGTGAGGCGGCCGACCGGCAGGAAGGGATCGACGGCGAGCCGAAACCGTTCGGCGAAAAGGCGTAACCGCTCTAGAATTGGCTTGCGCGGCACGACCGCCGGCAACCTGTTCTGAAACAAAGCCACGTTTTCGAATACGCTCAAAGCGGGCACCAGCGAGAAATTCTGGAACACCATGCCGATTCCGAGCGCACGGGCATCGCTCGGCGAGTTCAAGTTCACGCGGCTGCCGCCGACACGGATTTCCCCACCGTCGGCGCTGTAAAAGCCATAGAGAATTTTGGCGAGGGTGCTCTTGCCTGCGCCATTTTCGCCAAGCAGCGCCACGACTTCGCCGGCGCGCACGAAAAAGTTCACCGCGTCGTTGGCAAGCAGATTGCCGAACCGCTTGACGATACCGCTCGCTTCGAGGAAAGGCGGAGCGCTCGCGCCATTCATCGTTGCACCCTTTCGACACCATTCAGCTCTGTAGCGGCCACTGTCATGCCCGCATCAGATTCGGCGTTAAGCCGGATCGCTGCCGCAGAAACGAGCATGCCCGGCTCATGGCCGGGCATGTCGTCGCTTTACAGAGGTACGGAATGCGTATCACTTGAAGTGATACGTCGTTCCCAAATAGGCCGTGCTCTCAATCGAAGTGTCCGGGGCGATCGAGGCAAACAGCGCCGCGTTGTGGTTGGTACCGAATTTGTTGTACCAGTACCGGTAGCCCACATAGGCGTCCCAGATTCCCGGCTTGTTCCAGAACACCTTCGAGGCGTCGAGCGACAGCCGAGCGTCTTCGAACACTTCGGTCTTGCTTTCGTTGTTGGCAAATGCGCCAAGCGAACCGGAGCAGCCGAGGGCCACGCAATTTGCAGCCGAGATGCCCGTGCCCTTTGGGCCGGTGACGTTGAGGACGTTCTCAAAAGTGATCGGCATCGACGGTGGCAGGAAGGTCAGCGGTTCGGACATGAAGGTGAACAACTTCCAGGTCCATTCGAACTCGCGGTCGCCGTTGAATGACCCACCGCCGACGCATGTGCCATTGAGAGCAACACCGAATGCCGCAGGCCCGCAGGCATCGAAGTTGTTGTGAGTATATTCCTTGTAAGCGGCGATGCCGACATTCACGACGCCGGGCAGGTTCAGTGCGAATTGGATACCAGGAGCGATTTGCGTGGTTTCCTCAGACAAATAGTCGTTTTCTACACCGCCGGTGAGATTGAGCATGAAAGAAACGTCTTTGGTGAGGACGGTACTGAATTCCTTGGTACCGCTGAGTTCGTTGAACCCAAGAGTGCCGGTCCAGAATCCAAAAAACTCTCTGGCGCCGTTGCTTCCGGGGACGCCCAAATTTGGGTCTTGGTCACCGTACTGGTTGAATTCGCCGTGGATCAAATTCGTACCGTATTGCCAGACATCGAAGTGATCGATGCTGAATTGGTAGCGGTTGAACGTGTTCTTTTGACCGGCAATTCCGCCTCCTACTATTGCGGAGCTGCCGGCAACGCCCGGATCGGTCGAGGCCGGATACCACGTGAAGCTCACCGAGGTATCGTTTACGAAGAAGAACGGTACTGGCTTTAGCGGCACAGCCTTGAGCGGCATATCCGCCGCGTTTGCGATCCCGGCCGCTCCGCCTGCAATCAACGCGGCAAGCGCAACCGACTTCACGTTTCGTTTGATGGCCCTGTATGGCATTGTTAAGCCCCTCTGTCCCTTGCAACCCCGACAAGCCCGACACACAAGACGCGACACCAACGCTGAAAAAGGTCGCGCTCGTTTGTTTGAAGGTAACGGGGTCCGGCGGCCAACAAAGCCTGTACTTTGAGCAGCTTCTGCCGCTTTGTTGGGACCGCGCGACGGACTAGCCGCTTGCGAAGGCACACGACAAAGAAAATCTCCCGCCGCCGCCGGCGGCGATGCCGGATTCAAAACGGCAAAAAATCAAGGTTGGCCAACAGGCTCGCACCGATTCAATCGACGATCGGCGGCTAGGATCAGACTCAATTCGTCGGTTGCGGATTCGCCTATTTTTTGGCGCCTGGGATTTCGGAATATTCTCGGAATCTGCGCGATTGTGACAAAAAGGCTACAGTTTTACCGCTCTTGCGCACAGGTATCCACGAACTCCTGGTGTCGGGCGGTCAATTTCCGACTCGACATTCAGTTTCTATCAGTTTCTGCGACCTTCTCTTTTGCCGGTTGCGGTTTTGTCGGATGATGCGTTCTGCACCGCTCGACCGCAGGCGGTTTTGGAACGGACTTTGCGCCGCACAACGGACGCAGCACCTGTCATGCATGACGTTTCCACACCAGGAGCTTCGTTTGGCAGCGCACCGCTGTTGCGGGCCGTCTCCATCAGCAAGAGGTACGGGGAATTTCTCGCCAACGATCGGATCGATCTCGACCTGTTTCCTGCCGAAATCCATGCACTCCTCGGCGAAAACGGAGCGGGCAAGTCCACCCTGGTCAAGGTTATGTACGGCCTCATGCAGCCGAGCGGCGGCGAACTGCGCTGGATGGGAGAAAAGATCGTTCTCGCCGGCCCATCGGACGCCCGCGCTCGCGGTATCGGCATGGTATTTCAGCACTTTTCGCTCTTCGAGAACCTGACGGTGGCGGAGAACGTGGCATTGGGTCTGCCCCCGACCGAGCCCCTCGCCGCCATTTCGGCACGCCTGGCCGAAATGGCACGTCTCTACGGGTTGCCGCTCGATCCCAAGCGCGAAGTGTGGCGGCTGTCGGTCGGCGAGCGTCAGCGTATCGAGATCATGCGTGCGTTGATGCAAGACCCGAAGCTGCTCATCCTCGACGAGCCGACGGCAGTGCTCACTCCTCAAGAGGCGAATCAGTTGTTCGACGTGCTCGGCCGCCTCAAGCAAGAGCGGCGGGCCATCCTCTACATCAGCCACAAGCTGGAAGAGGTCAAACAGCTGTGCAACACCGCAACGATCTTGCGCAGCGGCAAGAAGATCGCAACTTGCGATCCGCGCCGAGAGACCGCGGCTTCGCTGGCGCGCATGATGGTTGGCGCGGATATTGGCGAGGTCAAAGCGGCCTCCCAACGTGTAGCTTCAGCCCCGCGGCTCGTCATCCGGCACCTTTCGGTCGAACCGGACGATCCGCACGGCACGCGGCTCGATAATCTGTCGCTCGAAGTGCGTGGCGGTGAGATCGTCGGCATTGCCGGGGTTGCGGGCAACGGGCAGGACGAACTGTTCTCGGCGCTGTCGGGAGAACGCCGTTCATCCAATGAAAGCGCCATCGTTATTAACGGAAAGCCGGTCGGAAAGCTCGGCGTGAGCGAGCGGCGTCGCCTGGGCGCCGCGTTCGTTCCGGAAGAGCGGCTTGGCCACGGCGGGCGCCGCGCATGAAGCTCTCCGAAAATGCCCTCCTCACCGGACACGCCGCCGGGGGCATGGTGAGGCGCGGCTTAATCGATCGCAAAGCGATGCTTGCTGTTGTCGACCGCACCACCGAGATGTTCGACGTGCGCAAAGGCAAGCGCGATCCGGAAGCGGCAAGCCTTTCCGGCGGCAATTTGCAAAAGTTCGTGGTCGGCCGCGAAATCCTGCGCGAGCCTGGCGTGCTGGTAGCAAGCCAGCCGACCTGGGGCGTCGATGCCGGAGCAGCGGCGGTGATTCGCCAGGCACTCATTGACCGCGCCCGCCAGGGCAGCGCCGTGCTGGTGATCAGCCAGGACCTCGACGAACTCACCGAGATCGCGGACCGCATCGCGGTGATGTTCCACGGCCGGCTCTCCGCACCGCTTGTCGCAACCGAAACGACGCGAGAGAAACTCGGCCTGCTGATGGGCGGCGCCAGCGCCGCGCCCGTCGCAGATATCCCCCGACGCAGTGAAGCGAACACCGATGCAGTTGGTTCTTGAGAAGCGCACCGAACGCTCGACGCTCGCAGCCGTCGCGTCCCGTTGATCGCGATCGCATTCACGTTGCTGACCATGGCGGCGATATTCGCCATCTTGGGAAAGAATCCCATCACATCCCTCGGCGTTTATTTTCTCGATCCGCTGACCGATTCCTATTCGCTCGAGGAAATCGCCGTGAAGGCAACACCACTGGTGATGATCGCGGTCGGCCTCTCGCTCTGTTACATTGCCAACATCTGGAATATCGGCGCCGAGGGTCAATTCTTGATCGGCCGCTGTGGTGCCCGCTGGCGAGACTGCCCGACTGACTATGGCCCCTACACGACGATTTATAACCGCTTCAATCGCTGGAGCCAGCAAGGTATTTGGACCGATATCTTCTACGCGCTGACGGGTTCGACCGGCCGGATCGGGACGATGTCGATCGACTCCACCCACATCAAAGCCCATCGCTCGGCGGCGGGCGCAAAAGGGGGGACTTCGAACAGGCGATCGGCCGCTCGCGGGGCGGGCGCACCACCAAAATCCACGCGCTGACCGAAGATCGCGGGCGCCCAATTGCCTTCCTGATCACCTCAGGCAACTGCCACGACCTGCCCGCGGCGCGCGATCTGCTGCCAACCGTTCCGCCACCGCGTCGATTGCTTGCCGACCGAGCCTATGACGCCAACAGCCTGCGCAATTGGTTGGCAGAGCGCGGCGTCAAAGCCGTGATCCCACCCAACCCGACCCGCAAACATCCGCACCGATATGACGCCAAAGCCTATAGGGGACGCAATCTCATCGAGCGCATGTTCTGTCGGCTCAAGGACTTCAGGAGACTGGCAACCCGATACGACAAGCGAGCCGACATCTACCTCTCCGCCATCCTCTTGGCAGCCGCACTCACTTGGTGGATCAATTGAGTCTGGACCCTAGTGCCACAGCTCTAGGGTCTGTACTCAATAAGGATTCCAGGGCGGCTTGAGTTGTGATTCAAGGCTTCCGAATCGAGGGGGCTTTGATGAGGAAGCAACTGTATTGGCTGAGTGATGCGGAATGGAAGCGGATTGAGCCACTGATGCCGCATGGCCGGCGCGGCGCGCATCGCGTCGATGATCGCCGGATTATCAGCGGTATCATGCAAATGTTGCGTTCTGGCGCGCGGTGGCGGGATTGCCCGCCCGACTATGGCCCCTACACGACGGTCTACAACCGCTTCAATCGTTGGAGTCGCCAGGGCGTCTGGACCGACATCTTTTACGCGCTAACCGGCTCGACCGGCATGGTCGGGACCGTGTCGCTCGACAGCACGCACATCAAGGTCCATCGCTCCGCCGGTGGCGCAAAAGGGGGGCCTTCCACCACGCAATCGGCCGTTCGCGCGGCGGGCGCACGACCAAAATCCACGCGCTGACAGACGACCTGGGACGTCCACTGTCATTCCTGATCACGCCGGGCAACACCCATGATCTCGCTGCCGCCCGCGAACTGCTAGCGACCACCCGCTTACCACGCCGGCTACTGGCCGATCGCGCCTATGATGCAAGAAGCCTGCGCGACTGGCTGGCAGAGCGCCGCATCAAAGCTGTCATCCCACCCAATCCAACCCGCAAGCATCCGCACGCCTACGATTCGAATGCCTACAAGCTGCGTAACCTCATCGAACGCATGTTCTGTCGGCTCAAGGATTTCAGGCGCATCGCCACCCGCTATGACAAACGAGCCGATGTCTACCTCTCGGCCATCCTCTTGGCAGCTGCCGTCACTTGGTGGATCAATTGAGTCCAGACCCTAGTGCCGTAGATCATCGAGTATGCGAGGGCGGCCAAGCGCCGCCCTCGCGCGCTGTTAGGCTTGACTCATCTCCATTGGCCGGCCTTACCGCCCGGGCGAAAAGTTCGGCGAGCTGACCCTGGCCTCATGCACCTTCATTCGGATCGTGATAAAGCGCGCCGACGATGCCGGTTGATCCGGGCTTGGCGGCTTGCAGGTAATAGCGTCCGTCGCGATCGCGTCCGAGCTTGCCGGCGTGGCGCAATTCGTCGAGCGCGCAGGCAACTTCGCGACCATCGTCGCTGCCGAGCGATTCGACAATG
>DATJTL010000393.1:0-2681 GCA_035503415.1 Xanthobacteraceae bacterium
AACGTTGACGTGAGCCCGATTGGCGGTCAGCAGGCCTTGGATGCGATCGCGCGCATGGCTGACACGCCGCCGGATATGCGCGATACGTTGAAGAAGCTATTGGGGCGCAAACCATAGCCGGATCGGTTCAGACGGCACGGAACGGAGCGAAATAGAACGTGAAGGACAAATCCCATGCATGACACGCCCGATGAGGTCCATTGGCACGAACCGAAAGCGGGGGAGAATGCGGGCTTCGGCAAGTTCAAGCGCCAGCCGCTGCCCTATGACCGCTTCATGGAGGCTGAAGGCGTGCCGTGTTACCGCGGCATCGGTGTGCGCAAGGTGCAGGATTTGCCGCTCGTACCCTGGAAGCGGCTCGGCGGCCGCGGCTCCTTCATCCAGCTTTTTGGCACCGAGGGACTTTGGGGCATGTACGTCGTCGAGGTGCCCGGTGCCGGCGCGCTCAACATCGAGCGGCACCTCTATGAAAAAGTCGTGCTCGTGGTCGAGGGCCGCGGTACCACCGAAGTGTGGCAGGAGGGGCAGAGCAAGCCCCACGCCTTCGAATGGCAGAAGGGCTCGCTGTTCGCCGTCCCGCTCAACGCCTATCACCGCATCATCAATGCCGGCAGCGCGCCGGCTTTGCTGTTGTGCGGCACCACCGCGCCCAACGTGATGAACGTGATCGACAATCTCGATTTCATCTTCGACTGCCCATACGTATTCAGCGAACGCTTTTCCGGCGCCGAGGATTTTTTCAAGCCGAAGGACGATCTTGAGCCCGACCCGATCCGCGGGCTCGCCATGCGGCGCACCAATCTCATCCCCGATATCGTCAATTGCGACCTGCCGCTTGATAACCGCCGTTCGCCCGGCTACCGCCGCGTTGAGCCGGCGATGGCAAAGAATCGCTTCTATCTCTGGATCGGCCAGCACGAGACCGGCCGCTATTCGAAGGCGCACAAGCACGCCTCCGCGGCTGTGCTCGTCTGCGTCAAGGGCAAGGGCTATACCTACACGTGGCCCGAAGCGCTCGGCACCACGCCGTGGAAAGACGGCAAAGCCGAATTCATCAAGCGCCAGGACTACGAGCCGGTCGGGCTCGTTTCCGCCGCGCCGATGAGCGGCGACTGGTATCACCAGCATTTTGGCATCGGCAAAGAAGGCTTGCGCATCTCCGCCTGGCACGGACCGAACAATCAGCGCGCGCGCAAACCCGGCGTGCCGGGCGAGCAGCTCATGGATTACGGCGCCATCGAGCTGAGCAAGGGCGGCAGCGCCATCGGTTATCACCAGGAAGATCCGGCGCTCCGCAAGGAGTTCGAAGAAACGCTGGCGCGCGAAGGGTTGCCCAGCCGCATGAAGCCGGAATTCTACGAGCGGCCGCCGGCCGAGGGCGAAGTGGTGATGGGCGACGTGATGTGAGTGTGTAGCCGGATTGCGCTTCATTTAATTCGCGCGAATAAAAACTGGCACGAAACCGATGGCGCAAACGTTTTCGACGATTGAAGAAATCTTTCGCGACCTTCTCGTGTTCGTGGCCGTGATGACGGCGTTGCTCATCGTCCTTATTGTCGTCGTCTCGAAATTGCCGAACGAGAATCCGCTCAAACGCGTCCTGACAGCGCTGAGCTACCGGGTCGGCGCAACCGCCGCGGCCGGGGCCGTCGCCGTCCCAGTCGAGCCGATTCCCGGATTCGACGCGCTATACGATATCGGCGTCCCTGTTCTCTTGATCTGGTATTGGTTCACATTTTTCAGGGATGCGTACCGGGCGATGTCCAATAGGCCACCCGCCGCGCCGACTGGTCGGGGACAGATCGGCCCTGACAAGCGAACATAGCTGAGTGGATAATTCAGGCTAGCTCGAAACCGCTTCGGCGTCGATCAAAACAAACGCCACGACCGTCACCTCGTTGGTGCGGTTGCTCCAGGCGTGATTGGTGCCGCGCTGGACGAGCACGTCGCCGGCTTTGAGCAACACCTCGCCTTCGTCCATCATCGCGTAGATCTCGCCCGAAAGCACGATCGCATAGTCGATCGTCGCGGTCTTATGAAAGCCGGCGTGGCGCGGGTTGTTGCGATCGGTTGCTTCGGCGCGGCCGGAATCGTCCGGTAGTACGGCCTCGTGCGCGATCGCGGCCAAGCGCTCGCTGTCGGGCGGATATTCGATGACACGGAGCACCGAGCCGTGCTTGGGCGGCGGCAGCCGGTGGCCGCGCGCGATGGCATCGCTGCCGCCGCGATTGTCGGCTGGCGTTGAGGCGGTTTCCCACAACTCGTGCACGATGGCGCTGCCCTTGGTGCGCTGAAAGACATGCGGGGTGGGGGCGTCCATGATGAAAATCGATTTGCCGGCGGCGTTGTGGCCGGTCACGACGCGGCGAACTTTTTTGGGCATGTTTTTCTCGCTTGTAGGGTGGGCATTGCGCCAAGACTGAATATTGGATGATTGGATCGCCTGCCGGCGCAATGCCCACGCGGCTCTGCCGGGCCGCGTGGGCAAAATCGTCGACGGCTGCAGTGCAGGTGATTTGGATGTCGCTTGCGATTTTGCCCACCCTACGAAATCACCCACCCGCCCGCATGCGCGCGAGCAATTCCTCGGTTGGATAGGAATCCGCCGGCAGGCCATATTTGATCTGCATGGCCTTGACCGCTTGCCGCGATTTCAGGCCGAGGAAGCCGTCGATCTTGCC
>DATJTL010000394.1:0-4544 GCA_035503415.1 Xanthobacteraceae bacterium
GTGCTTGCGGACTCCTCCATCAAGACGCCGAAAGATCTGGAAGGCAAGACGGTGGCAATGACTGCCGGCAGCGCTCAATTCCAGCAATGGCCTGCCTTTCTGAAGGGCGCCGGCGTCGACGCCTCGAAAATCCAGGTCGTCAACATCGATCCCGCGGGCGTCGGACCGGCGCTTATCAGCGGCAAGGCCGACGCGATCACCGGGTTCGCGCAGGGCTATGTGCCGACCATCGAAATCCGCGGCAAGAAACCGGTGCGCATCTTCTGGTACGCCGATTACGGCGTTACTGTCGTGTCCAACGGCATCATCGTGCACCAGGATCTGCTCAAGAGCGATCCTGAGCTGGTGCGCTCTTTTGTGGCGCCCACGATCAAAGGCTTCCTGTATGCGCGGCGGCATCCGGACGAGGCGGCCGACATCGTGAAAAAGTATCTGCCGCCGGTCGATCTCGCGATCACCAAGCGCGAAGCCGAGCTGTCCTGGAAAACCTGGGTGACGCCCAACACCAAGGGCAAGCCGCTCGGCTGGGCCGCCGATGCGGATTGGGCGGACACGATCCAAACGCTCAAGCAATATGGCGGCGTCACCGCGCCGCTTGAGCCCGGGCAGCTCTACACCAACGAATTCGTGCCGACCGGCGCCGAATACGTGCCGCCGCAGGAGGCGTAATCGGTTTCCCCTCGAACACCCGAGGAGACAACCCACAGCTGGGCTTGCTGGCACATGCCTTGCTTTTCGGCAGCGGCATGACGCGTTATGACAGCTGTTAGAATCGGACCACTAGTCGGGGCGCGAACAACCATCTTCGGAGGTCAGACCATGAACTCTCAAGGCACGCCATTGTCGCGGCGGCGTTTTCTCAAAAATACCGCGCTGGGCGCCGGCGCGCTCGCGGTTCCAGCGATGCCGTACCGGGCTCGCGCCGCGGCGCTCAAGCCGGTGACGTTCACGCTCGATTGGCTCTATCAGGGCGCCAGCGTCGGTTTCCTGCTGGCGAAGGATAAGGGCTATTACAGCGACGCTGGCCTCGACGTCTCCATCAGCCCCGGCAAGGGTTCGGCCACCACGGCTCAGTTGGTGGCCAGCAAGGCAACGCAGATCGGCTTTTCCGACGGCTACGTGGTCGGCAACAGCATCGCCAAAGGCATGGCGATCAAGACCGTCGCCAGCATCTACCGGCGCGATCCGGCCGCAATCATGGTGCTCGCCGATTCCCCGATCAAGACGCCCAAGGACCTCGAGGGCAGAACCGTCGCGATGACCGCAGGCAGCGCGCAATTCCAGCAATGGCCTGCTTTCGCCAAGGGTGCCGGCTTCGACCCGGCGAAAGTCCAGATCGTCAATATCGATCCAGCCGGTGTCGGACCGGCGCTGGTCAGCGGCAAGGCCGACTCCATCGGCGGTTATGTGTTCAGCTATGCGCCAAGCATCCAGATCCGCGCCAACAAGAAACTGCGAATGTTCTGGTTTGCCGATTATGGCGTGACCGTCGTTTCCAACGGCATCATCGTGCATCAGGACCTGCTCAAGAGCGATCCCGACATCGTCCGTGCGTTCGTTCCGGCGACGATCAAGGGCTTTCTATACGGCAGGCAGCACGTCGACGAAGCGGTCGCGACCGTGAAGAAGTATCAGCCGACCGCCGACCCGGCGGTTACCAAGCTCGAATTCGAGCTGGCGTGGAAGACCTGGGTGACGCCTAACACGACGGGCAAGCCGCTCGGCTGGGGTTCCGACGCCGATTGGGCCGGCACCCTCGAAGTGCTCAAGCAATATGCCGGCGTCACTGCGCCGCTCACCACGAGCCAGCTCTTCACCAACGAGTTCGTGCCGACCGGCGCCGAGTACGTACCGCCGCAGCAGAGCTAGCGCAGATTGCGTTGGATCAGACTTTCTCGCGGAGCGCGGAAGTGCGGGTCGATCGCAACGGTATCGGAAAAGAGCCACCGTTGCGATCGACGGCGTCCCACACCGAATGTTTTTGTTCGATAGTTCGAATTGAACGAGATATGATCCAGGCGATCGTGTTCTAATCCGGGACCAGCGAGGCGTGAAAGAACAAGCAGGCGGCAGCGGCTGGATCGGCGCCAGTCTGCTGCGCAAGGAAGACGCTCGTTATCTGTTCGGGCGGGGCATGTTCATCGCCGACGTCAACGTGCCCGGCGTGCGGGACCTGGCGTTTGTGCGCAGCGAGATGGCGCACGCCTGGGTGCGGCGGGTGGTCAAGCCGGCGGATGCGGCAGGACAGGTGTTCACGCTCGCCGATCTTGGGCCGATCAATGTCCTGGAGGCCGGACCCGAATTGTCCGCCCATCGGCATAGTCCGTATCCGCCGCTGGCGGACGGGCGCGTCCGCTATGTCGGGCAGACGATCGCGGCGTGCGTCATGCCGACGCGCGCGCAGGCCGAGGATCTGGCCGAGCGGGTCGCCATCGAACTGGAGGAATTGCCGGCGGTCGTCGATGTCGTTGCGGCAATGCGCGCCGACAGTCCGCGCGTTTTCGACGAGTGGCCGGGCAACGCCTACATCAGCACCAGCGTGACGGAAGGAAATCCGGACCTGCTCGCCGCGGCGCCGGTCCGTGTGCACCGCCGGTTGCGGCTCAATCGGCAAGTCACGGTGCCGATGGAAGGCCGCGGCGTGCTCGCCTATTGGGACCGCCGCCTCGACGAACTGGTCGTCTACCTTTCGACGCAGGGCGGCCAGGTCAAACGCCTGGCGTTGTCGCGCATGCTCGGCATCCCCGAACACAAGGTGCGGGTCATCGCTCCTGACGTCGGCGGCGGGTTCGGCGGCAAGAATCGGATCATGCCTGAGGATGTGGCGGTCGCCGCGATTGCCATGAAAGTCGGCCACCCGGTGCGCTGGATCGAGGATCGGCGCGAGCATCTGCTCGCTTCGCCGCACGCCCGCGACCACACCTACGATCTCACCATGTGCGCCGAGCGCGACGGCACGCTGCTCGGCATCGAAGGCGACATCTACATCGACGCCGGCGCCTATGCGCTGTGGCCCACGGGCGCGTTTCAGGAAGCGAGCATGGCATCGCGAAACCTGACCGGGCCCTATCGGATGCGGCATCTGAAACTCAATGCGCATACGGTGGCCACCAACAAGGCGCCGATGGGTCCCTATCGCGGGGTGGCGCGGCCGGGCGCGACATTCGCGCTCGAGCGGCTCGTCGATGAGGTGGCGCGCGAACTTAATCGCGAGCCGCTTGAGCTCCGCCGTCAGAACATCGTGACCGCCGCGGAGCTTCCTTACCGCACCGCTGCCGGCATGAAGCTCGACACCGGCGACTATGTGGCCGCGCTCGACATCGCGGGCGAGCAGATCGATCTCTCCGCCATCCGCAAGCGCCAAACGGCAAGCGAGCCGGACGGCCGCCGCATCGGCATCGGCTTTGCCTTCTATACCGAGCAAAGCGGCCACGGCATCGTGGAATTCGCCAAGCGCAAGTTCCGCGTCATTCCAGGCTACGAATCCGCCAACGTGCGCATGCTGCCGGACGGTAATGTCCTCATCTATGTGGGCGTGCAGAACCACGGCCAAGGCCACGAAACCACGCTGGCGCAAATCGCCGCGCACGAACTCGGCATCGATCCCGCACAGATTTCGGTCCGCTACGGCGACACCGCCGTCGGCCCGTACGGTTTTGGCACGTTCGCGTCGCGCTCGATCGTTTTCGCCGGCGGCGCCGTGGGCAAGGCCTCGCGCGCGCTCGCGGAAAAAATCCGCCGGATCGGCGCGCATCTGCTGCAAGCCGACGTTGCCGCAACGCGCATCGAAGGCGGAATGGTACACGGACCGTCGAGCAAAGTCGGCATCGCCGAGATCGCGTTCGCCGCCAATGCGCGGCCGGATCATCTGCCGGCCGGCATGGACCCGCTTCTCGACAGCACGGCGACCTATGAACCGGCCGATTCCGGCGGCGTGTTCGCCTATGGCACGCATGCGGCGCTGGTCGCGGTTGATCCCGACACCGGCGCGGTCGAACTGCTCGACTACGTTGTTTCCGAGGATTGCGGCACCATGATCAACCCGATGATCGTGGATGGCCAGGTTGTCGGCGGCATCGTCCAGGGGATCGGAACCGCGCTCTACGAGGAGATCCCCTACGACGAACGGGGGCAGCCGTTGGTCGCGTCATTGGCGGATTACATGATCCCGTGCGCCGCGGAAATTCCGGCGATCCGCGTCGAGCACCTCGTGACCCCGGCGCTGACGACCGAGTATGGCGTGAAAGGGCTGGGCGAAGGCGGAGCCATCGCGCCGCCCGCGGCCATCGCCAATGCGGTGGCGGACGCCTTCCGCGATATCCGCGCGAACTTCAACGAAACGCCGCTGACGCCGCGCCGGGTCGCGGGCGAGGTGGCGCGGGCGCGCGCCAAAGCCGCCAAAACATAACCCGGCCAAAGCATAACGGCCGCGAACTTCAACTGCGTCGAACGAAACTGCGTCGATGTCGATTTGAGGCAAAACCGGCATGCGGCGGCATTCGGAACTTGACGCAAGTGAGCCGGCGCGGCCTGACGTCTTTAAG
>DATJTL010000395.1:0-5446 GCA_035503415.1 Xanthobacteraceae bacterium
TTTCGGGCGCACCCCGCACCCATTCGAACCGCGACTGGTGGCCGAAACAGCTGGACCTGCAACCCCTTCACCGGAACTCGGGCCTGTCCGATCCGATGGGCAAGGCGTTCGATTACGCCAAGGAGTTCAAGAGTCTCGACCTCAAGGCCGTCATCAGGGATCTGCGCGCCTTGATGACGGATTCGCAGCCGTGGTGGCCGGCCGACTTCGGCCATTACGGCGGGCTGATGATCCGCATGGCCTGGCACAGCGCCGGCACCTATCGCATCACCGACGGCCGCGGCGGCGCCGGCGCCGGACAGCAGCGGTTCGCGCCGCTCAACAGCTGGCCGGACAACGCCAACCTCGACAAGGCGCGGCGGCTGCTGTGGCCGATCAAGCAGAAATATGGCCGCAAGCTGTCCTGGGCCGACCTGATGGTGCTGGCCGGCAACGTCGCGCTCGAGTCGATGGGCTTCAAGACCTTCGGCTTCGCCGGTGGCCGCGCCGACGTGTGGGAGCCCGAAGAACTGTACTGGGGTCCCGAGGGCACTTGGCTCGGCGACGAACGCTACAGCGGCGAGCGCCAACTCGCGGAGCCGCTCGGCGCCGTGCAGATGGGCCTGATCTACGTCAATCCGGAAGGTCCGAACGGTAAGCCGGATCCGGTGGCTGCGGCAAAAGACATCCGCGAAACGTTCTTCCGCATGGCGATGAACGACGAGGAAACCGTCGCGCTGATTGCCGGCGGCCATACCTTCGGCAAGGCCCACGGCGCCGGCGATCCGTCGCTGCTCGGCCCGGCGCCGGAAGGCGCGCCCATCGAAGAGCAGGGTCTCGGCTGGAAGAGCAAGTTTGGCACCGGCGTGGGCCCGGATGCCCTCACCGGCGGCCCCGAAGTCACCTGGTCGCAGACGCCGACGAAGTGGAGCAACCACTTCTTCGACAACCTTTTCAATAACGAATGGGAACTGACCAAGAGCCCGGCCGGCGCCTATCAGTGGAAAGCGAAGGGCGCAGCCGCCACTATTCCAGACGCTTTCGACAAGTCGAAGAAGCATGTGCCGACCATGCTGACCACGGACCTGTCGCTGCGGATGGACCCCGCTTACGAAAAGATCTCACGGCGGTTCTACGAGCATCCGGAACAATTCGCGGACGCGTTCGCCCGGGCGTGGTTCAAGCTGACGCACCGCGACATGGGGCCGATCGTTCGCTATCTCGGCCCGCTCGTCCCGAAGGAGGTTCTGATCTGGCAGGATCCGATCCCGGCGGTGAACCATCCGCTGATCGCCGAGCAGGATGTCACGGCACTCAAAGCCAAGATCCTCGCCTCGGGTCTGTCGGTTTCCGACCTCGTCGCGGCGGCCTGGGCGTCAGCGTCGACCTTCCGCGGTTCCGACAAACGCGGCGGAGCAAACGGCGCCCGCGTTCGCCTTAGCCCGCAGAAGGATTGGGAGATCAACCAGCCGAAGCAACTGGCGAACGTGCTGCAAAAGCTCGAAGCGATCCAGAAGGAGTGCAATGCCTCGGCTGCCGGCGGCAAGAAGGTTTCGCTTGCCGATCTGATCGTTCTCGGCGGCGGTGCGGCGATCGAGAAAGCCGCGAAGGACGCCGGCTCCGATGTGAAGGTTCCCTTCACGCCGGGGCGCATGGACGCCTCGCAGGAAGACACCGACGTCCATTCCTTCGAGCCGCTCGAGCCGATGGCCGACGGTTTCCGCAACTACTACCGCAGCGGGCACCTGATGTCGCCCGAGGAGGCGCTGATCGACAAGGCCCAGTTGCTGACGCTGACGGCGCCCGAGATGACGGTTCTCGTCGGCGGCCTGCGCGTGCTCGGCGTCAATGCCGGGCAGTCCAAGCATGGCGTCTTCACCAAGCAGCCTGGAAAGCTGACGAACGACTTCTTCGTCAACCTCCTGGACATGAAGACGGACTGGCAGCCGGCGGGCGAGAACGCCTACGAAGGGCGTGACCGCAAGACCAAAGAGCTCAAGTGGTCCGGCAGCCGCGTCGACCTGATCTTCGGTTCACACTCGCAGTTGCGGGCGCTGGCGGAAGTCTATGCGTGCGCGGACTCTAAGGAGAAGTTCGTGAAAGACTTCGCGGCGGCGTGGGCCAAGGTGATGAACGCTGATCGTTACGACCTCACCTACGCGAAAGCAGCGTAGTCCCAACTAAAACCGGACATTCGCTGAAGTATTGGATAAAAAGCGGGGCGGCGTTTCAAACCAATTTGAAACGCCGCCCTCTTTCGTTGCTCATGCTGTCGGATTCACGCGCTTGCAGTGAAGCGCGAAACGAGCGCAGCGGCATGACGCATTATGTGACCGCCCGGTTCGGGATCGGTCGAGCGCGTCGAGCGCGCCTTCGGTCATTCGGTGGAGAATTGCTGCTCCGGCCGTGCCGCCTGTTTCCTCTTCTTGACCACGCGCTTGGCCACTTTCGGCTCTTCGACCGGGGCTGCGACGCGATCCAAGTCCATGAGGCGGCCGCGCTCGAAGCGATAGATGCCGGGCCGCGGGCCGCTGTTGAAGGTGAGCACCGCGACGCGATCGCCGTTCGGGTTACTGCCGATCTGGACGGAAGCGGGCGTGCCGGCTCGATCGACCACGTCGCATTCGGTCATGCCAAGCGCGATGCCCTCGCCGAGCAAAGTGGGTGGCCCCGCTGGCATCACATCGGCGGCGCCCGGAGCCGCGCCCGGATTCGGCGGTGGCGGAGCCGGCGCTGCCTGCATGGGCGGCGGCGGGCAGGCGCCATTCGGGCTCACCAGATCGTTCGCGGTGACCGGGCCCCGCTTCGCACTACTCTCCTGAAGCTCGGAGAAGGTATAGCCGCCGTTGCGGCCGGTCCAATCGAATGGCTTCGAAAACCAGCGTTCGTTGCTGTCGAATACGTCGGCATTGGCGCAGCCGGCCAGCATGGCCGCCAGCATCAGCGCCGCCATTGCTCCGGCACGATGTGATCGAAACGGCACCCGATCGTCCCCTTTTGCCCCTCGCAGAACCATTGCTCCAGCCGCAGCATGCGCCATTTTGTGGTGCGATCATGGCGCCGCGCCATGCCGGTCCCAAGCGGCACGGGGCTAACCTACATTGGCGAACACAACCCGGCAAAGGTAAAAAAACCGTGAGGCAACAGGAGTTTGGACGCTGCCGGGCAACCAAGGCCAATTCCGCGCGTGATGTCTGCCGCGGCGGCCGTGCACGGCCGGCACGAAGCCTTTCGCTTTCCTTTGCGCCCCGGCCAGCCCTAGAACTGCCGAGGCTCTCGTACGGCGGAAGGACGATCCATGCATCTGCAATTCGTCGGCTGCGGCGATGCGTTCGGCTCCGGCGGGCGATTCAATACCTGCTTCCACATGGTGGGACGGGGCATCAATGCGCTGATCGATTGCGGAGCGACCTCGCTGGTTGCGCTCAACAGGCTCGCAATCAACCGTAACGACGTCGATGTCATTTTTATTTCGCACTTCCACGCCGATCACGTCGGCGGCATGCCGCCGTTCATCCTTGAAGCGACCCACGTTCTCAAGCGCGAACGCCCGCTCACCATCGCCGGTCCGCCCGGTCTCAAGGCGCGCTTTCCGGAACTGATGGAGGCCGCCTTTCCGGGAACGCGGACCCTGCAACTGCGCTTTCCATTGACGCTGCGCGAACTCGAGATCGGGCGGCGCAGCGAAGTCGGCGGAGTGCGGGTGACGCCCTTCCATGTCGTGCATGACGACCGCGCCGGCCCCTGCCTCGGCTTTCGTTTCGAGGCGGAGGGAAAGATCATCGGCTTTTCCGGCGACACGGAATGGACCGACGCGCTGATCCAGATCGGCCGCGAGGCCGACCTGTTCATTTGCGAATCCTATACGCGCGACCGGCCGGTGAAGACCCACATGGTCCTGACCGCGCTCGAACGCCATCTCGGCCAGATTCGACCCAAGCGGCTCATACTCACGCACATGAGCACGGACATGCTGGCGCGCCGCGCCGAGCTGAATTTCGAGACCGCCGCAGACGGCATGATCGTCGAACTCTGATTGCCGCCGGCAGTACCGGCATCAAACAAAGCGGACGGCGTAGATCGGCGGCAGGTGGGCGTTGACAAGCTGCCACTGCTCGCCGCCGTCGTCGCTCAGCCACAACGCCCCGGTGGTCGAGCCCATCGCGAGCCGCTCGCCGCTGCCGTCGATATCGAGGCCGTGCCGATAGATCAGATCGTAGGCGCCGCGCTGCGGCAGCCCCTCGCGCAGCACGTCCCACGATTTGCCGCCGTCCGCCGTTCGCGTGACTGTGAGCGCGCCGTCGCGTGGCACGCGGATTTCGTCCTTGATGGCGGGGACGAACCACGCGGTTTCGCCGTCACGCGGATGCACCGCCACGGCGAAACCGAAATCGTCGCCCGGCGGCGCGAGCCGCGTCCAATTGGCGCCCGCATCGGTCGAGCGGTAGGTGCCGGCATGGTGCTGCATCCACATCACATCGGGATTGGCGGTGCAGCGCACGACCCGATGCGGATCCTGGATGGCGCTGTCCTGCGCCTGTTCAGGCGGCACATAGGGCGCGAACAATCCTTTGCCGAGCACCGACCAATGCGCGCCGGCGTCGCGCGTCTCCCAGACCCCGCCGCACGAAATCGCGATAACGACGCGATCGGCGTCGCGCGGATCGGGCGATACGCTGTGGATGCCGGCTGCATCGTATCCGCCGCCGAACCAGCGCGCGCGCTCGGGCACGTTCCACAAAGAGGAGACGAATTGCCAGCTCTCTCCGCGATCGTCGGAACGGAACAGCCCCGCCGGAATGGCGCCGATCCACAGCCGATCTGGGCGAGCACGCCCGCCAGGTTCGAGCGTCCACATCTGGAACAAGGACGGCGCGCCGGCGGCATCGGCGGGAAACGTCGGCGTGGCGATCTCGCGCCAGGTCGCCCCATCGTCGTCGGAGCGGTGCAGCTTGGGACCGAAATGTCCGTGCTTGAGCGCGGCGTAAATGACACCGCTATCGCCATCGCGCAGCGCGTTGGTCACGGGAATTCCGGCAAAGCCGATCAGCTTCGCGTCCCAACCGGCGCGGCCACGCTCGATGATGAAAAGACCTTTTCGTGTCGCCAATAGCAAACGATCGCTCATGACTTGACGCCCCCCTGTCCGCGTCCGCTCATCCGCCCGATAGCGCCTGCATCACGTAGAGCTTGGTAGCGGCGCCAATGCGGCGCGACAGTGCCGCCTCATGGGCGAGCCGCTCGCCGTCGGCGAAAATGCAGACGTGCTTGCGCAGCGCGCCGCGCTCGTCGAGCACGTAGCTGCGTACCTGCGGCTCGCCGCCGAACAGCGCTTCCAGCGCCTCGCCGACGGTCGCGCCGGCGACATTGAACGGTGCACCGGGCACCAGCGCACGCAAATGACTGGTGAAGTGGACCTCGGCCATGCGCTACCCGAAAGAAATGCTCGCCGGTGTCAGAGCGCCCG
>DATJTL010000396.1:0-6101 GCA_035503415.1 Xanthobacteraceae bacterium
GTTATAGAGACCGGCACGCCAAGGAACGCCCCAAGCCAAACGGCGAGCGCGCCAGCCCAAGCCCCAGCGATTATACAAGCCGGTGCGGAAGCCTATGCCGCGCCAGCCCCAACGATTGTACAAGCCACCGCGCCAGCCCCAACGATTATACAGGCCGGTGCGGAAACCTACGCCGCGCCAGCCCCAACGGTTATACAAGCCGGCGGTGCGGAAGCCCGCGCCGCGGAAGCCTACGCCGCGGAAGCCCACGCCCACTCCGCGGACGCCTACGCCGCGGAAGCCTACGCCGCGGCCGACGCCACCGCGAAAACCAATCGCGCCGCCGCGGAATCCCGAGCGCGCCACAAAGGCTACGTTTTGTACCAGGCCGTGTTCGCTGGCCGCAGCGCCCGCTGTGTTGGCGAGATTGGAGGCAGGCGTTGCCGACGCCGTTGTGATCGTGGCGGCGCCAACAGTGCTAACGACTACGGCTGCAGCTAAAAGCGACTTCGGATATCTCATGGTTTCACTCCCCATGATGGCCAACCCCATGGAAAAACGTCAAACAGCGCGCGGGGTTCCGACGGACAGTCGGGGGATGGAAGCGCTTACTTCTTTTTAGGTAGGTCTCTTCAAACAAAACGTCTGTCGATCGAAATCTTTTATGCGCCAAAGCACCAAGCCGTCATCCTTTAGGTCATCATCCTTTGGATCAGATCGTCATCCTTTAGATCAGAGATCATCGTTCTTTAGATCAGAGATCGTCATCCTTTCGGTTGCCCGACATTCATGGTGGTCAGCCGCAAGGAGGCGACCTGAAAATGAGGTAGGATGATACGGCGGCAAAGCGGGGATTTCGTCGGATCACCCGCAGAGGCGACTTCGTGGGCACCCCGCGCGACGGACGGCCGCGAGGCCCGCACCCACGGCGGTCATCAGGCGCAACAATCTCAGCGAATATAGATCGGGCGGCGGCTGTAGCAGCACGGCGCCGGCCAATGCGGCCAGCGCATCCCGACCGTGGCGCGGATGCGCAAAATCTTGCGGTGTAGATGATCGATGATCGGCCCCTTGTAGCCCTCGCCGACCATGGGATCCGATTGCAGCAACGCGATGTGATTTTCCTTGTGATAGATGGCGTGGTGCGCGGCCCAGAAGCAGTCACCGGGAAGGCCGTCGCAGCCGGCAAGCGCCGGCGAGGCCATCAAGCCGAGCCCGAGGACGCCGCACACGAACGCGATATTGCGCATACGCATTGTCCGCTCTCCGCCTACTCGACCTGCGCAATGATAGCCGCAAGCGAACGCCGGGCAAGTCCGTTTTTCACGCCCTCCGCCGCCCGACAGCGGCGCGGCGAGCGAATTGCAATGACCGGATCGCCGCGCCACAATGAACGAAAGTCGGGAGGATGCGAATATGAACGGCGCGCAAATCATTGCCGAGATTCTCAAGCGCGAGGGCACCGAGTTTTTCTCCTGTTATCCGCGCAATCACGTGATCGAGCCGTGCGCGGCCATCGACATTCGTCCGATCCTGTGCCGACAGGAGCGCGTCGGTGTCGGCATCGCCGACGGCTATAGCCGCATCAAGCGCGGCAAGAAGAATGGCGTGTTTGGCGCACAGGCCGGCCCCGGCATCGAGAACGCTTTTCCCGGCATCGCGCAGGCGTTTTCCGAGAACGTTCCGCTTCTCGTCATCGCCGGCGGCTTGCCGCTGTCGCGGCAATATGTGCGGCCGGTATTCCGCGCCGCCGACGTCTATCGGCCGGTGACCAAATGGTCGGCGCTGGCGCATCACGTGCAAGAATTGCCCGATCTGATGCGGCGCGCCTATCACGCCATGCGGTCGGGCAAACCGGGGCCGGTCCTGATCGAACTGCCGGAAGAAGTCGCCGAGGCGGAATTTACCGGCACGCTCGACTATACGCCGGTACCGGTGCAGCGCACCGCGCCCGATCCGGATGCCATCAAGAAGGCGGTGCAGATGCTGCTCGCGGCCAAACATCCCCTGCTTTGGGCCGGCCAGGGCGTGCACTACGCAGAGGCCGGCGCGCAGCTCGCTGCGCTCGCCGAACTGATCCCGGCGCCGGTGGTCGCCACCAATCCGGGCAAGAGCGCGATCCCCGACAGCCATCCGCTTGCGCTCGGCGGCGCCACCCGCTCGCGCTCGAAGGTCTATGCCGAGTTCATGAAGAAATCCGATCTCATTCTGGCGATCGGCTCGAGCCTGACGATAACGAATTTCGGACCTTCGGTGCCGCCGGGCAAGACCATCATTCATTCGACCAACGATGCCGGCGACATTAATAAGGAATATCGCGCCGATCAGGCTTTGGTCGGCGACGCCGGCCTTGTCATCGACGCGCTGATCGCCGAAGTCGCCAAGCAGAAAGGTCCGGGGGGCGGCAACGCCCTTACCTCGCTCAAAGAGGAGGTCGCCGCCGGCAAGAAGGCCTGGCTCGACGAGTGGGCGAAGCTACTCAATTCCGACGAGATGCCGCTCAACCAGTACCGCGTGATCCGCGACATGATGCGCACGCTTGACCGCGACAACGTCATCATGACGCACGATTCCGGCAGCCCGCGCGAGCAGATGATCCCGTTCTGGGAAACCACCACGGCCGGCTCCTATATGGGCTGGGGCAAGTCGACCCAGCTCGGCTACGGGCTCGGCATCACCATGGGCGCCAAGCTCGCCGAACCGAAGAAACTGTGCATCAACGTCATGGGGGACGCCGCCATCGGCATGACCGGAATGGACATCGAGACCGCCGCGCGCAACCGCATCGCCATTCTCACCGTGGTGTTCAATAACGGCGTGATGGGCGCCGAACGCGACGTGCTCAAGATTTCCGACGAGAAATACGGCGCCATGACGGTCGGCGGCAACTACAAGAAGGTGGCCGAAGGGCTCAATGTGGCGGCGACGCGCGTGGAAAAACCCTCCGACATCGTTGGTGCGATCAAGGAGGCGGTCGACGTGACCGAGAAGGGCGCGCCGTTCCTGCTTGAATTCGTGGTCAAGGAAGGCCGCGATTTCTCACGCTACGCTTAGGCGAAGCGGCCTTGCTCGCGAAGAGCCGACGTATGCCGTCGATCGCAACGACGCCAGATTGATCGCCCTACTAACTTCAAGGAAAAGCACCATGGCCGAAATCAAGATCTTCAATCCCGAGGGCATGAGTATGCCCAAGCCCTACAGTCACGTCGCCCGCGTCAAGACCCAGGAGCTTGTGTTCATTGCCGGCCAGACTCCGATCGACGCCACCGGCGCACCGGTGGGCCGAGGCGATTTCGAAGCGCAATGCGAGCAGGTATTCGCCAACATTCACACCGCGCTGCGCTCGGTCAACGCTGACTGGAACAACGTGGTGCAGTTTCGTACCTACATTCTGCGGCCGGAGCACGCCGACGCTTACCGCGCCTGGCGCGGCAAGGTCTATCCGACAATGTTTCCGAGCGGCGCCTATCCGCCGCACACGCTCCTGATCATAAGCCGGCTCGCCGACGAAGCCTATTTGCTCGAAGTGGAGGCGGTGGCGGCGCTGTAATGGCGCCGCATCGGGAGGAATCATGTTCAACGGTTGGTTTCGCCTCAACATAGTCACCGCGCTCGCCCTGGCGATTTACGCGAGCGCAGTCACTCCGAGCCTCGCCCAGCAATGGCCCACGCGTCCGGTGCGCCTCGTGCTGCCGTTCGGTCCGGGCTCCGGAGCGGACACTGCCGCGCGTCTGATATCCGGTGAGCTGCAGCAGAAATGGGGCCAGCCCGTCATCATCGACGGCAAGCCTGGAGGCGATGGCTTGCTGTCGCTGCAGACCGTCGTGTCGGCCAACGATGACCACACGCTGTTCTTCGGGCCGAGCAGCATGTTCGTCGTGCAACGCTACATGCACCCGGACACGACGTTTGATCCGCAAACCGACCTCACACCGATTGCCGGCGTCGCCAAGGTGCAGATTGCCGTGGCCGTGCCGACGAGTCTCGGCATCTCCACATTGGCTCAATTCGTGGCGCTGGCGCGCGCCAAGCCGAACCGGACGAGCTATGCGGTCGCGCCGGGATTTTCCGAATTCGTATTCGACGGATTCGTCAAAGAGAATGGACTGGCGATCGCCAAGGCTCCTTACCGCGACATCACCACGTCGCCGATCGATCTCGGCGAGAACAGAATCCAACTGTCCATGCAATCCTATGCCGCGATGCGGACCTACGCGCAGACCGGCAAGATCAAGATCATTGCGATCAACGATCGCGAGCGATCGCCCCTCGCGCCGGATATTCCCTCCGTGGTGGAATCCGGATACCCGGACTTGCTCGCCAGTCCCGTCCTGGGCCTGCTGGGACCGCGCGGCATGCCGCTCGACTTGCGCCGGCGGATCGCCGCGGACGTGGTCGCCGCGCTAGACAATAAGACGGTCCGTGAAAAGTTGGCGCTCACGTTACAGCCAGCCACGCCGCTGGACGTCGACGCGTATACCGCCGCGCTCAAGGCACAATACGCGCAAGTCGCCCATATCGCGTCCGTGCTGGGCATCGTGCAAAAGAAATAGCCGGGTGCAGGGTGTCAGCGTTGCTTGGTGTCAGCGTTGTTTGGTGCCAGCGTTGCCTGGTGTCAGACTTGCCTGGTGTCAGACTTGCCTGCTGTTAGACCTGGGCGAAGCCGCCGTCGACGAACAAGTCGATTCCGGTGACGTAGCTCGCGTCGTCGGACGCGAGAAACACCACGGCCCTTGCGATTTCATCGGCAGTGCCGAACCTGCCGAGCGGCACGGCATTCGTAGTCTGCTTCTTGCGCTGCTCGCCAACATCCGAGGAGGCGAGCAGATCGTTCAATCCGGGTGTGTCGATCACCCCAGGGCTGATTGCATTCACCCGAATGTGACGGGCCTTCAAATCCGTCGTCCAGGTCCGCGCGAACGAGCGCACGGCAGCCTTGGTCGCGCTGTACACGCTGTTCGCTGACAGGCCTTTGCTGCCGACGATCGATGCATTGAGAATGATCGCCGCGCCATCCGGCATCAGCGGCAGCGCCTTCTGGACGGTGAACAGGAGGCCTTTCACGTTGATGCCGAAGATCGAATCATAGTCGCCTTCCGTTATCGAGCCCATCGCCGCAAACTTGGCGATGCCGGCATTAGCGAAGACGATATCGATCCTACCCTTCTCCTGCTTGATCTGGGCGAACAGGCGATCGAGGTCCCGAAGGTTCGACACGTCTCCCTTCACGCCCACTACATTTTTGGCGATCTCCTTCACCGCCGCCGCGAGTTCCGCTTCGCGGCGACCCGTCATGAAGACATAGGCTCCTTCACCGACAAACTGTTTGGCCGTCGCCAGCCCAATACCGCTGCTGCCGCCGGTGATGAGCGCTATTTTTCCTTCGAGCTTGCCCATGGGTTGTTCTCCTCATCGGCGCCGGCGCGCGTTGGTCGGGCGGCCCGGGGCCCTCTTGACATAGGCGTAGTTACGCGCATATAGGCGCATATGCACTCTTGTCAAGAATGAGGCCCGAGATGGCTGCCGAACCCACCGACTGCAATTGCTTCGCCGTTAGATCGGCCGCCCGCCACGTCACTCAGCTCTACGACCAATACCTGGCGCCGGTCGGCCTGCACGTGACCCAATTCTCTATCTTGGCCAAGCTCAAACGGCTCGGCCCGATGACCATCAACGCGCTCGCCGAAGAGATGGTTGCCGACCGCACCACCCTTGGCCGCAACGTCCAGCCGCTGCAACGCGAGGGCCTGATCAGCATCCGGCCGTCGGCGACCGACCGGCGCGCCAAGGAGCTGCATCTGACCAAGGCCGGCGAGAAACGCGTGCAGGAAGCTCTCGCGGCCTGGTCGCGGGCCCAGGCGCGTTTCGAAAATACCTTTGGCGCCAAGCGCGCCGCGGAGCTGCGAGCGACGCTGCGCGCGGTGGTCGCGAGCGAGTTCATCGCCACCGCGGCGAAAGCTTAGGCCCGGTATAGCGATGTGCACGATGCAAGCCAAATAGGTGCATATGCACGTTTAGATATGCGGATCGAATTCCATGCATGGGAACATCAAGCTCTTTGTGCGAGAGAAGCCGCGTCTGACGTTGAAGCAGACGGCTCTGCTGTTTGTGGCGCTGGTCGC
>DATJTL010000397.1:0-5157 GCA_035503415.1 Xanthobacteraceae bacterium
GCCGCTGCCTCGCTGAAGGCGAGGAACCGGCGCAACGCATGCCGGAACTCGGCCAGCCGCCGATAGTCTGTCGCACGGATCGGCTTTTCCAAAGTCCGCTGCTTCCTTGCCATAGCTTAACCTTGGCTTAACCTTGCATTATATCGTGACACGATATAGTCGCACTACGAGCTTACGCTCGGAGTGCCGATCTCCTTCAACCGGGGTCTCCCCCTCGCCCAAATCGCAGCGGCTCGTGCCCGCACGAAGCCGGAAGTCTTATTCCGTCAACGACGTCACACTCTATGCATACCGCCCCATCGACGCATACCCCCGCACAATCCAGACACACCAATCGTTCCACCGAATCCCGGCTGGGAGACTTCAGCGCCGACTGGCGCTTGCCGCTCCTCACCGGCATGGCGCTGGTGGTCGGCTGCGGCGGCGCCGGTTCGGCGTGGGTATTGGTGAAGCTCATTGCGCTGGTGACAAACCTCGCATGGTTCGGCCGCTTCTCATTCGCCGGCGTCTCTCCGGCCGCAGCCATTGCCGGGCCGTGGATGGTCCTGGTCCCGGCGCTGGGCGGCATCGTGATCGGATTGATGGCCCGCTTCGGCTCGGAAAAGATTCGTGGCCACGGCATTCCCGAAGCGCTCGAGGCGATTCTGATCGGCGGCAGCCGGATGGATCCCAAGGTCGCCGTCCTCAAGCCGCTGTCATCGGCGATCTCGATCGGCACCGGCGGCCCGTTCGGCGCCGAAGGACCGATCATCATGACCGGTGGCGCCATCGGATCGCTGTTTGCACAGTGCTTCCACTTGAGTGCCGCCGAACGAAAAACCCTGCTGGTCGCAGGCGCTGCCGCAGGCATGACGGCGATCTTCGGCACGCCGCTCGCAGCGGTCGCGCTGGCGGTCGAGCTTCTCCTGTTCGAGTGGAAGCCGCGCAGCTTCATCCCGGTGGTGGCGAGCTGCGCCGTGTCGATCGCGCTCCGTCCCCTGCTGTTTCCGACGATACCGCTCTTTCCGTACAGCCAGATTCCGCACCTGCCGTGGTGGGGACTGATCGCCTGTGCGCTCGTCGGCCTCATTGGTGGCCTGCAATCGGGCCTGTGCACGCGCCTGCTCTACTCCGCCGAGGATATCTTCGAGCGCCTGCCGATTCATTGGATGTGGTGGCCGGTCATCGGCGGCGTTTTCGTTGGCCTAGGCGGTCTCATCGAGCCGCGCGCGCTCGGCGTGGGTTACGACGTCATCGGCGACCTCGTCAGCGGCCATTTCACTTCGGCACACGCCGTCGGCACTTTGCTCGCCGTCAAGGCGGTGATCTGGATCATCGCGCTGGCGTCTGGAACGTCAGGCGGCGTGCTGGCGCCATTGCTCATTCTCGGCGGCGCGCTCGGCTGGCTCGAAGGCCTATGGCTGCCGGGCGGCACAGGGCTATGGGCCATCATCGGCATGGGCGCGATGATGGGCGGGACGATGCGCGCGCCGTTGACGGGCACGCTGTTCGCGATCGAGCTGACCGGCAATATCCATTTGCTGGTGCCGCTGCTCGTCGCGACGACCGTTGCCTATGCGGTCACTGTGCTGCTTCTCAAACGCTCGATCCTGACAGAAAAAATCTCCCGGCGCGGCCAGCACATCACCCGCGAATACAGCATCGATCCGCTGCAATTGGCCCGGGTCGCCGACGTCATGGTGACCGATGTCGAGACGTTGCCGGCTTCGACGCCGATCGAGGAAGCCATCAAATTCTTCACCGGCGATGTCAGCCGGCATCGCTCCTATCCGGTCGTCGACGACCAGGGCCGCGTGGTCGGCATGGCGGACCGCTCCGATATCCTGCGCTGGATGACGGAAGACACCCCCGAGCATCGCACGCTTGACGACCTCGTCTCCGATGCCTCGGTGGTCGTCGGCTATCCAAACGAAGTCGTTGCCGATCTGGTCAACCGCATGGTGGCGCAGGACGTCGGCCGCGTCCCCGTTGTTGAACCAGCCACGCGGCGCATCCTCGGCCTGGTCGCACGCAGAGACCTCATGCGCGTGCGGGCCGCAAGCAGACGCCAAGATTTTGAACGGGAATCCTTCTTCTTCGGACCCGCCTCGCGAAAGAGCATCAGCTCACCGAGCTGACGAAAGGAACGAGACGGCAACGGTTGCGCCGCTTAACCTATTCAGTGCCTCGTCGCCACGGTCAGGTAAGTCGCAAGCTTGTCGATACTCTGCGTCCAGCCGGCCTCCATGCCCTCCAGGTAAGCGGCGGCATAGTCGACGACTGCCTTGGCATGCGTCCGCAGCGTCATTGTCGTCTTGGCGCCTTCTTCAATGAAGGTAACCGTCGTCAAACCCTCGAGGACGTGATTGCCGGCCTCATCAAGCGCGATATTGGTGAACACCAGGCGCTCGGGCGCAACCAGTTCGCGGATCTCGCCCTTCATCGGATAGACCGCGCCGTCGGGCGCGCGCATGTGGATGCGCAATGTACCGCCGACCCGCGCGTCAATTTCGCAGACCGGATTGGTGAATCCTTTCGGGCCCCACCACTGCGCCAAATGCTCGGCATCGGTCCAGGCGCGAAACACCAGCGCGCGCGGCGCATCGAAGGTGCGCGTGATCGTCAGCTCACGCTCGACCAGCGGCTTCGTTTGAACGGCAGCGGCCATGATAGTCCCTTCCGACTTTATTTTGTTTGACCGATTTCACTCAGGCGGCAGAAGCTCGCTCGAGCGTCTCCAGATCGAACTTTTTCATTGTCATGATCGCGCCGATCACCCGATCGAGCCGATCGCCGCGCGACTGCGAGATCATCTGCGGCAGGGCGGCCGGCACGATCTGCCACGACAGACCGTATTTGTCTTTCAACCAGCCGCACTGGCCTTCCTGGCCACCCTGCGAGAGCTTTGCCCAGAAGCGGTCGATCTCTTCTTGCGTGTCGCACATCACCTGGAACGAGACCGCCTCGCTGAACTTGAAATGCGGGCCGCCATTGAGGGCCGTGAATGTCTGCCCCTCGATCTCGAACTCGACCACCATGACCGAGCCCGGCTCCTTGCCGTGCACGTCTTGGCCGGCATTGCCGTAGCGGCTGACGTGTTTGATCCTCGAATTGGCGAAGATCGAGGTATAGAAATTCGCCGCCTCCTCGGCCTGCGTGTCGAACCACAGGCACGGCGCGATCTTTTGCGTGATCATGCGCATGATGAGCCTCGATGAATGCGGGTAGAGGATCAGTCGCTAGCGTGCGCAGGCGAGATAAGCATCGAGCCGTTCGAACGAGCCGCCCCAGCCGCCGCGCATGCCGTCGTGAGCTGCGTCGAACGTTTTGCGTTCCTCTTCCGACGCATTCAGCGGTGACCAGCTCAAGGTGAGCTTGGTCTTGCCGCCGGGCGCGTCCGCGAGCGTGACCGTCGTCAGCAACTCCAACGGCCATGTCGGACTGAGCGGATGCCGTGTCAGACCACCGGCTTCGTCGGAAAACGAATGCACCCACACCAAACGTTCAGGCTCAACGATTTCGCAGTAGACGAATTTCGCCCACATCACGGGACCATCGCCGGCACGCATCGCGCCGTGATAGGTCCCGCCGATCCGCAAATCCATTGTCCAGGACACGAGGACGGAGCCTTTCGGGCCGAACCACTCTTTCATGCGCTCCGGCTCGGTGAAGCACTTCCAGACGAGATCGCGCGGCGCGTCGAAGACGCGCGAAATCACAAAGTCGGTGGCTTTTGTTTCGGCCAGCATCGTTCGCTCCGTTCCTACATATCTATGCGGCGCCTAGTGCTCGACGAGCACCATCCATCCGACGCCGAACTTGTCGGCGACCATGCCGAACCGCGACGAGAAGAATGTCTTAGTCATCGGCATATTCACCTTGCCGCCGTCGGCCAGCGCATTGAAGATCCGTTCGGCGTCGGCGTCGGAAGCAGCGCTGAGCGCCAGCGCGATCCCCGAGAAGTTCGGGCTGCCGGTGCAGCGACCGTCGGACATCAGAAGCTGCGTGTCGCCAGCACGCAGCGCGGCATGCATAACCTTCTCCGCGCTGCCCGGCGACATCATCGACTGGTCCGGCGCCTCCTTGAAGCGCATCAGCATGTCGACCTTGGCGCCGATTGCCTTCTTGTAGAACTCGATCGCTTCGTCACAGCGGCCTTCGAAGCTCAGATACGGTTGCACTTGCATGATGGTCTCCTGGTTTGGGTTGAGGCAGTTTGTACAGTTTCTTTTCACATTCCGATTCGTGGTCTTGTCCTTATGACGAACGTCATGACCGGATTTCGACAGGTCATTGCGATCTTTTTGAGCCGCATAGGCGATGGCAGCACAAACCTAACCCCATCAATTCTGCTTCTGCACGATTAGATGAATCGCACCGGGCGTCGAAACACGCTCGGTGCAGACATAGCCGAGAGAACGCAAATCAAGGCCGGCGAACAGATTCTCACCCGCGCCGAGAAAAACCGGCGCTATGGCGAGATGCATCTGATCGATGAGGCGAGCGCGCAGGCATTGTTGAATTGTCGAGACACCGCCGCCGACCCGGACATCCTTTCCTTTGGCGGCATCCCGCGCCTGCCGCATCGCAGACTCGATTCCGTCCGTGACGAAATGAAAGGTCGTGCCACCGTCCATGACGATGTCTGCACGCGGTTGGTGGGTGAGGACAAAGACCGGCACATGATAGGGCGGATTGTCGCCCCACCAGCCCTTCCAATTGTCGTCGGGCCACGGCCCCCGGATTGGCCCAAACATGTTGCGGCCGATGATCCACGCACCGACGTTTACGAAGCTTCGCGCGGCGAATTGGTCGTCAACGCCGGTTTCTCCACCGTCCTGACCGAACATCGTCCTGAAGGTGCGGGTGTTGAACGCCCATTGGTGCAAGGCCATCCCGTTGATGCCTAGCGGGTTCTCCAGGCTCTGGTTGGGTCCGGCGCCGAAGCCGTCGAGCGACAGTGAAAACGCGCTCACGCCTACTTTTGACATGCAAGTCTCCGATCAGATCCCCGCGCGGCAGATCACGCGGAATGCACCGCCACGAAATCGGCAAGTCGGCTCAAGGTCTGCACCAAACCCGTGTCGGCGCCGTATTCCTTGATCACGCGATCGCGTTCCGCCGCTGATGGGAAGTCGCCGCGCCACGTGATGCGCGTGCGGCCGCCGAGATCGTCGA
>DATJTL010000398.1:0-3304 GCA_035503415.1 Xanthobacteraceae bacterium
GCCGCAAACACAGCCGGACTAAAGCCGGTTGCGGCGCAAGCACACGACTTGTTCCGCAATCCGCTCACCGCCGCCGAGCTTGCGCGCTTCGATGCCGTCGTGTTCGATCCGCCGCGCCAGGGCGCGCAGGCGCAGACGCGCGAACTCGCGGCAAGCGCCGTGCCGCTCATCGTCGCCGTGTCGTGCAATCGAGGAACGTTTGCGCGCGACGCCGCCGCGCTCGTCCGCGGCGGCTACCGGCTCGCCGAAGTCACGCCGGTCGATCAGTTCCGCTACTCGGAACACGTCGAGATCGTGGCACGGCTGGAAAGATGATCGACCAGGCGGCGAGCAGGTGCGCCGCGGCATTGTCTTGTGCACCGCGATGCCAATCAAACGGTTTGACGGTAAAAAAATACCTCGGCGGCAGCTACGAGAAAGCCGCGTCGACGTCAGACCGATCTCGTCAAACTAGTCGCCGGATTCTTAGTCCGCTCGCCCAAACGAGTACATCCGCTCATCGGCAAGCCAAAAACGACCCTCACCGCAACCATAATCGCTCCTGACGGTTATGGGGGTATGCGGCTGATTCAGGGGTGCTTCGCCGTGATCGCATGTCGGTGCGGAGAGAGCCATGAACGATCAGCACGTCAGTGAGTTTCGGCAAGCCCTTCGAGGCCGGGTGATCACGCGCGGCGACGCCGACTACGACGAGGCAAGAGCCGTCTACAATGGCATGATCGACAAGCGGCCGTTGTTGATCGCGCGATGCGCGGACACCTCGGATATAATCGCGGCGGTGAATTTTGGTCGCGCGCACGGATTGCTGATCGCCATTCGCGGCGGCGGACACAATGGTCCGGGTCTCGGCAGCTGCGACGACGGACTCGTTATTGACCTTTCCACCATGAGAGGCGTGCGCGTCGATCCTGCGCGCGCCGAAGTTCGCGTCGAACCCGGCTGCACATCAGGCGACGTGGATCACGCAACACATGCCTTCGGTCTGGCAGTTCCGTCCGGCATCGTGGCGAGCACCGGCGTCGCTGGCCTGACGCTCGGCGGCGGATCGGGCTATCTCACCCGCAAACACGGACTTACCATCGACAATCTGCTTGAGGCCGATGTCGTCCTTGCCGACGGCAGTTTCGTTACGGCCAGCAAGAGCGAAAACCCGGATCTGTTCTGGGCCTTGCGCGGCGGCGGCGGCAATTTCGGCGTCGTCGCTAGCTTCTTGTTCCGGGCGCATCCGGTGAAGATGGTCTACGCCGGCCCGATCTTCTGGGACGCCAAGCACGCCAAGCAGATCATGTGCGCCTATCGCGAGTTTCTGCCAAGCGCGCCTGAAGAACTCGGCATCTTTGTCGGACTCAAAACCGTGCCGTCGATGGATCCGTTTCCCCGCGAAGCGTGGGGCAAACGCGCATGTGCGCTGATCTCCTGCTTCAATGGGCCGGAGGAGGCCGCCAAGAAGGCGCTGGCGCCGCTGCTCGACGCCCTCCCGGCACCGTTCTTCAACTGGATGTCGGTCATGCCGTTCCCGGCCATTCAGGCATTGTTCGATCCGTTCTTTCCGAAGGGCCTGCAATGGTACTGGAAAGGCGATTTCGTCAAAGACCTCTCGGACGAGGCCATCGACGTGCATATTGCCGAGGCCGCAAAGGCGCCGAGCGAAATCTCGCTCATGCACCTCTACCCGATCAGCGGCGCCGCGGGACGCGTCGGCAAGGACGACACGGCATGGGCGGCGCGCGATGCCGCCTTTTCCATGGTCATCGCCGCCGTCGATTCACGGCCCTCGCAGGCCGAAGCCCTCAAGCAGTGGGGACGCAGCTATTGGAAGGCCGTCCACAAGTTCAATCCGGGCGGCGGTTACATCAACTTCATGGACGCCGACGACGGCGAGGCGCGCATCAAGGAGAGCTTCGGCGACCATTATCAGCGGCTCGCCGCGATCAAGAACAAATACGATCCGGCAAACCTTTTCCGGGTGAACCAGAATATCAGGCCCGCGGCCTGAACCTCGCCCGCAACGGCGGCTTTACATTTACAGCACCCAATAGCACCCCGGCTGCAGGATTTTCTCCATGCCGACACGCGTAATCCATCTCATCAATCCGAAGACAGACTCGGTCACCACGCGCCCGCTTTACATGAACCGGGCGCTCTATTCGCCGCTGGCGGGATTGCTCGCGGTCGCGGCCTCGATTCCCCGCGACCGCTATGAGGTGGTGCTTACAGACGAAAATATCGAACCGGTCGATTTCGATTTGAAGGCCGATCTTGTCGGGCTTTCCGCGATGACGAGCTACGTCAATCGCGGCTACGAAATCGCCGACCGGTTCCGGTCCAAAGGCATGCCGGTCGTCATGGGCGGCGTCCATCCCAGTTTCATGCCGGCCGAAGCGCTGCAGCATTGCGATGCGGTCGTGATCGGCGAAGTGGAGCTTGTCATCGACAAGCTGCTCGACGATCTTGAAGCTGGCGTGATGCGCGGGACCTACAAGTCGGACAAGCTGCATCCGATGGTCGGGATGACGATGCCGCGCTACGACCTTCTCAAACGAAATCGCTACGTCAACAGCACTTTCGTCCAGACCTCGCGCGGCTGCCATCAGGGGTGCACGTTCTGTGCCGAGCCGCTGATGAACGGTCTGAAATTCCGCTATCGGCCGGTTGACGAGGTGGTCCGCGAAATGGAGGCGTGCGGCTCGCGCATCGTTTCCATCAATGATGCCGATTTCTTCGGCACTCCGGATCGGCCAAAGGAAGTCATGCGCGCGCTAAAGGGGCGCGGTTTCCAGTGGCAGGCGGGAGTGACATCCAAGCTCGCCCAGGACGACCGCATGCTCGAACTCGCGGCCGAGAGCGGCTGCACGATGCTGAGCATCGGCTTTGAATCGATCTCGCGCTCGACGCTCAAAAGCGTGCACAAGCATGTGAACCGCCCGGAGAGCTTCGCAGCGCTGGTGGAGAAGCTTCACTCCTACGGCATCATCGTCTTTGGTCTGTTCATGTTCGGCTTTGACGGCGACGACACCTCGACATTCGAGGAAACCGCGCGATTTACCCGGCACAACGATTACGATGCCTGCGCCTATTCGGTCCTCACGCCCTATCCGGGAACGTTGACCTGGTATGAGCTGAAGAAGGCGAACCGCATCGTTTCATTTGACTGGGACAAATACGACCAGGGCCACGTGGTCTATCGTCCGGCACAGATGACCGGCGACGAACTCCGGTTGGGCGTGTCCGACACGTATGAGCGCTTTTATTCGTGGCCGTCGATCGCGAGCCGCTTTCCGGTCGGCGGCCGCCGCCATCGCGC
>DATJTL010000399.1:0-2122 GCA_035503415.1 Xanthobacteraceae bacterium
CAGCGCGATGATCGCCATGAGCGCGAGGATCGCCGCGCCCAAGACCATCAGCGACGTCTCGATGCGCATACCCTGCCAGACGATGACCACGTCGCCGGGCCGGTCGGCGAGCCAGGCAGCGCCGAGCGACAGCGCGCCGACTACGAGGAGGAAATAAAGGACACGGATCATGTGCGGATCGTTGAGCGGATCATTGCGTGCTGGTGTTACCGAGCGCGGCGAGCGCATTGCCGGCGATTTGCCGGCTTGCGGCGATGGCGGCGTCGCGTGCGTGCGCCTTTTGCACCCAGGACTCGGTTAAGGCTTTGGTCGCCTCCGGCAAGCGGTCGATATCGGCGAGAGCGGCGCCGATGTCGGCCCGCGTGGCGTCGGTATCGAGCCGAGCAATCACCGAGGCCGGATCGTCGCCTGCCGGTGTGCCGACCGGCGTGACGCGGACGAGACTCTTGGCGTTGTTTTCCAGGCGGCCCAAGAAGGACGCATCGCCGCCAGACGCGGTCTCTGTTGTTTTCAGCAACGATGGCATGATTTGGGCAAGCTCGTGCGCCAGCATCTGTGCGCTCGGAACGCCGCTCGCGGCGAACGGTTCGAGCGACGCGACGGCGTTCTGATCGGCGCCAAACGATTTCACCGCCGCAAGCTCGGCCTGATAGGGCGCGCCGCGTTCGACGACGGCACGCAGCGATTCGGCGGCGACGGCCGCGCGCGCCATGCGATCGTCGGCGCTCGCCGGCCGGTTCGCGGTCGCCTCGGAGAGCGTCTTGATCTCGTTGTCGAGCGCGGCGATGCGGCTTGCCAATGCGTCGAGGTCGCTGCGCTGGACGGCATTCTCCGCGGCGCCCTTGGCCGCCGCCGAAGCGGCGTCGGCATGTTCGCCCGCGCTTTTCGCCGCAACCGCAATGTCGTCGAGCCGGCGATTGATGGCGGCAAGCGAGTCGGTCACGGACTTTGTCTGCGCCTCGACCGCAGCCAGGCGCGTGTTGAGCGCGTCGCTCACGGTCTTTGTCTGTGCCTCCATCGCCGCCAGGCGGGCGGCGAGCGCCTGGTCGGCGGGCGCCGTCTGCAACTGGGCCTGAATTTTTGCGAGCTGCGCCGAAATGTCGGAAGTGCTGGTGGGTTCGGTAGCAGCGGATGGTGGCCTTGCGGTCACGATGCCCGCCAGCCGAAGGCCGACGAAAATGGCCGTCATAATCAGCAGCCCGGCGACGAGGCCGATGGAGTGATCCCATAGCCGGCTGGTAAATTTCGAACCGGTGGGCGCTTGCGACCCAGCGGTCGCACCAGCGTCATCGCCGGCGGTCCCGCCGCCCGGCGTTTCGCTCTCGATTTCGGTGGCCGTCAGATCGATTGTCGGCGGCCGTCGGCGCGGCGTGCTGTCAGGCTCGCTCGTCATCTGCCCTCGGCGAATCGTGTGGCGAGGCTCGGCTCGCCGCGACGGCATAGTACGCGGCAGGGATGGCGGCAACTCATCGGCGGCAGCTTCCGTTTCGGGCAATGCATTCAGTGTGTAGCGTGACCGATTAGCGCCAGCAAAGCGGCTTCATTAGGTCGCAATGCGACTTTGATCGACGTCGCCCCCGCGCCGACAAGCGGCTCGGCGACTTGGCCGGAGAGGCACAGATGAAGAGGCTCAAGCGCGCTTGGGAGCACATTGCTGCGGCGCGCGGCATCGAGGTAGGCCTCCGCGCTGCGGCGTGAATAATGCAATACCGCATCCACGCCGCTCGCCAATGCGTCGATCGCCGGCTGCGGCAATTTTTCCGCCACGGCGGCGCGGTATGCGACAACGGTATCGACCGCGAAGCCTTTGCGGCGCAGTGCACCGGCAAGGTCGCCGGAACGATTGTCGCCCGCAAGATAGAGGAGTCGTGCCGGTGCGGTCAGCCGCGCTGCAACGAGATTAATCAGATCGTTCACGTTGCCGTCGGCTGACGTGACGGACGCGAATCCGTGCTCCCTTATCTGTTGCGCCGTTCGCTCCCCGACCGTGAAAACAGGCACGCGCCGTACCTCCTCGCGATGGGTCTCACTCGCCAGACCCCACAGGGCGTGGACGCTGGTGATCAAAAACGCCGTCCACGGACCGGCGTTGAGGTCGGCCTTCGAGAGAATCTCGATCCAC
>DATJTL010000400.1:0-16505 GCA_035503415.1 Xanthobacteraceae bacterium
GAGACCGTGAACACCGGTACCAAGAACGTCACGGTCTCGTTTGCCCAGCCGGCCGCAAACTACGTGCCGTCCAGTGTCAATTCCTTCGCGATGCAGGGCTCGTTCACGACGACGATGCTCAATCCCAGCATTGGCTATCGCGGCGGCGTCCCCGGCGGCTATGGGCCGGCGCTCGGCTTCGCGCCCGACCAGACGCAAACGGCGCAAGCTTCCCCGGGGCAGCAGGCGATCTACGACATGGTCGCGCCGTCGGCGCCGCTCGACACGCTGATGCGGTCGCTGGATCATGACTATACGTACAGTGTCTGGGGCTCGGCCTATGGCGGCTATTCGAGTCTGACCGGCAACACCGGCGCCGGATCGGCGACGGCGACCAC
The DNA here is from genome assembly GCA_035503415.1 of Xanthobacteraceae bacterium. Taxonomy (GTDB): domain Bacteria; phylum Pseudomonadota; class Alphaproteobacteria; order Rhizobiales; family Xanthobacteraceae; genus BOG-931. Next base: position 378 of record DATJTL010000400.1, read on the forward strand.
CGGCGGCGGCGGGCTGGCGTCCGGCATCGATTACCGGTTCAAGCAAGATACCGTCCTTGGTTTCGCGCTCGGCGGCGGCTCGTCGTCCTGGAACGCGACCGGCAGCAACAGCGGCACCAGCGCCATTTTCCAGGCCGGCGTTTATGGGTCGCACCGATTCGATCAAGCCTATATTTCCGGATCGCTCGCCTACGCGTTCAACCAGTTGACCAGCGTCCGCGCGGCGACTTTCGACGCGAAATTCAACGGTAACGGCGCCGATGGCCGTCTTGAAGGCGGCTATCAGTTCCAGATGCCGCAGGTGAATCTGACGCCTTACGTCGCCGCCGAAGTGTTTGCGCTGGCAACGCCGGCCTATAGCGAGACTTCAAGCACTGCTACGGCCGGTGCGCTGAAATACTCGGCGCTTACCACCACTGACATGCGGGCCGAAGTCGGCCTCTGGGCCGATAAGACGTTCACGCTCGACGACAATTCAAAATTCCTGATCCGGGGCAAGGTCGGCTACGCCCACGACACCTGGAACAACGTCATGCTGAATGCGCAGTTCGTGTCGCTGCCGACGCCGAGTTTCACGCTGACCGGCATCACGCCACCCGCAAACCTCGGCTTGGCATCGCTGGTATCCGAGATCAGGTACCTCAATGGCTGGAGCTTGGGCGCCAAGCTCGACGGCGAATTCGCCAGCGGCAGCTACAGCGTCGGCGCGACCGGATCGGTCAAATATTCGTGGTGAAGAATGCAAGTTTGATGGGTGGAGGTGTCATGTCGAAAACACGCATAATTCCACTGATTGCATCGCTCATGGCGGTCGGCGCAGCGGGCGCGCACGCCCAGGACGCCGCCCAGCAGTCGATGCCGCTGCCGCCGGTCACCGTGACTGCGCCGCAGCAGTCGATGCCGCTGCCGGCCGTCACCCAGACGGCTGTGCAAAAAAGCCGCGAGGCGATCGAGGAGTGCCGGCAGAAAAGACTGCACAAGGAGATCTCGACCTACAAAGAATCCGCGCAGTGCTCGAACCCGCAAATCTTCGCCGCCTGGAAGGCGGCAAATTATCCCGACATGGATCTGATTACCGAGTGGCTCGACGCGCGCGAGCAGGCCTCCGCACAGGTCGACGAGAAGCAGCTCACGCCCAAGCAGTTCGAGCAGAGGATGGACGAATTGACCGTGCGACTCACCGCCGAGGAGCGGCGGCGGCGGGCCGGGCTGGTCTATTCGGCGGACAACACACTGCAGCTGCAGTTGCCGCCGCAGGGCCAGGTACTCGGCGTGGCGACGCCGGCTTCGCAAACACGGCTGGCCGCGCGCTTGAGCGCCGCCGCGCGCGCACGCGCCGCCAACGGCGCGTACGTGGATTCGATGCAGGGCGACCAGGGTGTCGGCGGGATGCAATCGCTCACCCCGCTCAATGCACCGCGCACGCCCGAAGGCGTCGGAGGTCCCTACATCCCGGTCAATCCCAACAGCCCTGCGGCGCGCGCGGCGTTGGCGCGTGAGGCGGCGCGTAATGCGCCCGGGCTGGGCAGCAGCGGCCTCTACGCGCTTATCGCCTCGCAGCAGAGCGAGACTGACGCGCACACCGCCTATCAGGAGCTGCAACAACAATATCCGGACATTCTCAGCGACCGGGACGCTGTCATCCGCCGCACCGATTTCGGAGCGCAGGGAGTCTTTTACCGGGTGGAAATCGGCCCGTTGACCGCCGGGCAGGCGGACGAATTATGCGGAAGTCTCAAGGCGGCCGGGGGACAATGCGCGCCGCGCTACGAATAAATAAGAGGCCAATACGGCGCCGCGCTGAATCAGCTTGAGTCCAGTCGCTGACTTCTTTGGGCGTCGGCGCAAGACTCGACCGATCGCAGCAATAACAAACAAGACAATGCCGGGGACATGTCCTAGGTGGATGGCGTCCTGGTTGTCTGCCCCCGTGGCCAGGGCAATCTGCGGCCGTCCTCCCGCGTCGTCCCCCTGCCCCCAGCCCGGGGAGGACGGCCGCGCTTCACAGCGTCAGCCCGCGATGAGAGCGAAATGCCCAAGGCTCTGCTGTGCGTGATCGAGGCTCTGCTGTGTGGGATGATGAGACAGAGCGCCGCGAATTTCATTTGCGCGTTGCATGCTAGACCAAAGTATAAGCAAACCAGCGACGGTGTAACGGCAGTACGACGCCGGTATATGCCAGCAGCAACCACAGTCGCGGGTGGATTTGGCTCAAGGATGATTGAAGGGTTTTCCGATCCTGATGATCTAAATCCTCGTTTACGTCATGGCCGTCCGATGCGATCGCGCCAGCGCTGATCGTTGGATGGCCAAAGCGGAGCCCGGTTCCTCCCCGTGGGTTCCGTTGTGACGTAGACATCCGGGGCTGGTGGCAGCGCGTGTTGCTGCCAGCCCCTCTGGAGGTCGGTCTGGTGATTCCCGAATGCGGCTAGTTATTTGCTCACCTGCCGAATGACGGCCGCGCTCGCGCGTTGGGGGCGCCAATTCGTATCAGGCACGATCTTGCAACTCTGCCGGCAATTGAACGCGTGGACCAATCAGCACTCACCATACAGCGCGCAGCAGTTCAGGCTGCCGTACGCGTAGTCACCGCTGTAGCAGTAGGGCCAGCCGTAGGTGCCGCCATAGGCGAAGAGGCGTCCGCGCCGGAAGTGTTCGTGGGACGTGCGGACGGCGACATGAGGTTTCATGACTCCAGGCCTCATGACTCCGTGGCTGAAGGGACCGCCTCCGAACGGTCCGACATGATCGCCGAATGTGCCGAAGCTGCCGCCTGGGAAGGTTCCGCCACTGCCGAATGTGCCGAAGCTGCCGCCCGCGATGGCTGTGCCTACATTTCCGCCGAATGCGCCGCCGCCACCGCTGGTGAAAGCTCCGCCCACCGCACCGCCGAATCCGCCGCCGTGCGCCCCGATGCCATGACCGCCGCCTCCCCCGCCATGACCCCCGCCATGACCTCCGCCACCGCCGCGTGCGAGCGCTTCACTGAGCCCGCCGCCGAGCGCCGCCGCCAGCGCGAGGCCGAGCATTATTTTACGCACCATAGCGCTTCTCCTTTTTGCTCTCCTTTCGAGGCAGTCCCGCGTTCAGCAAGACACGTTGAACTCCTCTTATGACTCGTTGACTGCGATCGCGGCCCGCTATCAATCAACTGGCTGCGTGATATTTAGGTGCCGGGTCGGCCAATGTTTGATCGGACTTGCGGCGATTGTTGCTATCTTGCGCCGGCGGTTGCACAACCGAGGTTCTCGAGTGTGTCGTCTTGGTGTGTCGTCTTGGTGTGTTGTCTTGGCGACAATGACCACCGGACGCCACATAGAGCGAAGCAACCAAGTGTAACCACGTCACGCCGGCACACGATCTTGCTCCCAATCTCGCGGAGCGCCGACCCTAGCTCGCGTGGAGCGCCAGATGAAATGCTCTTTGTGGTCCGCTATTGCGCGGAAACACCAAATTCGACGTCGACCCCTGCTTGCTAAACTGTTGGGCGAAACGGCCATTGAGCCGCTTAGCCAACACGTCAATGATTTTGAGCCCGCGCCCGGGGCGCTTGATTACCGGTGCAGTCCCATTGTCCAGCACCTTGCATTCGATAAGCGTACCTTTGAGTGACAGCACGATCCGAATCTCCCCTTGGCCTGCGGAGAATGCGTGGCGCACTGCATTGCATACAAGTTCATGTACTATCATTCCCAATAGCCAGCATTGATCCGATCGCAAGCTCATGGGCCGTGCCGAGAGCACAAGGCCTATTTTCGTGCGATCAAGCTTAGACCGCTTGATCGACAGGCAGAGCTTGCGGAGATAGGCCGCAGCATCGACCGCGCAAGCGTCATCTTCCGGCATCTGCAACGCATGGTGGACGTCGGCGCAATTATGGATCAGGTCAGTAACGTGTCGTAGCGCAAGTTTCACGTCATTATTGCCGGATCGGGCGGCGGCAAGGGTCACGAGGCTGACAAGGGAGGCGAACTCGTTATTTATCCTGTGGTTCAGCTCACGCAAAAGCACCTGTTCTTCGAGAGGTAGATTTCGGGAGGCGATTGCTGTCATGATTCCATCCAGTTTCCCGGAAGTCCGGTGAGCCTACGAGGCTGCCTGGCTGCGGCAGTCGCACGCGGCGGCGATCCGGCGAAGCCAACGACCGCGTTTGCTGCGAGAAAGGTGAGGGCGGTCGCACTCATTTTCATACGATCGTCAGGCGAGCGCGACAGCAGTCGCTCCGTTGGGCTTCAGCGCAATGATACCGCACCGAACTGATCGATCCATTGTACCGACGTCGTGCGACCAACGATGTGCAATGTGTAGCAATTAATACCGACGTATATGTCTGGTGGCCGAGTTGCGACCCTGGAAAAAAGCGATCCCCTTCGAGGATGATGATGGCCGCGCGCAACAACACATCTTGCACAATCGAAAAACGCTTCACCGCTACCGTCACGATCGACCTAAAATTTCGTCAATTATTACCAGGTAGTGTTCGATGCACGTTGTCGCTCTCCAGGCCCTTACGTGTGAGTCTGTCGTTCGTCCTAAGAGGCGAAACGCGAAATGGATATTTGAGGAAATACCGGCGACGCATGCGGAGACAATTTGAGAGGCAATTAGGTTTCCTGACCAACGGCGTGCAGCCCTTGCGCCAGAAAAATATCGGCGTTGGCGAGCAGAGTGACTTAATGTCGCTTGATTGCGCGCGCTCGTTTTCGCGCAGCGCCCTAGGTATCTAACACTAGGTTAGGTTTCCGCGCCGGAACCGAAACCAAAGTATAGTCTTATACGCCGAATGCCGGAGGAAAGCGCAACCGGCGTATAGCCGGCCGAAACCGGCGGTTCGACTGCGTGAACCTACGCGCGATTGAGCAGTTAGCTGCTGAGTGACCAAATCCATGCGCACGGCAACATGGATAAAGAAGGCGCGAGCTCATGCTTACCTACCCGCATGTCGCCTATCCCGAAACGCGCACGAATGGCGAGAAACTTCCATCCCGCGTGCTCCGGGATATCGACCATCGGCTCGTTGACCGTGAATACGAGGCCGATGGACGCGCGCGACATTTTGGCGATCACAAAGTGGGCAAGCCGGCAGGCGATACACTGGCCATTACGCCGAGCGAAGTCGTGGCCCGCCGTGCGATCGCGTGGGACGGGATCAAAGTTGAAGTCATTCAATGTATCACGCACGATAGGGTGGAATTACGGTTTTGCGCCCCGCGCCATTTGTTGGTTGCCTATCAAGAAGGACTTCGCGAGGAGGGCGAGACGCTAATCGATGAAGCGCCGCGCTCGACGTTGCGGACGCTGGCGGGCAAGCTCACCTTCGTGCCCGCGGGCTGTGAGTATCGCGAGTGGCAACGCCCTCGTATCCGCAGCAGGCTGATTTGCTTTTATTTTGAGCCAGACAAGATGATGCGGGGGTCGGAGCCGGGTCAAATGGTGACGGCCTTTACTCCTCGCGTGCTCTTTGAGAATAGCGCCATGTGGGAGACGGCGGTCAAGTTGGCAGCGGCCATAGAGGACAACCCTGAAGCAGAGCGCTATTGCGGAGCACTGGCGATCATAATGGCGCACGAACTGTCGTCTATCTATAGCCGCTCTGTGTGTCGGTGGCCGTCGATACGCGGTGGACTTGCTGCGTGGCAGCAGCGCCTTGTCGTCGGTTACATTCAAGAGCACCTTGCCGAACAAATAGCGCTTGCCGATCTCGCGGCGCTCGTGGAATTGAGTCGTTATCACTTCTGCCGAGCATTCAAGCAGTCGTTCGGGGTGCCGCCTCACCGCTACCATATCAATCACCGCATTGAGCGTGCCAAAACGCTGCTGGTAAATACGGCGCTATCCATCACCGAGATGGCGATTGCGCTTGGCTTCAGCGAAACGAGTTCGTTCTCGACAGCGTTTCGAGAAGCGACCGGAGCAGCTCCAACCGAGTACCGGCGCGCATTGGAATGGACGCGAGACACACGCCAAGCGAGTCGAGCTACCTGATGCACAGTATGGCGCTTATTTTCTGAGCTATCCTGGCATTATCTTGAGGAGATAGGTTGTCTTGGTGACTCCGCCGAAATCAATCTCGGCGGTGGAAGGGTAGCGCCATGGACACGGCGCTTCTCTTGTCGCTGCCGCAGTTCGCCTTCTCGATCTCGCTTTGCATCATCTGTCCTTCGTTCACCATCGGGTTGGCGGCGTGGTTGACCGTCCTTAAGACACTGCGTCGGCAGAATAGCGGCCGGCCCGCGTCAGTTCATTTCCTCGAACGCCCGCTCCGATCGCGGTTGCGTTAGCCAGGGTGATGCCATGAACGGAAACCCAAACGCCAATGAGCCGGACGTCGTCCTTATCGGCGCCGGCGTCATGAGCGCGACCCTTGGAACGCTCTTGAAGACAATCGAACCGTCGCTGACTATCGCCATGTTCGAGACGCTTCACGATTGCGCGCAGGAGAGTTCCGACGGCTGGAACAACGCTGGAACTGGGCACGCCGCCAATTGCGAATTGAATTACACGCCGCAGCGCGATGACGGCAGCGTCGACATCTCAAGGGCGCTGGAGGTCAACACGGAGTTCGACCTGTCGCGGCAGCTCTGGTCATTCCTGGTCAATAGGGGTGCGATTCCCGACCCGGGCGCCTTCATCCACGCGTGCCCGCACATGAGCTTCGTCTGGGGCGCCGGTAATGTCGCGTTCTTGCGTCAGCGCTTCAAGGAGATGGCGGCGCACCACTGCTTTTATGGCATGGAGTACAGCGAGAACCGCAGTCAAATTGCCGACTGGGCGCCGCTCATCATGGATGGGCGAGACGACGATGAGCCATTCGCGGCAACCCGTATCGTCACCGGCAGCGACGTCGACTATGGCGCGTTGACCCACCTGCTTGTGAAACATCTGTCCGAGCAGCCCGGCTTCGATCTCTACTACAATCGCAAGGTTGTCGGGCTCGACCGCGAGCAGGATGGGCGCTGGCGCGTGTCGGTCGAGGACACCAATGATGGGGCGGTCGCGACCACGTCGGCCAAATTCGTCTTCATCGGAGCCGGCGGCGGAGCCCTGCCGTTGCTGCAGAAGTCCAAGATCCCCGAAGGCTACGGCTATGGCGGATTCCCCGTCAGCGGCATCTGGCTGCGCTGTGACATCGACGCGGTAAGTCATCGCCACCATGCCAAGGTCTACGGCAAGGCCGCAGTAGGCTCGCCACCAATGTCGGTGCCGCATCTCGACACTCGCATCATCGGTGGCAAACACTCGCTGTTGTTCGGCCCTTATGCGGGCTTCTCTACCCGCTTCCTCAAGCATGGTGAACTTACGGACCTGTTCGCGTCACTGACCTTCGAAAACGTCACTCCGCTGCTCGACGTCGCACGTGACAATTTCCGCTTGGCGGAATATCTCGTCGGCCAAGTCCTGCAGAGTTCGAACCAGCAGTTCGCGACGCTGAAGCAGTTCTTCCCGCGCGCGGTGAAGAAGGACTGGAGAGAGGCCGTCGCCGGCCAGCGCGTGGAGACGATAAAGCCGCACGAGAGCAAAGGATTGCTCAAGCACGAGGAGGGCGAACTTGAGTTCGGCACCGAGCTCGTCGTGGCGGAAGACAAGTCGATCGTGGCGCTGCTGGGCGCTTCGCCCGGCGCCTCCACGGCCGCTTCCATCGCCATCGGCGTGCTGGAGAAATGCTTCGACGACGAGCTTACGGCCAACCGCTGGCTCCCCAGGCTCAAAGAAATCATTCCGTCTTATGGCGAGTCTTTGATCGAGGATGCCGCATTGACCCGGCGCATACGCGCAGACACCGCCGCCGCGCTGCACCTGGACAATGTTTGAACATCGCTCTTTAGCGAAGCGGCGTACCTGAACCATTCGCCACGTGTCGGAGAGGCCATCACGGTGGAGATGGCGAAAGACCTCACGCTCTATATGGTGAAGGCCAGAAGAGCGGTCGCGGCGGCGATCTGATCGATCTTACAAAGGCGAACCTTCGGCAGTGACGGAAGAGGCCGCTCGAGAGACGCGCCAGAAGCCGTAACTGCGAGTCCCAACCGAAAAAACTCAGAGGAGATGAAGAAATGCTACGAGCGTTCAAGTTATACACTGGAGCGGACCACGCCTCGCATGTGCTCGAGGGTACGATTGACGAACAGGATCGTACCGACGTGGTCGCCATCCATTTCAAGGAGACCGCCGCGCACTCCTCGTACGATTGGCACCCAGACCCGGAACCGCAGTTCGTGATCACACTGTCGGGAACGCTGGAATTCGCTACGCCCGACGGCGAGACATTCGTGGTGCGGCCGGGTGATGTCCTTCTCGCCGAGGATCACATCGGCAAGGGCCACAAATGGCGTCTTATAGACGATCAACCATGGCGTCGCGCATACGTGGTGCTTAAGCCGGGCGCCAAGGACTCCTTCGTGGCCAAGAGGGCGTGACGCACGTGCCGCGGCCACCAAATTGGCTCAATCATCGAGGGAACACACCGTGAGGTAAAGCTGCACTATACCAAGGAGTAAGTGCCGGCCGGATCGGGTTTCCGCTACGTTAAGTCGGCGCGGAAACACCCCTCCATCCGTCCTTCACTTGGGGCCGGGAATGGCAAGGGTGGACAGCAATTTGGGAGCGCCGCGCGCATGACGGCGCGAGCGTCTCATGGTACTGGGAGGCGCGTATGCTTTCTACCAGGTTCCAAGATAACGTTTTCGCAGCTCAGTCTCGGGCGCAAAGACGGCTCACCGAGATTGGAGCAAAAGCAGCACCGCACGCGACCACGAAAACAGACGATCCGGCACCGACGGTTATCGTCGTTGACGATGATGATGGCGTGCGCGCCACGCTCGGCAGTTTGCTCCGATCCGTTGGATTTCAGGTTAGTCTGCTAAGCTCGGTGGATGAATTCTTGAAGTCGGATCGGCCCGACGGACCGACTTGCCTGGTGCTCGACATCCGGCTGCCTGGCCAAAGCGGCCTTGAGCTTCAGCGGGAACTCACAGCGGCCGACTGGCATGTGCCGATCATCTTTATCACCGGCCATGGCGATATTCCGATGTCGGTGCAGGCGATGAAGGGCGGTGCGATTGAGTTCCTGACGAAACCGTTCCGCGACCAGGATCTGCTTGACGCGGTTCAGGTCGGGCTGGCGCGTGACCGCGCAAATCTGGAGAACGCAAAGGCAACATCCGAATTGCGCACGCGCTTCGACACTCTGACGCCGCGCGAGCGCGAGGTCATGGCTTTGGTGGCCACCGGCATGCTCAACAAGCAGATCGCAGCCGACCTGGGCCTGAGCGAAATCACGGTGAAGGTCCATCGCGGCCAAGTCATGAGGAAGATGCGTGCGTCTTCATTGCCGGAGCTTGCGCGGATGGCCGATAAACTACAGCTCACAACGGAGAGGAGCTACAGCCGCTAGGCATCGAGCCGCAGCCTGGCGCGTGACTTCGGAGAAGGCCTTTCGCATGGCAAGTCTACAATGACCTAGCTCTGCCGGTTTGGCCGTGAATAGCTCGCTGCAATCCGTTCCATACGTGTCGTTGTTTCTCTGCGTCATCCTCGGCGCGGCACGGTTTGGCGGTGTCGGCAGCGGTCTGCTTGCGGTCGGCCTCTATCTTTTCGCTTTCGATTATTTTTTCATTTCCCCGAGAAATCCCTTTGTTGCCGGATCCACGGACATGCTTCGGTTGCTGGTGTTCGCAATCGCCGCACTATTCGTGGTGTGGGTCAGCGCGTCGCAAAAACGCACGTCGGAATCTCTCCGTCGCGCGCGCGATGATCTGCGCGGCACGGTTAAAGCGCTGGAAGAACTGAACAAGTCGCTTCAGACCGAGAATGCCGAACGGATACGTGCCGAACAGAACAGTCGCCAAGCCGAGAGAGAGCTTCGGATGATAATCGACAACGTCCCGGTGATCGCGGCGAGATATCGGTCCGACGGCCTACTCGATTTCGTGAACCAGACGTGGCGGACCTATACCGGCCTCGACCAAGACAGCTTGGCGCAAGCTCGCGCGGAACACCGCCGGGGCGTGGCGATCCATCCCGACGACCTCTTGCGGGTCGAGGCCGCTTGGCAGGCTCATCTGCCGTCGGGTGAACCGTTCGAGATTGAACAGCGGATGCGGCGAGCCGACGGCGAGTACCGCTGGCACCTTGCGCGGCGTGTCCCGTATCGCAGCGAGAAGGGGCAGGTGACCAGCTGGTATGGGGTGGCCCACGACATCGAAGATCAGAAGCGGGTCGAACTCGCGCTGCAGCGGAGCCGGTCCTATCTGGCCGAAGCTCAGCGGCTTAGCAAGACGGGAAGCTTCGGCCGCAGGTTCAGCAGTGGTGAAATATTCTGGTCGAAAGAGATATATCGTATTTTGGGCATTGACGAGGCAGCTAAACCGGCCGTCGAATTGATTCGACAGCGCACTCATCCCGACGATCGCGAATTTGTCGAGGAGAAGATCACTTACGCGGACAGCGGACGCGTGCAGAACCAGGACTATGAACATCGGTTGCTCATGCCCGATGGATCGATCAAATACCTTCATGTTCGCGCCCACTCTCAGGTTTACGAATCAGGCGAGGCAGAACTTGTCGGCGCGGTCATGGACGTCACGGCAGAGCGACGCGCGCAGGATGCGTTGCAGACTGCGCAGGCCGAGTTGGCTCATATCACTCGCGTGACCACGCTCGGCGAGATGAGCGCATCGATCGCGCATGAGGTCAATCAACCGCTCGCCGCGATCGTCACCAACGCCGAGTCAAGCTTGCGTTGGCTGAGCCGTCCGGTTCCGGAACTCGAAGAAGCGCGGACTGCGCTGGAGCAAATCGTCAAGAATGCCCATCGCGCCAGCGAGGTGATTCTCAGGATTCGCGAGTTCTCGAAAAAGGTTGAGCCCCTGATGATCGAACTCGACATCAACGAGGTCGTCGAGGAGGCGGTTACGCTGGTGCGGCATGATGCGTATCGGCAGGAAGTCTCGATACGACTGGAGCTGGCGTCTGGCTTGTTGCCGGTGCGCGGCGATCGAATTCAGTTGCAGCAAGTCATGATCAATTTCATCGTCAACGCCATGCAAGCGATGGCGACGATCCGCGATCGCGAGCGAGTCCTTATCGTGCGCACCGAACGATATCAGTCGGATCGTGTCCTTGTGGCGATCGAGGACGTCGGCACCGGCATCGATCCCGAGAATACCGGCCGGCTTTTCATGGCATTCTACACGACCAAGCCGAACGGCTTGGGCATGGGACTGTCGATCTGCCGAGCGATTATCGAGGCGCATGGCGGGCGAGTGTGGGCCTCTCCCAATGCCGGTCCCGGCTCGACATTCCGGTTCACGCTTCCGCCGTACGCCTCGGCCGCCTGATGGGCGCAATTGTTCATCCCTAGTGATTGCCAAATACCGATCCGGGACTTCCCGGCGATACCGGAGCTTCCGGTGCCTGCGGCACGGTGTACGGAGATGACGGGTTGAAGATCGGCGGCGTTGAAGGGGGTGGGTTTGAAATCGAGTCGCCAAAGGTGCCCCGGGCGTGACCACCGCCGCGAGGTCCGCCGTGCTCCGCGGCGAGAGCGTCGCCGGCGGCAGCAGCTCCGATCACGGCTGCGGCCAGAATAGCGACGACATTCATCACGACATTGCGAACGGCGGAATACTGCTTGGGGTTCTCAAAGAAAAGCATCCCACGGATCCTCTTCCACAAATATTGTCGCCTGAAACTAAGCTGGTGCTGATCTCCATAGCCGCAAGTAAAATGTGGTTGAAATGAACTTCGCGAAATTCCTGTTTGCTACGGCTCGGCAAGTGAGTTTACGCAGATTACAAAGCGGCAACACGTGCGAACCAAGACGTGCGAACCAAGACGTGCGAACCAGGCCGCCAACTACTTCGACGTTGTTTGCTGGTGTATCGCCCGCCAGATGCGGTCGGGGGTGTAGGGCATGTCGAGCTTGCGCACGCCGAGCGGCTTAAGCGCATCAAGCACCGCGTTGGCAAGCGCCGGAACCGAACCGGTGGCGCCGGCTTCGCCCGCGCCTTTGGCGCCGAGCGCATTGGCCGGCGAGGGGTTGCCGCAATCGATCAGCGTAATCGGCGGCAGATTGTCGGCGCGCGGCATCGCGTAATCCATGAAGCTGCCGGACAATAATTGTCCGGTGTCGGGATCGTAAGCGATCTCTTCGCCGACCACCTGGCCAAGGCCCTGCATCAGCCCGCCGTGCAATTGGCCCTCGACCAGCGTGTGATTGAAAATATTGCCGCAATCGTCGGCGGCGATGTAATTCACCACATCAAGCTCGCAGGTATCGGCATCGATCTCGACTTCGGCGATATGCGCGCCTGACGGAAAGGCCGATGCGAGATCGATGGTGGTGTTGGTGTCGAGCGGGTTCGTGGGCTCGCTCCACTTGCGCTCGAGCAGCGTCTGCATGCTGATTTTCAGATCGGTGCCGGCGACATTATACGCGCCGTTCTCGAACACGACATCGCCTGCCTCGACTTCGAATTCGGCGGCGGCGAGCTTGCGGCCCTTCTCGACGATCTCCTTGGCCGCCGCCTGCAGCGCGCCGCCGTGGCTGATCAGCGATCGCGAACCGAACGAGCCGGTGCCGAGCATTTTCGGCGCCGCAACGTCGTTGTAGCGCAACACGATCTTGTCTGCCGGGATGCCGAGAACGTCGGCGACGATCATGGGGAAGACGGTTTCGTGGCCCTGTCCGGACGGCCCGGCATTGGAATACATCGAAAGCCGCCCGCCGGCCTCGACGCGAATCTCAACCTGCTCCTTGCCCAGGCCGCCCGAGGGTTCGAGAAACAAAGCGAGCCCGATGCCGCGCAGCTTGCCGCGGCGCTTGGCTTCCCGCTGCCGCTTGCCGAAGCCTTTCCAATCGGCGGCCTCCAGCGCGGTCTTGAGCAGACGCGCCGGATCGGCGCTGTCGTAGTTCGAATTGGTCGGCGTCTTCAGCGGGAACATGTCCTTGCGCAGCAAATTGCGCCGGCGCAGTTCGATCGCATCGATGCCGGTCGCGACCGCGGCTTCTTCGACCAGGCGTTCCCACAAATAGGCGACGTTCGGCCGCCCGGCGCCGCGATAGGCCGTGGTCGGCGTCGTGTTGGTGAAGATGAGCCGATGCCGGCCGACAACAGCGGTGACGTTATAGAGGCTGATGGCCGATGAGGTCGGCGCCGCCACCGTGTTGATGAGCGGACCGGCATTGCTGCAAAAGGCGCCGAGATTGACCAGCCATTCGACGCGCAGCGCGACAAAGCGGCCGTCGGCGTCAAGGCCGAGTTCGCCGGCAAGCTCCGCCGCGCGGCCGTGATGATCGCCGGAAAGCGTCTCTCCGCGCGTGCCCATCCATTTCACCGCCCGGCCGGTCTTCTTCGCCGCCATAAGGACCGCGAGAAATTCCGGATAGACCTCATTCCTGATGCCGAACCCGCCGCCGACATCGGCCGAATGAATCCGGAAACGGTCCGCGGGCAATCCGGTGATATTGGCCAGCGTGGTTTTGATGTCCGAGGTGCCTTGCGTCGGCGCCCAGAGTTCGAACGTATCGCTGCCCGCATCGTAAGCCGCGGTGGCGGATTTCGGCTCCATCGGATTTCCGGCAATGCGCTGCGCGCGCACCTGCACTCTGACCACGTGCGCTGCGCCGGCCATCGCCTGATCGGCAGCTTCCCGATTGCCGTACTCGTATTCGAAGGCGAGATTGCCGGGCACGTCGTCATGCAGGCGTTCCGCACCATCGGCGCTCGCCGCGGCGGCTTCGACGAACACCGGCAAATCCTCGTATTCGATCTCGATCTGCTCGGCGGCGTCCTGCGCGATGTAATCCGTCTGCGCGACCACCAAAGCCACCGGCTCGCCGACAAAGCGCACCCGCTCGTGGGCCAGCCCATAGCGGGGCGGTACGCGCACCGATGAGCCGCCAACGCCCTTGAAGAAGGCCATGGCCGGCAGGCCCTTCCAGCCGGCGGCGGCCATATCGGCGCCGGTCAAAACGCCGAACACGCCGGGCAGGGCGAGCGCGTTCTCCGCGCTGATGCGCTTGATCTTCGCGTGCGCCCGATCGCTGCGCAGGAAGTAGCCGGCCGCCTGGCCGGCGATCGCGACATCGGCGGTGTAACGGCCGCGGCCGGTGACGAGGCGAGGATCTTCACGGCGGCCGTGGAAATTTCGATCGGACAAGTTTCGCTCCAATGGATTTCTACGTTCTGCGGGCGGAGTGCAATGGAGCAAGCTTGGCGAGCCCGCGCAAGCCGCTTGCGGCCGTCAGACTTGCTCTGCTCATTCCCGCGTAAGCGGGAATCCAGGTCGAATGGACAAAAGCTGGGTCCCCGCTTACGGGGCACCCCAACGCGCATTGCGCGATGGGGACCCCTACGCGGGGACGAGCGGTTTGTGGCGGCGGTTAGATTTGAGCGGAACATACTGCAGGGTCAGCTCCGGTCAGCGGGCGCGGCGGCGGATTTCCTCGATAATGATGCTGTTGTCGGCATCACCCTCGCCGTGGCGCATGCAGGCTTCCAGCGCCTCGGCATGCACTTGCAGGAGCGGCAGCTGCTGGCCGACATGCTCGGCCTGCTCGAGCATCAGATGCACGTCCTTGAGATGCTGGCGCACGTAGCCTTCGGGCGAAAAATCGCCGCGCACCATTTTCGGCCCCTTGGTGTCCATCACCTGCGAGGCCGCAGCCGACGCGCGCGCCACCTTGAGGAAGGCGGCCGGATCGAGGCCGAGCTTCTCGGCAAAGACCAAGCCTTCCGCAAGAGCCATGCGGTTCAATCCGAGGATCAGATTGATGGCGAGCTTGGCGCGGCCGCCGTCGCCGGCCTTGCCGATGTGGAAGCGCTTGGGAAACAGCGCATCGAGAACGGGCGCGGCCATTTGGGCAATTGCCGCATCGCCGCCGATCAGCCCGACACCGTCACCCACCCGCACCTGCTCACTCGTTCCCGACACCGGTGTTTCCAGAAAGTGCAGGCGGCCCGCGACGCGCTCGGCCAGCGCGGCGATCCGGTCCGGATCGCAGGTCGAGGTGCACATTACGATTTTGCCCGCAGCGGCCGGCAGCAGCTCGTGCTCGACCACGTCCTCGACCTGATCGGTGGAGAACACCGCAAGCACGATCGGATCGCATCGTGCGGCGATCTCGGCGAACGAGCCGGCACGGCCGCCGATGTCGCCGAGCCGCTTGTTCTTCGCCGGGTCGATGTCGAAGCCGATGACCGAGATGCCCGCCGCAATGAGGCGGCCGGCACAGACTTCACCCATCAGGCCGATGCCGATCACGCCGACGGGGGATTGAGTGGGCATTTTTGCTCCTTGATCGTTATGGCACTGAGACCGCCGCCGGGGGAGGGTGATGATAGCGCGACCCCGTTGTCGCGATGCGTCTCACTTCATCCTCTCCCACGCAAGTGGGGGAAGGGGACCACCCGGAGCTTGCGAAGCAAGCGCAGGATGGTCCCGCTCCCGCGCTATCGCGGGGGCGGACAAGCGCCATCATTCTCGCGCTGCGCTTTTTTTCGCGCCCCGAGTATTGAGCAAGCCATTCCCAAGAACTCCACCGCTAACCCGACCTTCGTCAGATGTCTCCGGCAGTGGATGGCCGGATGCATCACGATCGGGGGCGGTTATTTCGTAGCCCGGATTGAGCGGCTCTCCTGCGCTCGCTCGGCGAGCTTCGGAGGGTTTGAGTTCACCGAAGCGCAGAGCGCGTAGGTGGAAGCGAAATCCGGGAAGGGCATTTCGGATTTCAACGCCGCTCCCGGGTTTCACTTCGTTCAACCCGGGCTACGAAACTCTTTTCGACTCGCTTCCTGCAATAAAAGGAAGCAGAACGCCGGAAGACGCAGAGTCCAACCGCCGCACTTGCAAGTGCGGCGCGCGTCCAGCGGGACGCGCACGCCTTCCGGCGTTCCACTGCGGCACTCGTTGGGCGGTTGTCACCCCCCAACTCAGCTCCAGGCCAGGCTTCCTGGGACTCGGCGGGAACGCTTGGCCGTACGGCCGCCCTCAAGTGGCAGGCGGAAGCCTCACGTCTCTGCGCGGGCGTTATCCGCGCCCGCCTGTCCCAGTCCAGTGAAAGCACCTCACACTCCAGCCGTAGTACTGGAGAGCATGATGCCCGGAGCCGCCCGAGTGCGGCGG
>DATJTL010000401.1:0-6188 GCA_035503415.1 Xanthobacteraceae bacterium
CGCATCTCCGGGGGAGATGGGATCGACTTCGGCCGCGTAGGCGAGGCTTGCCGCGGCCAGCACCCGATGGGTGAGCATCGCCCCTTTGGGCCGGCCGGTGGTGCCGGAGGTATAGAACAGCCAGGCAAGATCGTCGCCGCGACACGGCCAGACGTCGGCCGCATCGGCGCGAAAAAGCACGTCGTATTCCGCGCTACCGATCGCGATCAATCGCTCGAGCGATGGTGGCGCGTGGGACGCGATCTCGGCCTCAACATCGTCGGAGGCAAAACACAGCCGCGCGCCGGAGTGCTGCAGGATGTAGCCGAGTTCGCGGCCGTGCAGCTTGGCGTTGGCCGGCACGGCGGCGAGGCCGGCGTGCCAGATGCCAAACATCAGTTCGAGATAGTCCGGGCAGTTCTTGGCCGCGACGGCGACGCGGTCGCCGGGTGCAAGTCCAAAGCGCTCGCGTAGCGAAGTGGCAAGCCGAGCGGTGCGGGCGGCTACCTCGCGGTAGGTACGTAGAGTGCGAGAGCCTAGTCCGAGGCCCGGCCGGTCGCCGTGGCCCAATCCCGCGCGCTTCAGCCAGAGCGCGAGGTTCATGGCGCGCCGAGCGTTAGGCTGCCGCGGCCTTACCTTTCGGCTGCACCTCGGCGGTGTAGTCGTTCATCAAGGTCTGGGTGATGCGACCGGGGGTGAACTTCCAGTCGGCGATTTCAGAAACCGCAGTGACCTCGGCGGCGGTGCCGGTGATGAAGCACTCGGAGAAGCCACTGAGTTCTTCCGGCATGATCCGGCGCTCGATGACTTCGATCTTGTTGCGGTGGGCGAGATCGATCGCGGTCGCTCGCGTAATGCCGGCCAGAAAGCAGTCGGCGATCGGCGTGTGGATCTTGCCGTCCTTGATGAAGAAGATGTTGGCGCCGGTGCATTCGGCGACGCGGCCCTGCCAGTCGAGCATCATGGCGTCGGCATAGCCGCGCTGTTCGGCGCGGTGCTTGGAGATGGTGCAGATCATGTAGAGGCCGGCCGCCTTGGCGAGGCAGGGTGCGGTCTTCGGATCGGGCCGTCGATAGTCGGCGAGGTCGAGGCGGATGCCCTTCAATCGCTGCGCCGGATCGAAATAACTTGGCCACTCCCAGGTGGCGATGGCGAGGTGAATCTTGTTGGCCTGTGCCGAAACGCCGAGCGCCTCGGAGCCGCGCCAGGCGATCGGGCGCACATAGGCGTCCTTCTGATTATTCTTTTCCAGAACCAGGCGCTTGGCGGTGTCGATCTCGGCGACGCTATAGGGGATCTCGAAATCGAGCACCTTGGCCGAACGCTTCAGCCGCTCGGAGTGCTCGGTGCCGCGGAAAATCTCGCCGCCATAGGCACGCTCGCCCTCGAACACGCAGCTTGCGTAGTGCAGGCCGTGGGTAAGCACGCTGATCTTGCATTCGGCGGTGGGAATGAGCTTTCCGTCAAACCAGATAACGTCGGCGCGCTGGTCAAAGGGCACGGCCATGGCATTTCTCCCTCGCGGCATTCCCCGCTTTTCCCACGCCAGACACTGTCCCGGCTAAGAGGGAACGGCGAAACGGGTGCTTTTGCGTCCGCACCGGACTCCCGGTATGGTCTCGGACGCCCTGGTGCGAACACCGTCTACCGGTGGGTCGGGTGACGAGATGCCGTCGTGATAACGCGTCTTTGTATTAACAACCAACCGAAAATATGTCAATAGTACTGACATAAATGGCGGACATTGGCATTACGGCACCTTCCAATCCTCGCGCTCCGGCTGCAATCGACCATGCCAAGCCGGCGGCCGAACCCTGCTGGGATCTGATTGAACTTCTGTTCTTTGCCTACCGCGATTTCGTCGGCGATCCCGACGAGGTCTTGGCCAAGCTCGGCTTCGGCAGGGCGCATCATCGCGTTCTGCATTTCGTCAATCGCAATCCGGGCATGAAGGTCGCCGACCTGCTTGACGTGCTCAAGATCACCAAGCAGTCGCTTGGCCGCGTACTCAAACAGCTGATCGACGAGCATTACATCGTGCAGCGGGAGGGCGCCAACGATCGCCGCCAGCGGCTGCTCTATGTGACGGCGTCAGGCGAGGCGCTGGCCATGCAGCTTGCCGGCTTGCAGACCGCGCGTATAGCCGGCGTCCTCGGCGAACTCGGGCCGGGCGGACGCGAGGCGGCGCGGCGCTTTCTGGCCGGCATGATCGACGCGCAGGATCGCGATCGCGTGCTGCGCATGATCGCGCATGCCGATCGCGCGCGCGCACGCTCTCACGACGGCACCCCATGACTATGGAGGCGCCGGCGAAGCCTGCCGACGATGCGCCACATCTGCTCGTCGTCGACGACGATCGCCGCATCCGCGCGCTGCTGTCCCGCTTTCTGCTGGCAGAGGGTTACCGGGTTTCGACCGCCGAGACGGCGGCCGAGGCGCGCGCAAAGCTCGAAGGCTTGCGCTTCGACCTGCTCATTCTCGACGTGATGATGCCCGGAGAGAACGGCTTCGATTTTGCCCGCGCGCTGCGCGTGACCTCTTCGGTGCCGATCCTCATGCTCACCGCCCGCGACGAGAAGGAGAGCCGGATCATGGGGCTCGAAATCGGCGCCGACGACTATCTGGCGAAACCGTTCGAGCCGCGCGAACTGGCGCTGCGGGTCGCCAATATCCTCAAGCGCGCCCGCCCGCCGCGGCCGGCCGCCCTCCAGTCGGTGCGCTTCGGCGCTTTCGTCTTCCATATGACGACCGGAGAGTTGCGGCGCGGCGAGGAGCCGATCCGCCTTACCGAACGCGAATGCGAGATGCTGCGCGTGCTGGCGGCCAATGTCGGAGAGACCGTGCCGCGGCAGGCGCTTGCCGGCAACGGTGAGGCAGTGAGTGAACGCACCGTCGATGTTCAGGTCAACCGGCTGCGCCGCAAGATCGAAACCGACCCGGCCAACCCGCTGATCGTGCAGACGGTGCGCGGCGTGGGTTATCGGCTGGTGCCGGTCGTGTGAGCAGCAGCGCAATGGCGAGCTTCGACCAAGGCATCGGACACTTGCGCAACGCCGCCGGTCACGTGACGGCCGCCGCGAACACCGTACAGCGCGGGTTTGCGTTGGTGGCCGGCCCTCTGGCGGAGCCTTGGTTTCGCCTGACCCGGCGGCTCAAGTCGGTGACGCCGACCGGGCTTTATGCGCGTTCGCTGCTGATCATCATCCTGCCAATTGTGATCGCGCAGTCGGTGGTCGCTCTCATGTTCATGGAGCGGCACTGGGACCTGGTCACCAAATACCTCGCTTCGGCGGTCGCGCAGGAGATCGCGACCCTCATCGACGTCTACAAGACATATCCGCAGGATACCGACCGCACGCAGCTGCGCCGCATCGCCCAGGACCGGCTCGGACTTGTTGTGGATTTTCTGCCGGGCACGCAATTGCCGCCGCCGGGGCCAAAGCCGTTCTTCTCCAAGCTCGACGAGGCGCTCTCCGACCAGATTCGCCGGCAGATCGGCTTGCCGTTCTGGATCGACACTGTCGGCCGTTCGTCGATCGTGGAAATCCGCATCAAGCTGCCCGACACCGTCATGCGCGTGTTCGCCCGGCGCGCCGATGTCTATGACCCCAATTCGTGGATCTTTCTCATCTGGATGGTGGCGACATCGCTCATCGTGCTGACCGTCGCCATCCTGTTTCTGCGCAATCAGATCCGCCCGATCGTGCGGCTTGCCGACGCCGCCGAAGCATTCGGCAAGGGCCGCGAAGCGCCGAATTTCCGGCCGCGCGGCGCCCGCGAGGTGCGGCGCGCCGCGGCCGCCTTCCTGGAAATGAAGGGACGCGTCGAACGCGCGATCGAGCAGCGCACCACCATGCTCGCCGGCGTGTCGCACGATCTGCGCACGGTGCTCACCCGTTTCAAGCTGGAACTTGTCTTGCTCGGCGAGGGGCCCGAGATCGAGGCGATGAAGAAAGACGTCGATGAGATGGCGGGCATGGTCGAGGCCTACCTGTCGTTCGCGCGCGGCGATACCGGCGAACAATCGGCACCGGCTGACGTGGCAGCGTTGCTCGAAGAGCTCAAAGCGGATGCCGAGCGCCATGGGCGGCGCGTGACCGTCGGCTTCTCTGGGCGGCCGGACGTGACGGTGCGGCCGGCGGCGTTCAAGCGCTGCGTCGGCAACCTTGTCTCCAATGCCATGCGGTTTGCTTCGAACGTGACGATCACGGGACGCCGCGATCACCGCTGGCTCACGGTGACGGTTGACGACGACGGACCGGGCATTCCCTTGGCGCTGCGCGATGAAGTATTCAAACCGTTCCTGCGGCTCGACGATGCGCGCAACCAGGACCAGGGTGGTACCGGCCTCGGTCTCGCCATCGCCCGCGACATCGCCCGCTCCCATGGCGGAGACATCGCGCTCGGCGATTCTCCGCTGGGGGGATTGCGGGCGATTGTCAGAGTCCCGGTCTAAGCGGCCAACCCCGACTGACGGACTTGAATTGGCGGCGTTTTCTCGCCATTTCCGGGCCGATAAAAACTCGCCGGGGAGCTGTCCTGACCATGACTGAGGAGAACCGATCCGAAAGCCGGCCGTCCGAGGCCCAACCCTTCCAGGCTGACGTCGCCAAGCTCCTGCACCTGATGGTGCATTCGGTGTATTCCGACAAATCGGTCTTTCTGCGCGAGCTGATCGCCAACGCGGCTGACGCTTGCGAGCGGCTGCGCTACGAAGCGCTCGCCAATCCGGGGCTGCTTGGCGACGACGCCAAGCCGCGGATCACGCTCTCCGTCGATGCCGAGAAGAAGCTTTTGATCGTCGAGGACAACGGCATCGGCATGGCGCGCCAGGAGCTGGTCGAGGCGCTTGGCACCATCGCGCGCTCCGGCACCAAGGCGTTCCTCGATCGCATCGCGGCGGGGGAAGGCAGCGGGGAGGGTGGCGCAGGCGGTGACGGCACGGCGCTCATCGGCCGCTTCGGCGTCGGCTTCTATTCGGCTTTCATGGTCGCCGAGCGGGTCGACGTGCTGTCGCGCCGGGCGGGAACGGACGCGTCGTGGCTGTGGTCGTCCGACGGCAAGGGTACGTTCGCGGTCTCGGCGCTCCCCGCCGATGCCATGGCGCGCGGCACCCGCGTCATCCTGCATCTGCTGGAGGACGCCAAGTCTTATACCGAGCGGCATGTGCTGGAGCGGCTGGTGAGGGAGCAATCCGGCCACGTGCCGGTGCCAATCACGATCGTGGAAAAGCCCGGCGCCGCGCCAGCCGAGATCACCGACGGCGCGGCGCTCTGGGCCAAGCCCAAAGCCGAAATCACAACTGGCGACTACACGGACTTTTATCGCAGCATTGCCGGTCAGTTCGACAATCCGGCGCTCACCGTGCATTTCCGCGCCGAGGGCCGGCAGGACTATACGACGCTCCTCTTCGTGCCCGGTTCGCGGCCGTTCGACCTGTTCGATCCCGACCGCAAAGGGCGCGTCAAGCTCTACGTCAAGCGCGTCTTCATCACCGACGACGCCGACATCCTGCCGCGCTACCTGCGCTTCGTGCGCGGGCTTGTCGACAGCGCCGACCTGCCACTCAATGTTTCGCGCGAGAAGATCCAGGAGAGCCCGCTGCTCGCCGCGATCAGAAAGGGCGCGACCAGCCGGGTGCTGTCGGAACTGGAGCGTCTGGCGGAGAAAGAGCCGGTCGCTTATGCGAAAATCTGGGACACCTTCGGCGCCGTACTGAAAGAGGGAATTTACGAGGACTTCGAGCGCCGCGATGCGCTGCTTGCGCTGGCGCGTTTCAAAACCACGGCATCGGCGGATGCGTGGCGGGGTCTGAAGGACTACGTCGGTTCGCTCAAACCCAACCAAATCGCGATCTACTATCTCGCAGGCGATGATCTTGAGCGTCTTAAATCCTCGCCGCAGCTTGAAGGCTTCCGTGCCCGCGGCATCGAGGTGCTGTTGCTGCCCGATCCGGTCGACTCGTTTTGGGTGATGTCGGAGGCTTCCTTCGACGGCAAGCCGCTCAAATCGGTCACCCAGGGCGCGGCGGACCTCGCGTCCATCCCTCGCCTCGACGCGAAGGAAGAAAAGGAGCCTGAGGCGGCGCCGTCGGTGAAGATCTTCATCGCTTTCTTGAAGTCGGCGCTTGGCGAGGCCGTTTCGGATGTGCGCCTGTCCGATCGGTTGACCGACAGCGCGGTCTGCCTGGTGGCGCCCGACAAGGGGCC